>JAKSPJ010000024.1 GCA_024404915.1 Oscillospiraceae bacterium
ACCTGTGACCCTCTGCTTGTAAGGCAGATGCTCTCCCAGCTGAGCTATGCTCCCATTTCTTTTTGTTTTGCTCTGTCTTAACAGTGCTTTTATATTATAACGCATTTCTCTTCATTTGTCAAGCGTTTTTTTGAATTTTTTTGAGATTTTTTCTGTTTTTACGTTTTACACAGAAATATATGCGATATCATACATCTTTTTGTTTACTATCTGCCATGTTTCTGATTTCGGAGGGAGTAAACACATATTTCTGATTGCAGAAATGACAGCAGACCTCAATTTCCGGCATTTCATCAGCCATTTCTCTGAGAGATGCTTCATCCAGAGAACGAAGCATACGTTCTGTCCGCTCACGGGAGCAGTCACATGCATACATTGGTTCGGATTCGTCCAGCAGCTCCGGGGAAAGCCCCTTCAGCAGTATGCCTGCAATATCATCCGCAGACAGACCCTGTTCCAGCATTGCGGTCACACTGGTGATCTCCTTCAGGTTCTGTTCCAGCTGTGCGATATCCTCTTCCGGGGTGAATGGAAGCAGCTGAATGAGGTATCCGCCTGCTACTGCAACCGTCAGATCAGGGTTTACCAGTACGCCCAGGCCGCAGGCGCTGGGAATCTGCTCGCTGACTGCGAAATATTGGGTAATATCTTCTGCGATTTCGCCGGAAACAAGTGCCGTCTGGCCGGAATAGGGTTCTTTGAGTCCGATATCCTTGATGACATACAGTGTGCCGTCTGTTCCCACAGCACCTGCCACATCCAATTTGCCGACAGGATTCAGCGGCAGTTCCACGACTGTGTTTTCAATATAGCTCTTCACATTGCCCAGATCATCTGCCACAGCGAGCACCGTACCGGCGGGACCGCCGCCATTGATCCGGACTGTGACGGTATCTCCCGGATTTTTCAGGGTATACCCGATCAGGGATGCGGCCATGGACAAACGGCCCAGTGCCGCAGTGCAGACTGCGGATGTGCAGTGAATGCGTTCCATTTCACGGCACATTTCGGTACCCTCAAGGACGGAGCACACAATGGCTCCGTCTGAGGACAAATAGCGTTTCAATTTGCCTTTCATATCATTCTCCTGTTATCGCAGCATCGCTGTCAGATCCATCAGCAGTTCCCTGCATTCCTGGTCTGAAAGCTCGCTGACATTTGTTTTTGAGAGCTGTGAAATCACCTGTTCATTCTGATTTGCCGCAAAACTCATCTGTCCCTGTGCTTCTGAAGCCAGCTTTGCAGCATAGGATTCTTTTTCCGCCTTTGACTGTGCTTCCATTTCTGTCAGCAGCGCTCTGGCACGGTTTGTAACCTGCGAGGGGAGTCCTGCCAGCTTTGCCACTTCAATGCCATAGCTGTCATCTGCGGCACCCTCAACAATTTTTCTCAGAAAACGAATGGTATCTCCATGCTTCTTCACCGCAATACTCAGATTGCGCACACCATCGCAATGATGTTCCAGCATAGTCAGCTCGTGGTAATGGGTTGCAAACAGTGTTTTGCACCCGATTTTCTTTCCGGCAATAAATTCAGCGACTGCCCTTGCAATGCTGATGCCGTCAAAAGTAGATGTGCCTCGTCCGACTTCATCCAGAATGACAAGGCTGTTGGCAGTGGCACGTTTCAGAATTGTGGAAACCTCGTGCATCTCCACCATAAATGTGGATTCGCCGGCAGTCAGGTCATCAGAGGCACCAACACGGGTGAAAATCTGGTCAACTACAGATATTTTAGCGTAGGATGCCGGTACGAAACTGCCCATTTGCGCCATCAGGACAATCAGGGCGGTCTGTCGCATATAGGTAGATTTACCGCTCATATTGGGACCTGTGATAATGGACAGGCGGTTTGATTTGCAGTCCAGCAGAACATCATTCGGCACAAATACTGTGTCGGTGAGCATCTGCTCCACCACGGGATGTCTGCCGTCGTGAATTTCGATTCTGCCGTCTACAGCGATTTCAGGCTTGCAGTATTCGTTTTCCAGTGCCGTCAGCGCAAGAGAACACAGCACATCAACCTGAGCCACCGCAGAGGCGGTTTCCTGCACGATTTTCAGCTGCTCCGCAATGTAATCACGCAGATCGTTGAAAATGACATTTTCCAGTGCCAGCGCCTTATCCTTGGCACCCACAATCGTGTTTTCTGCATTTCGCAGCTCCTGGGTAATATACCGCTCACAGTTGGTCAGTGTCTGCTTTCGGATCCATTCCTGGGGCACCTGTTCGTAATAGGAACGTGAAACCTCCAGATAGTAGCCGAATACACGGTTATATCCCGTTTTCAGATTCTTGATGCCGGTGCGTTCCCGTTCCCGTTCTTCAATTTCTGCAATCAGGTCTGCGCCATGATTCATGGCATGCCGCAGGGTATCCAGCTCCTGATGGAAACCGTCACGGATGACGCCGCCGTCCTTCAGCTGAATCGGTGGTTCATCCACCAATGCACGTTCAATCAGATCCGAAATCTCATTCAGGGGTGAGATTTCCGATTCCAGTCTGGTCAGCAGTTTGGATTGGGGAAGACTGCGGAGCTGCTCCTTGATATCCGGGAGCTGCAGGGCAGTCTGGGAAAGGGATTTCAGATCACGGGGTGTTGCTTTTTTAAACATGACACGGGACATGAGACGTTCCAGGTCAAATACCTTGTCCAGAAGGTCACGCAGCTCTGTGAGGGATACAGAATGCTTCATCAGCAGTTCTACTGCGTTGAGACGGTCCATAATCCGCACAGGTGCAGTCAGGGGCTGCTCCATCCAGGTGCGGAGCATTCTTCTGCCCATGGCAGTCTCCGTATGATCCAGAACGCCGAGCAAAGAGCCTTTTTTTTCGTGTGAGCGCAGTGTTTCCGTCAATTCCAGATTTCGTCTGGCATTGGCATCCAGTCCCAGCACACCTTCTTTTCCGTGAATGGTAATCTCGGTAAAGCGTCCTACCAGAGCACGCTGTGTTTCTGCAATATATTGAAACAGGCCGCAGATGACAGCAGTATCTGCACCGTTTTCAGAAATGCCAAGTGCCGCAAGAGAATCTGCGGAGCACTGTTTCAGAACGGTTTCGCCGTATTTTTCTGCGGAAAAGCAGGCATCGTCACGAAGTGTGACCATGCATTTGGTGCGTGTTTTCAGGTAGTCTGCAATTGGCTTATAGTCCAGAAAATCCTGTGTGATCAGCAGCTCAGAGGGGTGATAGCGGTCAATGAGACTGATCAGGTCATCTGTGCGTGTTTTGCCCTCCAGGCGGTGCAGATGAATGGCTCCGGTGGAAATATCCGAAGCGCAGAAGGCGATTTCCTCACCTTTGCACCAGACGGCACCAAGATAGTTGCAGTTGGATTCGTCCAGCATACTGGATTCAATCAGTGTGCCGGGTGTCACCACACGGATAATACCACGCTCCACCAGACCTTTTGTGAGGGCGGGGTCTTCCATCTGTTCACAGATGGCCACACGATATCCCAGGTTTACCAGCTTTTTCAGATACTGATCTGCAGAATGGTAGGGCACGCCGCACATGGGTGCTCTTGTCGGCAGACCGCAGTCCCTGCCGGTCAGTGTCAGCTCCAGCAGCTTTGATACCAGAATGGCATCGTCAAAGAACATCTCATAGAAATCTCCCAGACGAAAGAACACAATGGCATCCCCCGATGCATCTTTTACAGAAAGATACTGCTGCATCATGGGGGAAAGCTTGGAGCGGTCAATTTCCATTGCCATCAGTGGCAACCGGCACAGGCAGAGCAATTGCCGCTGCAGCCGCCGGCAGCAGGATCGTAGGTATCAGGGTCCTGACCTGCGGCACTGATTGCAATCACACGGTTAATGCCGTCCAGCAGCTGTTCAAATTCTGCTCTTGCAGCCTGGTATGCAATCATGTGGGGTTCCGCCATAATGATATTGTAGATTTCACGGGTTTCCTTGTCCAGTGCTGCAATACGTTCTTCATCACGGACAGCAGCATCCTCTGCATTGCTCAGGTCCAGACGCTTCTGATTAAAGCCTGCAATCAGTGTCTGCAATGCCATATCCTCGTCATTTTCCTCAGCTGCCTTGCGGAATGCAAGATAGCGTTCGTCCTTCTGCAGCTCTTTTCCAAGCTGTTTTGCCATTTCCATTAAATCTGCCATAATGATACGCTCCTTTATCTGCGGGCAATGCCGCCTGAGCATGACTGACAGTCTGACAGTTCATCTGCAGGGGGAATTACCCTGAAAAATATAACGATATTATTTTGTGAGAATACGGCCGGTCAGTGCCCAGTTTTTCACACCGGTGACCTCTGCATCCCACATTTTGCCCACATCTTCTGTCTTGCCGGGGACTTCCAGCATCATGCCTTCTCTTGTTTTCCCCTGCACCATACCGGTTTCACTGTCGGCCTTTTCTGCAAGAAAACGTACTTTTTTGCCAAGAAAGCGCTTGTTGAATTCTTCTGAGATTTCACGCTGCCGTGCCAGCAGCTGCTTCATCCGCAGGCTGATTTGCTCCTGTGTGGATGCAAAGGGCATTTCCGCTGCAGGTGTTCCGCTGCGTGGACTGTAAATGAATGTATACAGATTGTCATACTTCACATATTCAATGAGCCGCATGGTATCTGCAAAATCAGCTTCGTTTTCCGTCGGGAATCCCACAATCAGATCACTGGAAAAACCGAAATCCGGTGCTTTTTTGCGTGTGTAGTCAATCAGCTCCAGGTACTTTTCTGTGGTATAACGCCGGTTCATTTCCTGCAGAACCCGATTGCTGCCGCACTGTACCGGCAGATGCAGATGATGCTCGATATGCTCAGACTGCAGCATGGTGTCAATGAGCTTCGGAGTGGCATCCTTGGGGTGCGAGCTCATAAAACGGATGAAATAATCTCCCGGAATGCGGTCCAGTCTTTGCAGCAGTGCCGGAAAATCGATTTCCTCCTCCAGCCCTCTGCCGTAGGAATTGACGTTCTGCCCCAGAAGCAGAATTTCCCTGCAGCCCTTTTCAATCAGGCTGCGCACTTCCTGCTCGATGGCATCCGGTGTTCTGCTGCGCTCCCTGCCTCGTACATAGGGCACGATGCAATAGGTGCAGAAGTTATTGCAGCCGTACATGACAGGGACACTTGCCTGAAAAACAGAATCTCTGACAGTGGGCAGTGTTTCATCCGGCAGACCGGAAAACTCCAGTTCTTCATGCCGTTTTTCTCCCTCATAAATTGCCAGCAGACTCTCCGGCAGACGTTCCATTGCGCCTGCGCCCAGAATCAGCTTCACAAAGGGATAGGATTTTTTCAGCAGCGCACGTACTTCTTCTTCCTCTGCCATACAGCCGCACAGTCCCACAATCAGCCGGGGATTCTGTTCTTTGATGGGCTTCAGTGTGCCCAGTCTGCCGATAACACGGGATTCTGCATGGGCACGGACCGCACAGGCATTGAACAGAATGACATCTGCATTTTCGGGCTGTTCCGTCAGTTCGTAGCCCAGATCCTGCAGAACGCCTTTGTACTTTTCGCCGTCACAAAAATTCAGCTGACAGCCAAAACTCTGCACATGGGCACGGGGTATGTGATCAAAGGTATTCAGAATTGCACGGATACGTTCTCTGATGATTGTTTTTTGCATGGTATTTCTCCATTCCTGTTGTACGATAGCAGTGCCCTTCTGATCAGGGGGAATGTTCCCCTGAAAACAGAGGGCCACTGCCGTACCATCATTCCCACCTATTATATCATATATTCCGAAAAAAAACAACTCCTCTGCATGAATTCATACAGAGGAGCTGCGGTTCAGATGGAATCAGGGTTCCAGTTCAGAGTAGGGAATGGTGCGTGCAACATAGCGGAGAATCAAAGCAGTGTCTGCAGATGAGATTTTTCCGTCATGGGTAACATCTGCATTGATCTTGCCCTGTGCAGATACAGATGCAGATGTATCTTCTGCAATGAATCTTGCCAGAAGAACTGCGTCGGAGACATCTACTGTATCATCCACATCCACATCGCCCCAGAATGCCTTGACCGGTGCGGCTGTAGTGGTTGTAGTTGTTGTTGTGGTGGTTGTAGTTGTGGTGGTTGTGGTAACAACCGGTGCCTTGTCGTAAATTACGGATACCTTGTTCAGTGTGATGGAGCTGACCAGTTTGTCACTGGAATCTGCGCCGTAGTAGTAGCCGAATCCCAGATTGCCGTATTTCAGGTCCGGAACAACGGTTTCAGGAATCAGAACCATGATTTCCTGTGTTTTTCCTGCATTGAGAACGGCGTACTGCAGCTGTGTGAACTGCTCTTTGGATGCGGTGTCGGAAACGGTTACGCCGAATACCAGCTTCTTGATTTCGGAAGGGCATGTCAGGGAGAAAATAACAGCCTGCAGGGTGTCGTTTTCTTCCAGTCCCAGATCAGAGAAAGCGATGCTTGCGGTGTTGGTGTCGTCGTCTCCCTGTACCAGCTTTTCGCTCTGCTTGAATTCTTCCATTTCAGTCGCAGGAACGGTTTTCTCGATGGTGTAGGTACAGGTTGCGGATTCCAGAGTCACCTCTTCCACTTCGGTGTAGCCCTTGTCGCTGTTTGCGCCATACCAGAACTGCAGGGAAACGGAATCGGAGTCCCTTGTAGTGATGTATTCCTTGATGTCATCCGGAACATCCCAGGTGATATCAACCCAGCCGCCGCAGTCTTCCAGAGTGGTGCCTTCACCGATGGTACAAAGGTCATCTGTTTCCACGTTGCTGGTGTCTACAGGATTGCCGTCCTCATCTGCACCGTGCTCATTGTACCAGTAGCCCTTCTTGGTATCCGGGTCATCGCAGTGTGTGAGCCAGTATTCTGTATCGGCAGGGGATTTATAGACTACGTTCATGCCGATGCCGTACATAAATGTGCTGAGGTCGATGTCGGAGGAAACAGAGAATCCGTAGGATTCAACGGTCACCTTTGTGTTATCCGAGGAGGAAGGAACGCCGAAATCTTCATAGGTGATTTTGCGGCTGTTGATGGGATCGCCTTCTTCCCAGGTGGATTTACCGGTTTTGTCCAGATAGGATTCTTCGTCGAAACCGGCGGTCAGTGTTGCGCCGATATTATCCACAGTGCCTGTCAGGGTTGTGCTGAGGGTGTATGTGCCGTCGGAATTCTTCTTTGCGGAGTAAGCACCGCTTTTTGCAGCGCTGCTTGCCACAGGTGTGGAGGGCGTTGTGGCTTTTTCATTTGCCACGACTTTGTCCAGTGTCAGGGTGCCGCTGCTGTAGTAGTTGCGGAATTCAAATTTGCCGGGATACTCCGAGGACTTTGCGGTGTAGCTGAGCTTATACTTGGAAAGGTCTACAGTAATCGGCGTGGACTTGTTTGCTTCCAGTTTCACCTCTACGCCTTCGCCGTCGCCCTCAACAAATTTTGTGCCAAGCAGCTCAAGCCAGTAAGGATCGCTGGAGATGCCGATGCCCATACCGTAGGTAAAGCCGCCGGCTTTGGAGCTGGTCACATAGAATGTGAGCGTCTCGATGGGATCGGATGCGGAGCCGAGTTCTGCGAAGTATCCCAGGTACTTATCATCCTCGGCGATGGTTTTGCCAACCTTCACAGTGGTGGCAGCCGATACCCGAAAAACGGGGAACGACAGAGCGGCTGCGGTGACAACCGCAGACATTGCGGCAGAAAGCAGTTTTCTGCCAAGAGACTGAATGCGCATAAAAATAACCCCTTTCTACAGATTCCGTCATGCGCACAAACACATATGGTGTAAGTGACGGAATCGTCTTTATTATGACAGCCCGCAGATTCTGCTGCGGTGATACCCATACCGTTTTGCAGAATAAGGACTATCTGCATCAATAATACCACAAAAATGTGATTGAAGTGTGAAAATTCCGTAGATTTCGTTCCGAAAACAATACAAATTCTACGGCTTTTTTATCAGAAAAAGCGATTTTGCATACAACTCCCGAAAATGCCGTTCTCTCCGGGCAGAGATTCTCTGAAAATGAACAAAATCATCATATGCCCATGAAAAAATAGAAAACCCCCTTTACTTTTACAAACTAATGTGTTAAAATATAGGTATATATGTAATGGTATGGAAATACCAAGGAGGCAGATTATGATGATGAAACAAATGGATAAAGAACAGCTGAAGGATTTATATGAGGCATTTCTGGTTCTGGAAAGCGCAGAAGAAGTGGAGCGGTTCATGCAGGATTTGTGTACCCCGCAGGAACTGATGACCATTGCACAGCGTTATCAGATTGCCAAGCTGCTGTCTGAGGACTGCCGCTATGCAGATATTGTGGAAAAAACCGGTACCAGTACCGCTACCATCAGCCGTGTGAACCGCTCCCTGAGCATGATCAGCTCCGGCGGCTATGAGGTGGTATTCGACCGGCTGAAGAAGCTTCGGGAAGGATCAGACAAATGAGCGAAAGCTATGGCGTATTCGCACAGTTTTATGATGCACTTACCGGAAATGTACAATACAGCCAGCGTGCGGAGCAGCTGAATCGTCTGCTCCTGAAATATGGCAGCGAAGATATGCCGGAACACATTCTGCTGGATATCGCCTGCGGAACCGGCTCCCTGTCCGAGGCGTTTGCACGGCTTGGCTGGGATGTCATCGGCATCGACAATTCCGAAGATATGCTGAATGAAGCACTGGATAAGAAATATGACAGCGGTTTGTCCATTCAGTATCTGAAACAGGATATGCGGAAGCTGGATATGTTCGGCACAATCAGTGCGGCGGTATGTACGCTGGACAGTCTCAATCATCTGGGCAGTCTGGAGGATGTGCGTCAGGTGATGGAACGTGTCAATTTGTTTTCCTATGAAAATGCGCTGTTCTTGTTTGATGTAAACACCGAATACAAGCATCGCAGTGTTCTGGGAGAGCAGTGCTTTGTCTATGAACTGCCGGAAGCCCTCTGCGTCTGGCAGAATCATCTGCAGGACACTGCACCGGATTATCCGGTTGAGATTCAGCTGGACTTTTTTGAACAGATTGAGGGAAGAAAATATGTGCGCTCCACAGAAGAATTTACCGAGCGCATCTGGCAGCCGGAACAGATTGAAGCCCTGCTGGCAGAAACAGGCTTTACGCTGCTGGAAGTGCTGGACGGAGATTCCTTTGAGGTTCCTACAGCCGAAACCCAGCGGCTGCTTTATGTTGTACGGGCAAAGGGCGGACAGACACTCTGAGGAAAGGGGACGGTCATTGTGCCGAATATTCAGGTACTGCCGAAGGATATTTCAGAACTGATAGCGGCGGGAGAAGTAATTGAGCGGCCTGCCTCTGTGCTGAAAGAACTGACGGAAAATGCCATTGATTCCGGTGCAACACGGATTACGGCAGAGCTGAAACGAGGCGGTGTGCTGTATATGCGTGTGACGGATGACGGCTGCGGCATTGCACCGGAACAGGTTCGGACGGCATTTCTGCGTCATGCCACCAGTAAGATTCAGAAGGCGGAAGACCTGGAAGCCATTTTTACACTGGGATTCCGTGGTGAAGCATTGGCTTCTGTCTGCGCTGTTTCCAGGACCGAATTGCTGACACGCCGTCACGGAGATGAAATGGGCACCCACTACGGCATTGAGGGCGGCGAAGAAACTGTTTTTGAAGCCAGCGGATGCCCCGAGGGTACAACTGTCATCGTCAGGGATTTGTTCTACAACGTTCCTGTACGTGCCGGTTTTCTGAAAAAAGATGCCGCAGAGGGCAATGCGGCAGCTGCCGTATTCCAGAAAATCGCTTTGTCCCATCCCGAAATCTCCTTTCGGCTGATCCGTGAGAATAAAACAGAATTTGTTACTCCCGGAGACGGTGAATTGTATTCTGCGGTGCATGCCATTTTCGGCAGGGACTTTGCAAGGGATTTGCTGCCGGTGAAATACGCAGAAGAGGAAAATGGCGGCATATCTGTCAGCGGCTATATTATTAAGCCGCTGTATGCCAGACCGAATCGTTCTCATCAGCTGTTTTTTGTGAATCAGCGTTCCGTACGCTCTTTTTCTCTGATATCCGCCATTGAGGATGCCTATAAGACACTGATTATGACAGGTAAATTTCCCGCCTGTGTGCTGATGGTTCAGGTATCTCCCCGTATTGTGGATGTGAACATGCATCCAACTAAGGCGGAGGTGCGTTTTTCGGATGAGAAGCGTATTTACAATGCGGTGTACTTTGCAGTGCTGGGTGCTTTGGAGCAGAATCACCTGATATATGAATTTCATTTGCCGGAGCAGATGAATGCTGCCAGACAAGTGCAGCAGATGATGACACAGCAGAATCCCTCTGCTGCACCGAAAAAGGATTGGTATGCCCCTGTGGAAAGCCCCGTGCCCCATCAGCCGCAGCCGTTATTTCCCAGACAGGAACAGCCTGCTCTGCCGATTCCGCATCAGGAGCCTGCTGCCCCTGAGGTGCCTGCTGCCCCGGAAAAAATCATTCCTGCGGCTGCTTCTCCCGATACAGAAACGGCATCTGCTGCAGAGGACATCACCATCCATGAAATACAGGCGGAAAAGGTCAGCACGCCGCCGTCAATACAGCCGGCAGAGCCGGTGCCGGCACCGCTTCCCGAACAGCCTGAATTGCGCAATCAGGTCATTTCTGAGATACAGAATGAGCCGATTCGTGTGATTGGCGAACTGTTTCACAATTATGTGCTGGCAGAGGCAGGAGAGCAGTTTGTGATGATTGACAAACATGCGGCCCACGAGCGGATTTTATTTGAACAGTTCCGCAGGAGGGAATGCAAAGACAGACAGACACTGCTGACTCCGGTGCAGCTGCTGATGACGGCCGACGAAATCTCCGCTCTGGAGACGATGCAGGGAACACTGGAACAGTGTGGCTTTTCCTTTGATTTCCATGAGAAGCCCATTGTGCATATGACAGGAGTGCCGCTTTCCTGTGCAGAACTGGATCTGGATAAAATTGCCGCTGAGCTTGCTGAAAACTGCTTGAAGCAGACAGCAGAGCCGGATGCGCATCTGCTGGACGATATGTTCCATGATCTGGCATGCAAGGCAGCGATTCGTTCTGGAGACCGCAATACCACAGAGGAATTGCAGGTGCTGGCATCTGAAGTCTGGAACAATGAGAACATCCGTCACTGTCCCCATGGCAGACCGGTATTGTTCCTGCTGTCGAAATATCAGATTGAGAAACAGTTCAAACGAATACAAAATTAAGGACTGTGCAGCGCACGCCGGAAAAGTGAGTGATACTATGAGTGATACTGAAAAGACCGCCATTGCGGTGCGTCCCTATAAAGAATCTGATTTGCCGAAAATGATTGCTGTCTGGAACGAAGTGGTGGAGGAAGGCATTGCCTTTCCTCAGGAAGAACTGCTGACCCTGGAAACAGGCAGTGCATTTTTTGCTGCCCAGACACATACTGCTGTTGCGGAATACAATGGCGAAGTGGCAGGCCTATATATTCTTCATCCCAATAATGTGGGCAGATGCGGCCATATCTGCAATGCCAGCTACACTGTGCAGAAGACCAGGCGTGGTCTGCATATCGGAGAGCAGCTTGTGCTGGACTGCCTTTTACAGGGGAAAGCATGCGGATTCCGTGTTTTACAGTTCAATGCCGTTGTGGAAAGCAATCTCCATGCACGGCATCTGTATGAACGTCTGGGATTTCGGCAGCTGGGAATCATCGAAGGCGGTTTTCGTAATATTGCAGGAGAATATGTGAATATCTGCCCGTATTACAAAACATTGTAAAAGAGGTGACACACATGACAAAGCCGCCGGTAATTGCGGTTGTGGGAGCGACAGCTTCCGGAAAAACTGCATTGGGTGTTGAAATTGCCCGACAGTATCAGGGTGAAGTGGTTTCAGCGGATTCCATGCAGATTTATCAGGGGCTGGACATTGCCACTGCCAAGCCGGATGCGGAGGAAATGCAGGGCATTCCCCATCACCTGATCAGTGTACTGGAGCCGGATGTTCCGTTTTCCGTTGCGGAGTATGTGGAACTGGCACGAAGCAAGGTGAATGAAATTCATCAGCGTGGGAAGCTGCCTGTGATTGTGGGCGGAACGGGACTGTATGTGGATTCTCTGCTGGATAATATTCAGTTCCCGGATATCCCTGCCGATGATGCCCTGCGGGAACGGCTGCAGCAGGAGGCACAGCAGCTTGGCAATGCGGTCATGCTGGAGCGCCTGAGACAGTGGGATGCAGAAACTGCATCCAAACTGCACGAAAACAATCTGCGCCGCATTATCCGAGGCATTGAGGTGTATATGCTGACCGGTATCCCGCTGTCAGAGCATGCCAGACGGAGCCGTGCCGTGCCATCCCCCTGGAATATTCTGCGCATCGGCATCGGATTTGAAAGCCGTGAAAAGCAGTATGCCCGTATTCATCGGCGTGTGGATACCATGGTGGAAAGAGGCCTGGCGGATGAAGTTATGGAAGAATACAGAAGCGGCCGCCGCAGAACAACCGCTGCAATGGCCATCGGATACAAGGAGCTTTTGCCCTGGATGACAGGGGAGGGCAGCTTTTCTGACGGAATCGCAGCAATCAAACAGGAAACCTGCCGATATGCCAAAAGACAGGGAACATGGTTCCGTCGAAATGACCAAATCCAATGGATAAAACGAGATGCTCTTTGTGATGATAGCGGAATTTTGGAAAACTTACAAAAAATAATGGCGAAATGGGACACATTGTGATATAATATATGATGTGTAGTTGTTCATGGGATAGCTATGCAACAACGCAGATACATTGCGATAACTGTTATATGTATGAAAGAAATGAGGCAAAAATATGAATAATAAGGGATTGAATTTACAGGATGTTTTCCTGAATCAGGCAAGAAAAGAACGCCTGCCCCTGACCATCTTCCTGACCAATGGCTATCAGTTCAAGGGAATTATCCGCGGATTTGATCAGTTTATTCTGATTCTGGAATCAGACGGAAGACAGCAGCTTGTTTACAAGCATGCGATTTCCACCATCGTTCCTTCCCGCCAGATTTCGATTCTGGATGCTGCTGAACAGCGAGAGGAAACAGAATAATACAATGAATGAACTGACAACGCGAATTCTGAAGATGCTGCTTTTGTTTTTCGCTGTTGTGCTTGCCTTCAGCATTTTTTATCACCTTCTGTTTACGAATTATGAGACAGAGACTGCTATTTTTTATTCAGTCAGTGATATTTCCAGCTTTGAAGGCGTCTATGTCAGAAATGAAACTGTGGAGCGGTATTCCGGTTCCGGTTCCGTCAGATATTGTGTGAGTGACGGCGAAAAGCTCGGCATCGGCAGTGTGATTGCAGAGGTCTATTCCAATGTTGACCAGATAGATCTGCGGAAACGCATTGCCCAGAAGGAAGAAGAGCTTGCAGTGCTGAACCGGATTGAGAATCCCGGCACCAGTGAAAATGCCCAGCCGGCGCATCTGGCGACGCTGATTGATGAACAGTATAAGGCACTCATCCATTACCGGGAAATCGGTGAAATGAGCTCCATGAATGCGTCCAAATCAGACCTGGCGCTTCTGATGAATACCTACAGCAAGATTACGGATTCCACGGTGGATTATCAGGACCGCATTGTTGCACTGGAGGACGAAATCTCCAGACTGAAGCAGCAGAAAACGTCTCCTGACAAGACCATTGTGGCAGATAGAAGCGCATATTTTGTCGGCTATACAGACGGCTATGAAGAGATGCTGACCACTGAGAACATGCGGCAGCTGACACCGGAGCAATTGCAGACTGTGTCAGATGACGGAAGCGGTGTCAGGGATGATCAGGCAATCGGAAAACTGATTGACGGCTATGCCTGGTATATTGTCGGCATTTTTGATAACACCAAAATGCGCTTATCTGAGGATGATGTTGCCACCGTTCGTCTGGAGTCTCTTCCCCGGACACTGCGTGTAAAGGTGGAATCCCTGGCATCTGCCGGAGATATTACACATACACAGGCTGTGTTCCGCTGCGACCAGATGTCTTCTGATGTGGTGCAGCATCGTTCAGAGCGTGTGGAAATTATCTGCAATTCTGCAGAGGGAATTCGTATTCCCCGTTCTGCCATCCGTTTTAAGAATCTGCCTGAAGAGATTGAAGACGAATCAGGCAACCTTGTAACCAGGAATGTCAACTGCATGGGCGTGTATGTTCTGGTTGGCGAATCGGCAGAATTCCGCAGAGTGGATGTTATATATAAGGACGATAACTACTACCTGTCATCAATGAATGCAGGGAGTGGATATGTTTCCCTTTATGACGATATTATCGTGAAAGGGGTGATGGCAGATGGAAACTGAGTTTGCCGTCTGCACACAGGAACAAATAGATGCAATGCTGCAGCGCCTGCAGACCATTCGCCGGAATATTGCAGAGGCATGCAATGAAGCTGGACGGTCTGCGGATGAGGTTACGCTGATGGCTGTTACCAAAACAGTCGCTCCGGATCTGATTAATGCGGCTGTAGATGCCGGCGTGAATGTGCTTGGAGAAAACCGTGTTCAGGAATTTCTCTCCAAAAAAGACTTTTACCGGCCGGGCGCAGAGGTGCAGTTTATCGGCCATCTGCAAACAAATAAGGTGAAACAGATTATTGACAAGGTAACATTGATTCATTCTGTGGACAGTGTGCACCTTGCAGAGGCAGTCAGCAAGGCCGCACAGCAGCAGGGAATTACCATGCCGGTGCTGCTGGAGGTCAATATCGGCGGTGAGATTTCCAAATCCGGAACAGCGCCGGAAGCAGTGCGTACACTGCTGGAGCATGTGCTGACGCTGCCGAATATTCGTGTGGATGGCCTGATGACCATACCGCCGCCAACGACGGATGCAGCGGAGCAGGATGCAGTTTTTGCCCGTATGCAGGAAATCTATCAGGAGATGCAGAAAATCACGCCGATGCATGTGCTTTCCATGGGCATGTCCGGGGATTATGCAGCTGCTGTGCGCCGGGGTGCAACCCTTGTCCGTATCGGAAGTGGGCTGTTTGGCGCAAGATTGTATCCGCCGCAGAATTCTGTTGTTTGATATTTGACTATACATATTATTTTTACAGATAGAAAAGGAGAATCCAGATGAAAGTATTCGATAGCATCCGCGACTTTTTCGCACCCCAGGAAGACGATTCCTATGAGGCAGAGCCTGTGCGTGACACCAGAGAATCCCAGCGCAGAGCCCCCCGTGAAACAGTTCGTGACAATTTCGCAGATTATGAGGACACCAGTGCAAGAGAAGTGCGTGAGCCTGCTCCCATGCGTGAAAGCTATAAGCCGGAGCCTGCAAAGCGTGATGCCCGTGACAGCAAGATTGTGAACATCAATGCAACTGCACAGCTGCAGGTGGTTCTTGTGAAGCCGGAAGTGTTCACAGATGCAAAGCAGATTGCGGATCACCTGATTTCCAAAAAGACGGTTGTTCTGAACCTGGAAACAGCTTCTGCTGAAAACAAGCGCAGAATCATTGATTTCCTGGTTGGTGTTGCATACGCAAACGGCGGTAGCCTGAAGCCGGTGGCAAATCTCACATATATCATCACACCTTATAATGTTGGTTTCATCGGTGAGGATCTTGTAAACGAGCTGGAAACCAACGGCGTAATCATGTGATAGAGAACAATGAACTTGTGGAGGGAAAATGAGCCATGATCACAGCAAAGGATATTCAGAAGAAGCGATTTGAAAAGGTCAAGTTTGGCTACAGCCCGGAGGAAGTTGATTCCTTCCTTTCTCAGATTGAAAACGATTTGCGTCTGATGCAGCAGGAGCTGGATTCCAATGACGCAAAAATCAAGCTGCTGGCAGGAAAAGTCCAGGAGTACAGAAACAGCGAAGAGGATATCACCAAGGCAATGCTTCTGGCACAGAAGCAGGCTCGTGAGGTGGTACAGCAGGCAGAAGCAGAAGCAGAGGCAATCGTAACGGAAGCACGCAATTCTGTGGAGTCTGTAAAGTCTGAGGCAATGCTGAGCTCCGAGGAACAGCTGGCTCGCATTCGTGCTCAGCTGGATGTCGAAAATGCAAAGCTGGTGACAGCACAGAAGCAGGTTACAGAATTTAAGCAGTCCCTGTTTGATATGTACAAGGAGCACCTGGAGATGATTTCTCTGCTGCCGGATGTACCGGACGAAGAGGAAACAGCTGATGAGGATGCAGAAGAAGCACCTGCAGAAGAAGTACAGGAGACTCCTGCTGAAGAGCCGAAGGCAGAGGAAACTGCCGCTCCACAGAATGAATTTGAAAGCCGCCGGGATGAAACACGCCGTGATGGCTTCCGTCAGAGAAGCTGAGAATCTGCGTCTGGCAGATGACAGTTTCAGGATGCATCCATCTTTCACCATTTGATATAAAATATGAAAAGAACTTGTCGCAGCGCAGCTGTCGCGCAGGTTCTTTTTTGTTGTCCTGAAAGGAGGACAAGCAGTTTTGGTTGCTTTTATTATTACATCTTTTTCCATTATCGCTCTTATCGGCATCGACCAATGGATTAAGCTCTGGGCGATTGCCAATTTACAGAATGCCCCTGCCAGATCATTCCTTCCGATTGGAAATCTGGACTGGATGCATTTGCGCTATCTGGAAAATCGGGGCGCAGCATTCAGTATGATGTCCGGATCCCGCCTGTTTCTGATTGTATTCCCGTTGATTATGATTTCTGTTTGCCTGTATCTGCTGTATCGCATGGGAAAAACACGCCGCTGGCTGTACTTTTCTCTGCCGCTGATTGCCGCAGGCGGCATTGGCAATCTGATTGACCGCATTTTTCGGGGCGGTGCCGTTGTGGATTATCTGGATGTACAGCTGTTCCACTTTGCGGTGTTCAATTTTGCGGATATCTGCGTAACTGTGGGCGTCGCCGTTTTGCTGATTGGCATTCTCTTCTTTGAAAAGGAAGAGCCGGAAGCGAAAAAATGTCCCAATGCCAAGAGAATTCCCTTTGCTCATACTTTGTCAGATGCTGAAACGCTGCCGGATGCAGAGGAATTGCCTGATGCTGAACCAATGGAGGAAACGCATGGCGATGCGTGAGATGTGTTTCACAGTATCTCAGGAGGATGCTGGAAAAAGAATTGACGCATGGCTTGCATCTCGTGAAGAACTGCAGCTGACACGTTCTGCGGTGCAGAATCTGCTGGAAAAGGGCAATGTCCTTCGGAATGGCGCTGCGGCTAAGAAAAATGATAAACTGAAAAGCGGCGATACTCTGGCGGTGATGATTCCGGAGCCGGAGCCACTGGAAATGATTCCGCAGGATTTGCCCATTGAGATTGTTTATGAAGATGCAGATTTGCTGGTGGTCAATAAACCAAAGGGTATGGTGGTGCATCCTGCGCCGGGCCATCCCGATGGCACGCTGGTGAATGCATTGCTGTATCATTGTGCAGGACGGCTGTCCGGCATCAATGGCGTGATACGTCCGGGCATTGTGCACCGTATTGACCGTGATACCAGCGGCTTGCTGATTGTGGCAAAAACGGACAGCGCACATCTTGGGCTGGCAGAGCAGATTGCTGTGCATTCCTTCACAAGAGTGTATGAGGCAATCGTTTGCGGCAGAATGAAAGAAACAGAAGGCACCATACATGCCCCCATTGGCAGAGATCCCAGAGATCGTCAGAAAATGTGCGTAATTGCACAGAATTCTAAAGACGCCATTACCCATTATCAGGTGCTTGCGCAATATGAAAAGCACGCGCATATCCGTTGTCAGCTGGAAACGGGCAGAACACATCAGATTCGTGTGCATATGAAGCATATCGGCCATCCGATTTATGGAGACGAGGTGTATGGCAAAGCAGAGAAGAATACTGAAGGGCAGTGTCTTCATGCACGAACCATAGGCTTTGTGCACCCGATTACATCCCAGTATCTGGAATTTGATGCGCCGCTTCCCGCATATTTTCAGCAAATACTGCGCAGAGTTGAAAAATAAATGATGCAATCACTTTTTGGCTGCTGATTACATGGCATGTATACCAACAATGGACAGTAACACTGCAATATCTTTGAAGTATTTATAAAACTCTGGGAAATCACTTGAAAAATTTGCTGAAATCTGTTATAATAAACTGATACACGAATACTATTATGACAAGAGGATGAGATTGGATGATTGGTTACTACAGCTATACTGTAATATTAACATATGTTGGCTTTGTCTGTGGTACTGTGGGCTTGTACTTTTGTGCAAACGGAAGCACCAATGCAGCCATCATTATGCTGATGCTTGCAGGATTTTGTGATATGTTTGACGGAAAAGTTGCAAAAACGAAAAAGAACCGCACAAGTCAGGAATGCCGTTTCGGTATACAGATTGACTCGCTGTCCGATATGGTTTGCTTCGGCATTCTGCCGCCCATGATTGCGTTCAGCACGGGGATGCATAAGCCGTATCAGATTGCCATTTTCTCATGTTTCAGTCTTGCAGGTCTGATTCGCCTGGCTTATTTCAATGTGAGCGAAGAAGAACGGCAGGAGACCACAACAGAACGCCGCAAGGTCTATGAGGGGCTTCCCGTGACATCGGTAGCGTTGATTATTCCCTTTCTCTTTGCCTTCCGCAATGATCTTGGGGATGGATTCCCCATTGTGGCATCTGTTGTATACGCAGTAATTGCCTGCGCATTTATTACACGTTTTACCCTGAAGAAACCGCAGATGCGTGTGATGGTTCTGTTTATTATCATCGGCGTGCTGGAATTGCTGCTGCTGATTCTGAAACATATGCGAATTGCATAATAAAAAGGAGGAATCCGTTATGCCGGAACTGAAGCAACCCAAATCAGGTGTTATGATTTGTGATCGTGAAGGGAATCCGCTGACGGATTCCTGTGCTTCTCAGGGGAAAATACTGAATCTGATGTATGGCACTGTTCCTGGGCGTGCACTGCTGAAGGTGCTTACAAAACCTGTGGTATCCAAAGCGGTGGGCTGTGCCTTGGAGCACCCCCTTTCCACAGTTGCGATTCCCCCGTTTGTGTGGAAGAAGCAAATCAGAATGAGCGAGTATGCTTCTGAGACATACCGCAG
The DNA here is from genome assembly GCA_024404915.1 of Oscillospiraceae bacterium. Lineage (GTDB taxonomy): Bacteria > Bacillota > Clostridia > Oscillospirales > Ruminococcaceae > Firm-04. Next base: position 18,992 of record JAKSPJ010000024.1, read on the forward strand.
TTTTAATGCGTTTTTTACCCGTTCGGTGAAGCCCTCCGCACGGCCGATTGACAGGGCACAGGAGGCTTTGATTAGTCCCTGCGATGCTAAGCTGACAGTGGTGCCTGTGGATGAGGATACCCATTTTACAATTAAAGGTGCAGAATACCGTCTGTCGGCGTTTCTGGGCTGCCGGAAGCTGGCAGAGCATTATCGGTGCGGACAGGTTCTGATTTTTCGTCTGACACCGGATGATTACCATCGCTACTGCTACCCGGATGACTGTGAAATCGGAAAGACACGGTTGATTCCCGGAGAACTCCACACGGTGAACCCGGTGGCGGCAGAACACGGCGTGAAAGTGTACCATCGGAATACACGTACTGTCACCATGCTGAATACGGCGCATTTTGGCAGAATTCTGCAAATTGAAGTGGGTGCCATGTGCGTGGGGAGAATCGTGAATCATCCCCATGGCAGCCATGTGAAAAGAGGGATTGAGAAAGGTTTCTTCGAGTTTGGCGGTTCTACTATTGTCATGGTTCTGGAGCGGAATCGTGCAGAGGTGGACCCTGTGATTCTGGCAAATTCGGAGAAGGGTGCAGAAACGGTTGTACGATATGGTACAAGAATTGGCGTTGTAAAAAAGGAACTGAAATAAAAGGGCGGCCTTGTGTAAAATGCTGAAAATGACAGCATCTGACAAAAAATATTGTCGGATGCTGTGTTTTGTGGTAAAATATAGGGTGAAGGCAGAGAATGTGCTGAAAGGAAATAACAGATGCGCAGGATTCTGCTGATGGATTAATGAAAAGAATCGGCCTGAAATGGCTGCGGAAGAAACAGAACAGAAAAAGGAGCATCACATGTTTACCAGATATATTGGCATTGATTTGGGAACTGCAAACACCTTGATTTATGCAAGGGGCAAGGGCATCATTATGCGTGAGCCTTCTGTGGTTGCAGTGAATACGAAAACTGACCAGGCATGTTCCGTTGGTAAGGAAGCCAAAGAGATTATCGGCAGAACACCCGGTTCCATTATTGCAGTGCATCCGCTGAAGGACGGCGTTATTTCTGATTTTGACATTGCAGCTACCATGCTGCAGGAGCTGATTAAGAAATCTCTGAAGGGAACCATGTTTACCAAGGCAAGAGTGCTGATCTGCATTCCTTCCGGAGTGACTGCTGTTGAGCGCAGAGCGGTAAAGGAAGCGGCAGAGAAAGCAGGTGCTAGACCGGTTCAGCTGGTTCCGGAGCCTATTGCAGCGGCATTGGGTGCAGGTTTGCCGATTCTGGAGCCTACAGGTACAATGATTGTGGATATTGGCGGCGGTACCAGTGAGATTGCAGTGATCTCCATGGGCGGCATCGTATCATCACGTTCTGTGCGGACTGCCGGTGATGCCTTTGACATGGCAATTGTGAATTATGTGCGCAAGAAGTATAGTCTGCTGATTGGTGAGCGTACTGCAGAGGATGTTAAAATCGGCATCGGTTCTGCATTCCCGGAGCAAAAAGTGACAGAAATGGAGGTCCGGGGCAGAAATCTGCTGAATGGACTGCCGGAAAACATTGTGGTCACTTCTGATGAGGTCAGAGAAGCCTTGTACGAGCCGTTGTGCGATGTCATGGATGCTATTCGTGAGACACTGGCACATACTCCGCCTGAATTGTCTGCGGATGTGATTGAACAGGGCATCACTCTGACAGGCGGCGGTGCATTGCTTCGTGGTATGGATAAACTGATTAACCGTGAAACAGGTATGCCAGTGTATGTTGCGGAGTATCCCCTGGACTGTGTTGCAGAGGGCATGGGCAAAATGCTGGAGAATCTGGATGATTATGAAGACCTGCTGACAGAGGAAGTCAGATATTATATGTAAAAAATGGGGCGGAAGATTTCCGCCCCACAGATTCTCATTATTGGATAACAAATTGTATTATACAAAGAACACAGCCATTCAGAATGACTGTGTTCTTCTTTTTATGAAATTATGCCTTTACAGCCTCAAAAGCCTGTGCAATGTCCTCGATAATATCATCCACATTTTCCAGACCCACGGAAAGACGAATCATGCCTGCGTTGATGCCTGCTGCCACCAGCTGCTCATCAGTGAGCTGACGGTGCGTTTCAGAAGCAGGATGCAGAACACAGGTGCGGATATCAGCCACATGAACCACATTGGATGCCAGCTTGAGCGAATCCATCCAGTTCATTGCAGTAGCTCTTCCGCCCTTGATTACAAAGGAAATGACGCCGCTGCAGCCGTCCGGCATATATTTTTTGCCTCGCTCATAATAAGGATCACTCTGGAGACCCGGATAGCTGACGGATTCCACATAGGGGCATGTCTTGAGATACTCAGCTACCTTCTGTGCATTGATGCAGTACTGCTTCATACGGACAGCCAGTGTTTCCAGACCAAGGTTCAGATAGAACGCATTGGTTGCGCTGGGGTAGCAGCCAAAGTCACGCATCAGCTGCATTCTGCACTTGATGATGTATGCCATATTGCCGAAATCACGGACGTAGCAGACACCGTGATAGCTTTCGTCCGGCTCTGTGAACTCCGGAAATTTGCCGTTGTCCCAGGGGAATGTACCGCAGTCTACGATAACGCCGCCGCCCTGGACTGCATGGCCATCCATGTATTTGGTGGTGGAATGTGTGATGATGTCAACGCCGAATTCCTTCGGACGGCACAGAATCGGTGTGGGGAAGGTGTTATCCACGATAAAGGGCAGACCGTTCTCGTGCGCAAAATCAGCAAATTTCTGAATGTCCAGAACAGCCAGTGCCGGGTTTGCCAGTGTCTCACCGAAGACACAGCGGGTATTGGGCTTCAGTGCCTTCTGCAGTTCCTCACGGGATGCCTCCTGGTCAACGAAAATGCATTCGATGCCAAGACGCTTCAGCGTGGTGGAGAAGAGGTTGACGGTACCGCCGTAAATAGTGCCTGTGGAAATAAAGCTGTCACCTGCATTACAGAGATTCAGAACAGCCAGCAGATTGGCAGCCTGACCGCTGGTGGTGCACATTGCAGCCACACCGCCCTCCAGGGCAGCAATCTTCTTTTCAACGGCATCTACAGTGGGGTTTGCAAAACGGGAATACATCGGCTCTGTGGGCATATCAAACAAAGCAGCGATATGCTCTGTGGAATCAAAAGTATAAGTTGTGCTCTGTACAATCGGTACAACTCTGGGATCGCCGTTGCCGGGTGTATAGCCGGCATGCAGGCATTGTGTTTCAATTTTCATTTCTTACCTCCGTGCGTCTTTTTTATTATTTCGATGCTTCGACTGTCTGGTGTCTTTCTTTTTACCAAGCAGACTGGTGGCAACCAAAGCACCGATTGCCAGTATCGCAAGCACTGCATACAGTCCGATGGGAGTATCATCACCCAGGGGGAGTGCAGCTGTCATTCCAATCAGATTCATCTCTTTCACCTGTTTCATCTCATAAAGTCTAGTAGTATTTTATCACATTTCATTCTATTTGTCAATGATAAAAGCAGGGATAAGATTGTGCATATTGCTGAAAATCAGAGAAACACTTGACGATTTTCCTTTTCACTGATATAATAGTATTATATCTTTAAATGCCATGACGAATGAGTAGTATATGCATCGCATTGTTTCAGAGAGGGCATGTCTGGTGTGAATGTCCACATTGCCGCATAGAAGTCGCATTTCGAGCAGCAGACGGAAAAGCCGTGAAGGAGAACCGTTTGCCGGTGGTCCGCCGTGAACGGACAGGCAGTAATCAATGCTGCTGTTAAGTGCAGAGTGCTGAGAAGCATTCTGAATTCAGGTGGTACCGCGGATACAGTGAACTGATTCGCCCTGAACGTAACAATATTGCGTTCAGGGCGATTTTATTTTGCCTTGAATGCAGAATCATGAAAAGGAGTTGGTAAAAATGAAGGAACTAGCAAAGAACTATGATCCCAGCGGATTCGAAGACCGTATCTATCATGAATGGATGGTGCAGCGCTGTTTCCATGCAGAGCCGGATCCCAAGAAAATCCCGTATACGATTGTGATTCCGCCGCCAAATGTCACAGGCCAGCTGCATATGGGACATGCACTGGATGAAACATTGCAGGATATTCTGATCCGCTGGAAGCGAATGAGCGGATATTCTGCACTGTGGCTGCCGGGTACTGACCATGCTGCCATTGCAACAGAAGCCAAAATTGTGGAGGCACTCCGCAAGGAAGGTCTGACAAAGGATGACCTGGGCAGAGACGGCTTTATGGAGCGTGCATGGAAGTGGAAGGAGCAGTATGCCGGCAGAATTGATCAGCAGCTGATGAAGCTGGGCTCTTCCTGCGACTGGGAGCGTGAGCGTTTTACCATGGACGAAGGCTGTTCTGAAGCAGTCAAGGATGTGTTTATCAGCTATTATGAAAAAGGCTATATTTACCGTGGCGAGCGTATCATCAACTGGTGCCCGCATTGCCGCACATCCATTTCCAACGCTGAGGTTGCCTATGAGGAACAGGAGGGCAATTTCTGGCATCTCCGCTATCCCTTCAAGGATGGCTCCGGCTATATGTTCCTTGCAACTACTCGTCCGGAAACACTGCTGGGCGATACCGCTGTTGCAGTCAACCCGAAGGATCCCAGATACAAGAATGTTGTGGGCAAAACATTGATTCTGCCGTTGGTTGGCAGAGAGATTCCGGTTGTTGCAGACAGCTATGTTGATATGGAATTCGGTACCGGTGTGGTGAAGATTACCCCTGCACATGACCCCAACGACTTTATGGTTGGTCAGCGTCATAATCTGGAAGTGCTGAATGTTATGACAGACGATGCCAAGATTACAGAGGATTATCCGAAGTACGCAGGCATGGACCGTTACGAGGCAAGAAAGGCAATTCTGGAAGACCTGAAGGAAGGCGGCTTCCTTGTGAAGGTTGAGCCCCATGTCCACAATGTCGGTACCTGCTACCGCTGCGGCACAACGGTTGAACCCCGTGTTTCTCTCCAGTGGTTCGTGAAGATGGATGAGCTGGCAAAGCCGGCAATTGATGCAGTGCGTGACGGCAGAATCAAGTTTGTGCCGGAGCGTTTTGATAAGCTGTACTTTAACTGGATGGAGGATATCCGTGACTGGTGTATTTCCCGTCAGCTGTGGTGGGGACACCGTATTCCCGCATTCTACTGCGATGACTGCGGTGAGCTGGTTGTAACCCGTGAAGATCACGCATGCTGTCCGAAGTGCGGCAAGGAGATGCGTCAGGATCCGGATACACTGGATACATGGTTCTCCTCTGCACTGTGGCCGTTCTCTACACTGGGCTGGCCGAATAAGACAGATGATCTGCAGTATTTCTATCCGACAGATACACTGGTTACAGGTTATGACATCATTACCTTCTGGGTTTCCAGAATGATTGTTGCTGCAATGGAGCATATGGATGAGGTTCCTTTCAAGCATGTTCTGATTCATGGTCTGGTGCGTGATTCACAGGGCAGAAAGATGTCGAAATCTCTGGGCAACGGTATTGATCCGCTGGAGATTATTGATACCTACGGTGCAGATGCACTGCGCTTTATGCTGGCAACCGGTAACTCCCCCGGAAATGACATGCGTTTTACCGATGATAAGGTAAAGGCAGCACGAAACTTTGCGAACAAGCTGTGGAACGCATCCCGTTTTGTTATGATGAATCTCCCCAATGACTTTACATTCACAGGTCTGCCGGAGAATCTTCGTATGGAGGATCAGTGGATTGTATCCAAGTTCAATCAGCTGGCCAAGGATGTCAATGACAATCTGGATCACTTTGAGCTTGGTGTGGCATCTGCAAAGCTGTATGATTTCATCTGGGATGTATACTGCGACTGGTACATTGAGCTGACAAAGCCGAGAATGCGTGCAGGCGGAGAAAGCAAGTCTTCCGCAGAGCAGGTTCTGGTATGGGTGCTTCGCGGCATGCTGAAGCTCCTGCATCCGTTTATGCCGTTTATTACAGAGGAAATCTGGCAGGTTCTCACAGATAAGGAGAGCATGATTATTCTGGCAGACTATCCTGTATATCAGGAGTCCCTTGATTTCAGCGCAGCAGCAAATGACTTTGAAAAGGTTATTGCAGCAATCAAGGCGGTTCGTATGAGCCGTACAGAGCTGAATGTTCCGAACTCCGTCAAGGCAAAGATGTATTTCGAGACTTTGGATGTGGATCTGTTCTCCGGCAACAGCATCTTCTTTGAAAATATGGTAGGCGCATCCGAGCTGGAATTCGGTCAGGATTTCCAGTTTAAGAATGCGTTGACCGCTGTTACAGACTGTGCAAGAATCTTTATTCCCATGGAAGAGCTGGTGGACAAAGAGAAGGAGCTTGCAAGACTGGCAAAGGAAGAGGCAAAGGTGCAGAAGGATATCAGCATCATTCAGGGCAAACTGAATAATCCCGGATTCTGTGAAAAGGCACCGGCGCAATTGATTCAGGCAGAACGTGAAAAGCTCGCAAGAGCTAAGGAAAAACTGGCAAAGGTTCTGGAATCCATTGCAAGCTGGAATGCATAATTGAATAAAAAACGGAGGAGCAGCCCCATGCTGTTCCTCCGTTTTTTGTGTGATTGCCCAGCCTTCCACGACGGAGGCTTCACAGTGCAGAATGGGTATGCCGACCTGTGAAAACAGCCGTCATGTGGCATTGTTTTCGTTTTCAGCGGTGATTCACTGCTTTATAAGGTCATTTTATCTTCTGTTTCTCTGTATGAATTGATGCTGCATTCCAAAAAAGAATCCATATTATTTGGAAATCGGCTTGCAATTTCTTTTGAAATCTGGTATAATGAAAATGATGCCGCATAAAGAAAGCCGTCCGGTATTTCTGTGGGGTGTCTTCTGAAACTACTTATCTCAATTCGGAAAGGATGCATTTGAATGACGAATCAGCTCTGTATTGTTCTTGATTTTGGCGGACAGTATAATCAGCTTATCGCACGCCGTGTCCGTGAATGCGGCGTTTATTGCGAAATTCTGCGATATGATACACCGCTGGAAAGAATCAAGGAACTGAACCCCACAGGTGTTATTTTCACCGGTGGTCCGAACAGTGTGTATGACATGACTTCTCCTCATATTGCAAAGGAGTATTTTGACCTTGGCATTCCGACTCTTGGCATTTGCTATGGCTGTCAGCTGATGGCCTATACGCTGGGCGGTACAGTGGAAAGCTGTACAAAATCCGAATACGGCAAGATTGATGTGACGCATAAAGGCGGCAGTCTGCTGTTTGAGGACATTCCGGAAACAAGCACCGTATGGATGAGTCATACAGACTATGTGAGCCGTCTGCCAGAGGGCTTTTCCGTAACAGCAACATCTGCGGATTGTCCATGTGCTGCATTCGAGTGTCCGGAGCGCAAGCTGTATGCGGTGCAGTTCCATCCGGAAGTCACCCACAGCCAGTACGGCAAAGAGATTCTGCATCATTTCCTGTATAAGGTCTGCGGCTTTACCGGTGACTGGGTAATGGACGATTTTATCGAATCAACGGTGCAGAAGCTTCGTACGCAGATTGGAGACAAGAAGGTTATCCTTGGCTTGTCCGGCGGTGTGGATTCTTCTGTCGCAGCGGCATTGCTGAGCAAGGCAGTGGGCAAGCAGCTGACATGTGTATTTGTGGATCAGGGACTCATGCGCAAGGATGAGGGAGACTTTGTTGAAAGCACTTTTACAAAGCTGTTTGATATGAATTTTGTGCGGGTTAATTGTCAGAAGCATTTTCTGGAAAAGCTCAAGGGTGTCACAGATCCTGAGCAGAAGCGTAAGATTATTGGCACAGAGTTTTATAATGTTTTCTGGGATAAAGTGCGTGAAACCGGTACAGACGGTTTCTTTGCACAGGGAACCATCTATCCGGACCGCATTGAAAGCGGAAAGGGAAACAAGGCAGGACAGGGCAGTACTGCCGTAATCAAGACGCATCATAATATGGTGAAAATGCCGGATGACATCCAGTTTGCAGGATTGATTGAACCGCTGGCAGATCTGTTTAAAGATGAAGTGCGTGCAGTGGGCGAAACCCTTGGCATTCCGCATGAACTGGTATGGCGTCAGCCTTTCCCGGGACCTGGTCTGGGTGTCCGCATCATTGGCGAAATTACGGAAGAAAAGGTGCGTATCCTTCAGGAGGCGGATGCTGTATTCCGTGATGAAATTGAGAAAAGTGGTATTGCATCTGAGCTGAAGCAATTCTTTGCTGTGCTGCCGAATGTGCGCACAGTTGGTGTCATGGGTGATCATCGTACACATGAGCAGCTGATTGCGATTCGTGCGATTACAACAGACGATTTCATGACTGCGGATTGGGCACGGATTCCCTATGATGTACTGGCTCGCATTTCCAATCGCCTGTGCAATGAGGTGGAGCATGTGAATCGTGTCGTTTATGATATCACCTCCAAACCGCCCGGAACTGTGGAGTGGGAATAAAAAACAAGGTTTCAAAAATGGCGAATTTACGTCATTTCCAAAGCCTGAAAATCTCAGTGATAACAATTTGATAACAGGGAGCTAAGCGGAATTATTCTGCAGTTCAGGTGGCTTACAGGTTACGCCACTCTTTCGCAGGTTCATGCTTTCCGCAGTCATCGGTCGTTTTCGGCCAGTTAAGCTTCCATTCTGTATATTCGGCCTTGCTGATTTTACCGTCAGCAAGGTCTTTTTTTCGTTTCTGCCATTCAGAAAGGAGGTCAGTCATCAGGATAGAACCGAAAACAACGCCCTTTCTTCTGTTGCCGTCCTCGTCCTCGCAGTCTTCAATGCTGATCGGGTAATGCTCGTTAAGCTCAAATAGCATCATAATAACGCCCTCGGCTCCGAGTACCTCATCATCAGCGAGAAAACGGGGATTCACGTCCAGGGCTTCGGCAAGTTGTTCAACAAGTGCCTGCTTGGGTGTGCGTGTACCTGATTCATACTGTGCGATGCGGACATCGGCTGACTTCTCGTCAAAGCCGACGGCGATACCGAGCTGTTTTTGCGTCATTCCTCTGAAATCACGAATGCGATGAATTTTATCTCCGATAATGGACATGGTGGTTCACTCCTTATAATACGTTCTGTGTGTAGAATTATTATAACATATTTGTTTAGGGTAGTCAACAGATACTAAACAAAAAAAATTAGAAAATTTCAATTTAGGGATTGACAAAAGCAAAATTGTTTAGTATAATAAGACTAAGCAAAAATGTTTAGAAAAAGAATTTTGCTTTATCGGATACAGAAATGTGCCCGATACCACACAGAACAATATTTTAAGAAAGGGTTGACTACTATGTCAGAAAAATTTATCCGTGCAGAGGAACTCGCAGAGATCATGGAGATCTCCGTTCCGTATGAACTGTTTGACAAAATACAACAGACCTCGCCTTCTGTTCTTACTACGGCAAA
>JAKSPJ010000025.1 GCA_024404915.1 Oscillospiraceae bacterium
ATCTTTGTTTTCAGCATGCACTGTTTTGCGTTTACACAAAATTCGGGATTGAGCCCAGTGGGATTATCGTCCTCGACTAAAATCTAACTCAAATGAGTTGGATATTGCATCTTTTATTGCCATATTGTTTTCGAAAATAGCTTCTTTTTCTTTTTTGCGATATTCTGCAATTTTATCAAATGTCTATTCAAAGCTGTCATAGTTTGTTATGATCTTATTTAGAATAGGAACTATAAGCGATAAATCCTTTCGCTTAAATCTTTAATAATAAATGGATACGATATGTTTGCTAACACTCGACTGTAATCTTGTTGTATATCTATTGACTATCATTTCATTGGCAGATGCTTTAATATCATCTAAAGGGAACTAAGCAACAATCTCTTCTTCTATGTGTGGCGAATAAAACGAACGCTAACTAATAGGCTGAGGAAAACTCATATTTAGTGGAACAAGAAAAACTCTGTCGTATTCTATGATTCCATCATGCTTATAATTCATAAGATGCACAATTCGATACTGCTTACTACATTCAGGGCATTGAATGCGTGAGGCTTGAGGCGGCTTTAGCAACGTTCTATACTGCATTTCTAAAAACAGTAAGGCAAATCTTCCTTTCATACGTTCGAATATAGATTGTATTTGACATTTTTGCATAAATATGGTATCATAGAAGTATATAAAAAAGAAAGGAAGTGTGAGCAATGGTAAGTTTTACAAAAGCTGCAATCCGAAATTCTCTGATAAAGCTTCTGAACGAACGTCCGATTAACAAAATTACTGTCAAAGATATCGTCGAGGACTGTGGAATTAACCGCAATACGTTTTACTACCATTATGAAGATCTGCCCTCTATGATTGAGGAAATTGTCAATCAGGAAGCAGACCGCATTATTCAGGAATACCAGCAGTTTGATTCAATTGAGGACAGTTTTGACGCAGCAGTGGAATTTATTCTGGCAAATAAAACTGCCGTTATGCATATTCATAATTCCTCCAACCGTGAAATGTATGAAAATTATCTCTGGCATATCTGCGAACACGTTGTAACCACCTATGTAGAATTGCTGCCGCTTGAAGATTTTTTCAGTGAGGAAGACAGAAAAATCTTAATACGTTACTATAAATGTCTGTGCTTCGGGTTGATTATTGATTGGCTCAACAGTGGTATGCACACGGATATCCGTGCAGATTTTCATCAGCTCATTGCGATCCGCAGACGTATCGGGGCTTTTCCACTCTCTAAGGATACATCTCCGAAATAATCCAAAAGAAGCCAGCTGGCTTCTTTTTTAGGCATTTGATAGGATTTGTCTGAAATTCTCACACCGCTGTCATATTGTCCGTTCACAAATCCCTTCTCCACCGCTATAATAGAACTATACCAAAAACATATCAAATCAGAAAAGAACAGAGGGTGGATTTATGCACAGACAATCAGAGGGGAACTTCTTCAAAAGAAATTTCCAGACCATTGCCAAGGCAGGCATCATTCTTATCCCAACAATTTACACAACCTTGTTTCTGGGTTCTATGTGGGATCCCTATGGAAATGTTGACAAGCTGCCTGTTGCTGTGGTCAATCAGGATCATGCCGTGGAGTATCAGGGCAAAACACTTTCCATAGGTGAGGAACTCTCCGATAAACTGAAGGAAAAGAATGCACTGGATTTCCATTTTGTGGACAGCCGTACAGCAAATAGCGGACTGCAAAACGGAACATATTACATGGTTATTACCATTCCGGAGAATTTTTCAGGTAATGCGGCAACTTTGCTGGAGGAACATCCCCAGAAAATGGAGCTGCAGTATGCCACCAATCCCGGAACCAACTATATTGCTTCAAAAATGAGTGAATCCGCACTTGCCAAGATCGAAAAGGAGGTTTCTGCAAGCGTTACAGAAAGCTATGTTGAAACTCTCTTTGATCAGTTTGGAGATATCGGAGATGGCTTCACGGAAGCTGCGGATGGTGCCATGCAGATAAAAGATGGTACAAATCAACTGAAAAACGGTAATACTACCATCACAGATAATCTCCGGCTCCTTGCTGACAGTACACTGACCTTTCAGAATGGAGCAGAAACACTGGAAGCCGGACTTTCCGAATATACAAGCGGCGTCTCACAGATAAATGATGGTGCAAAGTCACTCAATGAAGGCATCGGAACGCTTAGCATTGCCGCTGGATCCGGTATCGGGAAGCTTTCAGCCGGTGCATCTGCTCTGGAAAGTGGTATTCTGGAATATACCGCCGGTGCAGAACTTGCCGCTGATGGAGCAGGAAAGCTATTCGCCGGAACACAGCCGCTTTCAGATGGACTTGACAGCTACACAAATGGCGTGGCTGAGGTTTCTGCCGGTGCAGACACCCTGTGCAAGGGAGCAGAAACACTTTCAGACGGCATCTCTGCTTATACAGCAGGAGTTGCTGCTGCTTCAGCTGGTGCTGCAAAAATTGATGCCAGCAGCAGTGCTCTGACCACTGGTTCCCAGTTCTTATGCGGTGGAACAGAACAGCTTTCAGAGGCAGGAAATGCGATTCTGAATGGAATGCACCAAATCTCCACTGGACTGGATGAAAGCATGTCAGAAGAAAACCACGCACAGCTTCAGGCACTGAATACTGGGCTTACAACCCTGCAAAACGGCATCCAGAAGTTAAATGATAGTGTTTCAGTAATAGAACTTCCGGACACCTCCACTGCATCACAGACTCTGGCAACATCTGTATCTGGCATTGCTGCAGATGCATCCACAGCCGGAAAAAATCTGACAGCTATGGAAGCAAAACTCCGTACACTTGCAGCATCTCATCCGGAGCTGCTGACAGATGCAGATTTTCTTGCTTTGACAGAGACTGTCAGTGATTGTGCATCCCAGATTATGGATATGGGTGAAAAGCTGCAGCAGATGCAAACTGCAGGACAGAGTATTTCTGCTCTTTCCGGAATGCGCAGCACTGTTGACACCCTGAAAGCCTCAGTAGAAGCCCTGAATACAGGTGCAGAACAAGTGCTTCCGGCTGCCAGAAGTGCGGCTTCCAGTCTGGAAAATGGTCTGATGACTGTACAGAGTGCATTCACCCGTACCGGAGAAACGCCGGAAGAAATGGGACTTGTGCAGGCAATGACAGTTATGAATGAAAGTCTGGATTCTCTTTCAAATGGTGCAGGATCTCTGGAAAACGGAATTGCAGAATATACGGCTGGTGTGGGCAGTGTCTCCGGAGGACTTGCACAGATCAATGCCAAATCCGCAGATCTCACCAATGGTGCTGCTGCACTGAACAGCGGTGCCTCCGCTCTGAATGGTGGTCTGCTGATGATCCAAGAGAACACACCATCTCTGCTAAACGGATTTCAGACCTACAGTGCAGGCATTTCAGAACTGAACGATGGCATGATCCGTCTGACAGAAAACACATCCGCTTTGTCCGGTGGTGCAGGAACTCTGACAAATGGTATCCGAACACTGGATTCCTCTCTGACAGACGGTGTTTCACAGCTTGCAGACGGCTCTGCAAAGCTGTACGCAGGAACCAGTCGGTTGACTGAAAATGAAAAGGCGCTCAATGAAGGCGCTGCACAGCTTACCAATGGTGCCGGACAGATTCACGATGGCGCACAGAAGCTTGCAGACGGTTCTGTCGAGCTTGGTGACGGCATTGTAAAGCTTTCAGATGGCGCAGAAGAACTGCACACAGCACTTTCGGACGGTGCAAAGGAAATCAGTGAAATTTCTGCTGATGAAGAAACCTATTCTATGTTTTCTTCACCAGTAAACTCCATCGAAAGTTTCTGTACAGAGGTTCCAACCAATGGCAATGCAATGGCAGCCTACATGATGGCAGTAGGACTTTGGGTAGCAGGTCTGGCATTCTGCATTATTCTGGAACCACAAAAAAGAAAAATCGGAGAGAATGCGACACTGGACTGGGCAAAACAGGTTGGTGAACTCTGCGGGCTGGCAATTGCGCAGGCAGTGGTAATGGTACTTCTTCTGAAAGTATTCAATGGCTTTGCACCGCAGTATCTTGGAAATACAATTCTTGTGGCCTGTGTGGCATCCGTTGCATTCCTTCTGCTGGAGTATACGGTTAATTATTGTGCCGGTGTCATCGGTGATTTTCTCCTGCTTGTATTCATGGTAATTCAGCTTAGCGGCTGTGCCGGAACATATCCCAAGGAACTGTCCGATGTATTCTACCAGCTTATTAATCCGCTGCTTCCCTTTACCTATACCGTGCATGGATTCCGAAGCGGAATCGCATCCGGACTGAGTATTGCAGCAGATATTCTGATGCTTGCAACATTGGGAATTATTTCCGCTATTGTATTGCTGGTTGGTTTCCGTATCAGATGCAGACACGAAGCTACTAAGGCATTGAATGCTCTGGAAGTTACCGCATAAAACAGGATCAGCCTGACAGAAGTGAACATTCCCCATATAACGAACAATCTCCTTTGCCGGGCAAAGGAGATTGTTTTTTTATAGGGGTTGCAGGAGGTTTGACGGATACAATTGTGAAGGATATTTTTGTTTCAGGGCATTACTGTTTCAGTGCTTTAAATGTGATCCCATTTTTCTCTGCGTAGGCCTGTGCCGTGGAATTGGCATAGCCGATGATAACTGTGTGCTCATTTGAATTGTAATTCCATAAAGGGACAAATCAGAGAAAGCTGTGTGCCGATTAAACATTTTCAGAAAGGTACTATGCTTGCTATTTTTCCACGCACTGACGTGCGTTTTCAGCCTGAGCAACTACATTCGGCTCATGCTTTCGCTATTTTTGACAGCTATTGTTTGCTTTTCCAATTAAGCAATTATATTCTTTCTCGGCGCAGTTACTGCGCATTCTGGGCGGCAGTTTTTTGAAATTCATAATTGCTTTTTCGGTGTGGGTGTGGTATAATGCTGTTAGAGGAATATTTTACTATCTTCTACAAACCTGAATTTGTAAGGATGGTAAACTCTAATTTTATCGTGAGAGAAGGTACTTGATAGGATGATAATAGATTTAGTAAGAATTGAAATTAACGATGCAAAAAATCTGTGGACGATGCAAGTAAAAGCATTTGAGGATTTATATAATAAATATCAAGATACTGAAACGAGCCCAGCAACTGAAAAAGTAGAAAAGATTATTATGCGATTGGAACAGTCATTCACATATTATTACTTTATAGTTGTGGATGGCGTGAAAGTTGGAGCTATTCGAGTTGTTGATAAAAAAGAACAGGGAAAATCAAAAAGAATATCACCAATATTTATTATGAAGCAATATAGGGGAAAAGGTTATGCGCAAGAAGCAATGAAGGCTGTGGAGATAATTCACGGAGAGAATGATTGGGAGTTAGATACTATATTGCAAGAAAAAGGTAATTGTTACTTGTATGAAAAGATGGGTTACTATCAGACTGGAAAAACAGAAGTAATTAATGATAAGCTGACCTTGGTTTTTTATAAAAAAGATTGAGCATAAAATTGAAATTTTCTCATTATAAAGGAACTCGACAACTTGCAGTTTGTCGAGCAAATTAAACTGAAGAAAGATCGGCAATGTCTATGCTGCCGGCATCATCGCTGAGATCGGTGATATTAAACGTTTTCCAAGTCAGGCAAGCGTTGCAAAATATGCTGGTCTTGTCTGGACTCAGCACCAATCCTGTGATTTTGAAGCCGAGGACAAGCGGATGATCCAAGGCGGTAATCATCTTCTGAAATACTATTTATGTGAAGCTGCAAACGCTCTGAGAAAATGCGCCCCGGAGTTCAAGTGCTTCTACTGCCTTAAACACAAAGAAGTTAACAAGCTCAATCATAAACGCGCACTCGCTCTCACTGACAGAAAGTTGTTCAGTTTAGTCTATACACTGCTGAAGACTAACCGCCTGTATATCCCTCCAGATGGGTATTGATCTGGTACATCCAGCCTGTCGAAAAATCTTTTCGACGCATGCTTTAGTAGAAAATGCCTTTTTGTCTCTTTTTAGGCAGATTGTATGGTTTATGCCATCATTTTTATACTTTTTTCCTATTGACATTTCACCGTAGGATTCTTTGATTGGTGGTTTCCGTCTCGGCTGTCGCCTCGGTCGGTGCTTCTGCCTTTGGCAGAGGTTGCCACCGGCGCCCCGCACCCTTTTGGTAGTATGTATATTTCTATGGGTCCGTAGGATTTTGCAGAGGTGTTGCGCTTTGTCACATAAAAAATAAATCCTCTGACAATCGCTGAGATGTCATAGGATTTGCTGTTTATTTCTATAATAATTATGCTATCTATTTCTGTTATACCGTTTCTCTCACATTTTGGCAAGGCTTTTTCAGTATACCGATACATTATAGTGTAATTGTTACGAGATTTATCATTGACATTTAGTAAATTTTCATGTATAATAATCTTGTATTTAATACAGATTCCAACAGAAATGAGGTAAACTATGAAATTTAAAACAGAATCTTCTCCGGAAGCGTACAAATTCAGGGGAAAACTACCCTTGAAACAGGCGATCCCGCTGGGACTTCAGCACGTTCTCGCCATGTTTGTCGGAAATCTGACGCCACTTCTCATCATCACCGGCACCTGTGGTCTTGTGGGGACCGGATTTGAGGGACTGCAGATCAGTCTTTTGCAGAACGCTATGATCATTGCCGGGATCGTAACCTTGATCCAGCTGTTCGGCATCGGTCCGGTTGGCGGAAAGGTTCCCATCATCATGGGTACATCTTCTGGATTTATCGGTGTTTTCAACTCGGTGGCTTCTTCTATGGGCGGTGGCATTATTGCCTATGGCGCAATTATGGGCGCTTCTCTTGTTGGCGGAATTTTCGAGGCAATTCTGGGATTTTTCCTGAAACCGCTTCGTAAATTCTTCCCGTCAGTTGTGACCGGTACGGTTGTACTGTCCATCGGTCTGAGTCTGATTTCTGTCGGAGTGAATTCTTTCGGCGGCGGCAATAATGCAAAGGATTTTGGCTCAGTTGAAAATCTGCTTCTTGCATTGTTTGTACTTGTCATCATTCTGGTCATGAAGCATAGCAAAAACGCATTTCTGCGTAACACTTCAATTCTGATTGGTATCATAGCCGGCTATATCGCATCGGGAATCATGGGACTTGTGCTGGATACCACTGCTGTGGACGCTGATATGGTAGAGTATACAAAATCCTGGGTTTTGAACTGGGACAAGGTCGCAGCAGCACGCTGGTTTGCAATTCCTGAGATCATGCCCATCAAGCCTGTATTTGACATGAGAGCCATTGCGCCTGTCATGATCATGTTTATCGTTACAGCTGTGGAAACTGTTGGTGATATCTCCGGTGTTACAGTCGGCGGTATGGACAGGGAAGCGACTGACAAGGAGCTTTCCGGCGGTGTTATCTGTGATGGTGTCGGCTCAAGCCTTGCTGCCCTTTTCGGTGTTCTTCCCAACACTTCCTTCAGCCAGAATGTTGGTCTTGTTTCCATGACAAAGGTTGTAAACCGCAAGGCTCTTGCAACTGGAGGCATCTTCCTGATCCTCTGCGGCCTGATTCCGAAGCTGGGTGCGATTATCTCTATTATGCCCCAGTCCGTTCTGGGCGGTGCAGCTGTTATGATGTTTTCCTCCATTGTCATCAGCGGTATCCAGCTGATTACCCGTGAGCCGCTCACAGCAAGAAACCTCAGCATTATCTCTGTTTCTCTCGGTCTTGGTTATGGTATGGGCGCAAATCCTGCCATCCTGAGCAACGCACCGCAGATGCTGTCCCTTATTTTTGGAGGTTCCGGTATTGTTCCTGCTGCACTTGTTGCAATTCTTCTTAATGTTCTTCTTCCGAAGGATAATCCGGTAGCTGAAATTGCCGGAGCAGACGTAAAGGCTGCAGAAACAGATACAGAAAAAAAGGAGGAGCAGGCTGATTAACAGCCATACTCCTGTAATCTCACGATATCCTCACGGGTATCAATATCCATAAGCTCGTGTTCATCCCGGATGCTGATGTATTTCAGTATTCCGGGATGTTTTTTTATGATCTCATTCCCGCCTTTGCCCTGTGGCAGGGATAACAGCTCACCATACAGCTTTTTCGGAAAAATGTTTGGCGCACCCACGGTTTCACCATGCTTCAAACGAAAGCAGTTTTCTTTCCGGGCGGCAGATGCAAGGACAAGCGCCTGCAGCGTTTCTGCAGAGAGCAATGGCTGATCTCCGGGACAGAATGCACAGGCATCCGTATCTGTCATTTCCTGTAATCCCAGACGGATCGTGTCATTTCTGTAAGGCAGTTCATGGAGAATGACATCCACATTCTGCGCATGGCATATCTGTGCAACGCTTTCATGCCTTGTGACAACAATGCGCTTTGCAAATATTTGTTCCGATGCTTTCAGGATATGTGTAATCATGGGCTGTCCCTTAAAATCCGCCATGAGCTTGTTGCCACCGAAGCGTTTTCCCTCACCGGATGCCATAATGACCAGTCCTGTATTTCCAAAAGGCTGATCAAGATCAATGACAAATGCATCCTCTCTCTTTATGAGGGAATCCAGAAAGGGATCTTCCTGCTTTCTTACAACAGCAATTACCCGTTTCGTATCAAAAAGCTGCTGAAGTGTCTGACAGTATTCTTCACACTGGGTTTCCAGATATCCGATCTCATCTATCACTGCAAATTCATGTTCATGATTCATGCAGTGTTTTACGGCAGGAATGCCTGTTTCCAGAAACCCTTCTCTGCAGATCCGCATACGATTTTCGGTGCTGGTTGATTCCGGAGAAAAAATGCCTATCCTTGCTGACCTTCCCGTATAGGAATCACAAAGATATACACCCTTGCCCTTTTCTGCCCATGTCCGGATATCCGCACAGGCAAAGGAATTCAGAAGTGTGGTTTTTCCGCTTCCACGGTTTCCGGTAATGATCAGATGCCTTTTTTTACTGCTGCGGAAAGAAATCATCAAAGAGCTTCTGTTCAGCAGAGATGCAGGCATTGCGATATGATTCATACGTTTCAAGCCACTCCTTTCCCTGTTTGGTAAGGTGACTGCCGCCGCCGGATGCCCCTCCAGTGATTCTGTGTGTAAGTGGATAACCAAGCACTTCTTCAGCTCGTTTCAGCATTTTCAGTGCCTTTGTATATGCCATATTCATGGACATCGCAGCGGAACGAAGAGAGCCTGTTTCCTCCACAAGACGAAGCAGTCTGTAAGGACCTTCTCCAAAGAATTTGTTGCCATCATCATCCAGCAGAATGATTTTCAAATATGTTCGCATAGCTTATTCCTTTATCAGCACAAGCTGATCCTTTCCGTTTTTGCCTTTGCACAGATGCACACTGAGCGGTCCGTAGACTTCTGCAAGACGTTCTTCCATTTCGGAAAGATCGTTGATTTCCGGCTCAATTTCAGAAACGATTTCGCCATTCTTCACAAGCAGTATTCTGGTACAGATATTCAGCGCAAGCTGTGGATCATGGAGCGTTACAAGTGCAGAGCAGGGATGATGAACAGTGACATTTTTCACTGCATCCAGCATAAGGTATCGTCCGCCAAAATCCAGGGCACTTTCCGGCTCATCCATCAGCATCAGACGGCATTCCCGAACCATGGAACGTGCAAGAATACAAAGCTGTTTTTGTCCTTCACTGAAACTGGAATAGTTTTCCTGTGCTCGGTTTTCAAGTCCTACAAGTGAGAGCATTTTCATTGCCCTCTCACGCATTGCGGCATTGGGTGTTTCAAGAATTCTCAGTTCTGGGTTAAAACCCATGAGAACCACATCCAATGCAGAGATGTCAATGGAAATTCCGCTTCGCTGCGGAATATAGCTGCACAGACGTGCAAGCTGCTTTGCGCTCAGCTGACGAAGATTCTGTCCGCAGATCTCAACTGTTCCGTTATACGGAATAATTCTGCATATGGATTTCAGCAGTGTGGTTTTTCCGCATCCGTTTGCACCCAGAAGTCCCACGACCTCATGCTCACCCACAGAAAAGGAAATATCATGGAGGATGTTATTTTTACCATAACCGGCACTGACTCCGCAGGCAGACAGGATTTTTCCTTTATTCATGACATATTCCTGCCTTTCAAAGTGAGAAAAATCAGCAGCGGTACACCAATCAGACTTGTAAAAATGCTGACGGGAAGCTCTGTCTGTGCAACACTTCTGGCAAGAATGTCCGCACTGCACAGGAGTATGCCGCCGGTGAGTCCGCTGAAAACCATTGTTGAAATGCGATTACTCCTTGTAATCAGCCTTGCAATATGGGGAGCCAGTAGACCGATAAAGCTGATAAGTCCTGTCAGGCTTACAACAGCGGATACTGCAAGTGTCGCAAGAAGCAGCACGATCAGCCTGACCTGACTGACGCTGACACCAAGCATTCTTGCTTCGCCCTCATCTGCAGAAAGCAGAATGGTCTGTCTGTGAAGGAAAAGCAGGACAATTGTGATCAGGATGCAGATCAGAAGATTCCCTCCGATCCTGGAAGAGGTGACACTGGCAAGGCTTCCCATGATCCAGTACTCAATGGAGGCAAGCTCACGTTCAGGATCCGCTGTGATCTTCAGGCACATGAGAGCTGTCTGTGCCAGAGCATGGACGGCAATTCCAGCAAGAACGATCGTACTTTTTTTTCCTGTTTTGTCCGCAGATGAAAGAAGAAGCGCAAGGCAGACGGAAAGAACAGCTCCGGCAAAAGCAGAAGCGGTGATCGCAGCAGCACTTCCGAAGCAAAGGATACCCACAGCTGCACCAAGACTTGCCCCTGATGAAACACCGATGATATCGGGAGAGGCAAGGGGATTCCTGAAAACAGTCTGGTAGACAAATCCGCATATACCAAGAACAGCACCGCCGAAAACAGCAACGACGGTGCGGCTCATACGAAGGTTATAGAATACTTTTCTCTGCATTTCATCACCGGCAAGGAGCTTTTCAAGAGACAGCGGATACTTTCCGACTGCCAGACTCCCGGCGGCAATGCACACAAGCAAAAGGATCAGTACTGCACAGATGACATTATTCCGCTTCACTGTAGCTGAAACCATAGAATTCGTTATAGAATTCGTCGATAATTGCATTGCATTCCTCTGCACTCATTTCATCGGAATGGAGAACGGAGGCTGCCCATACAGAACCGAGAATTCCGCTGGGAACGGGGCTGTCCCATGCTTCTGCCTTGCTGGGGAGCTTGTATACATTCTGGTTGACAACTGCGGTAACATCTGCAAGATTGCTGTCATTCAGAACATCCTCAACCTCATATTCCGCATCGGATGCGATCAGGATGTACTCCGGATTCCATGTGAGAACATCCTCATAGCTTACCTCTGCCCAGTATGTGTCAGTGATCTCATCCGCTACATTTGTTCCGCCTGCAAGCTTGATCATATCAGACTGATACATCTCTGCACCGGCTGTGGAGAGGAAGGAGGAGTTGCCGGCAAGATAAACTGTCGGTGCCTCACCGGAAATTGCTTCCAGCTGAACCTCAATTGCATCACTGTAATCTGTCAGCTTGTCTGCATTTTCCTTTGTGTCAGTTGCAGCAGCGATCATGTCGATCATCTCTTCCATCTGCTCAGAGGTTTCCGGATTTACGAGAATGACATCAATATCAAATGCCTCAAGGTCTTCCACCACGCTCTTGAGCTTGATGGGAAGCACAACGAGATCGGGCTCAAGGGCGATGCAGCCTTCCAGATCGAATTCCTTTGCTGTACCGACATTGGGCAGATTGATCAGCTCCGGTGCGCTGAGCTTGTAGATCGGACGCTTGTTTGCCTTTGCCTCGATTCCTACAAGGTTATCCTTCAGACCAAGTGAGATCATGGCACTTGTGGAAATATAATATCCGCTGACGAGCTTTTCAGGCTTTTTCTCAATGACAACTTCTCTGCCAGCGTGATCTGTGATTGTAACAGGATAAGCAGATACAGCTTCCGTCGCAGGATTCTCTGTTTCAGCCTCTGTGACAGCGATTTCTGTTTCCGGTTCTGTGGCCGCTTCCGTGGTTTCCTCCATGACAGCTGTTTCTGTTTCGGTTGCGGTTGTCTGTGGAGCTTCTCTCTTTGCACAGGATGTAAGCGAGAGCAGAACTGTGATGCCTGAAAGCATAGCGATTAACTTTTTCATTTTTAAATTCCTTTCTGTAATAGCGTTGTATTTTGAAAACTACAATGCTTATTATACCAATTTTTCTTTACAAAGTCAAGGCTTTGTGATATAATGTAAGAAAAGTACGAAAACGGGAAGTGATGAGGATGATTACAATCAAGGAATATGTCAGAGCCGAAAGCCTAGAACAGGCCTATACGCTCAATCAGAAAAAACGAAATAGAATCATCGGCGGTATGCTATGGCTGAAAATGGGCAAAGGAGCAATTGATACTGCCATTGATCTCTGCGGCCTTGGACTTGACAAAATTGAAGAAACAGAAGATACGTTTGTCATCGGCGCAATGACAACCCTCCGTTCACTGGAAACCCATGAGGGACTCAATTCCTATACAAATGGTTCTGTAAAAAGAGCACTGGAGAACATCGTCGGCGTTCAGTTCCGCAACCTTGCGACGATCGGCGGTAGTTTGTGGGGACGCTATGGATTTTCCGATGTTCTGACATTTCTGATGTCTCTGGATTGTCAGGTGGAGCTTTATAAGGGCGGACTCGTTCCGGTAGAGCAGTTCGCTTCCATGAAGCATGACAGGGATATCATTGTAAGAATTATCATTCGCAAGGCGGCAGGCCGATTTGGCTACAGCGACATGAGAATCCAGAGTACAGATTTTCCGGCTTTAAACTGTGCGGTTTCCTATTTTGACGGAATGTGGAGATGTGCAGTCGGTGCAAGACCTTCCAGAGCGGTTCTGGTGAAGGATGAAGGCAGAATGCTTCCGGAAAAGCCGGATCCGGAACAGGCAGAAACCTTTGCGAAAACGGTTGCCGAACAGGTGACTTTCGGCTCGAATATGCGTGGCAGTGCAAGGTACAGAAAACACCTTGCAGAGGTACTGCTGTCAAGATTATTTACAGAGATCGGAGGGAACCTGTCATGAACATCAGACTGAAGCTGAATGGTAAAATGATTTCTGAGGACATTGCACCTGACCTTCTGCTCATTGATTTTGTCAGAAAGCATGGCTGTAAAAGTGTCAAGCGTGGATGTGAAACAGCAAACTGCGGACTCTGTACGGTTCTTCTGAACGGGAAGCCCGTTCTTTCCTGTTCTGTTCTGGCAGCAAGAGCGGATGGGCAGGAGATTTTCACACTGGAAGGACTGCAGGAAGAGGCATCGGAATTCATTTCCTTCATTGCGAATCAGGGAGCGGATCAGTGCGGTTTCTGCAATCCCGGTTTTGTCATGAATACAATTGCACTTCTGCGGGAAAATCCTGATCCCACAGATGATGAGATCAAATCCTTTTTAAGCGGAAATCTCTGCAGATGCTCCGGCTATGAAGGCCAGCTTCGGGGAATCAGAGATTTCCTCGACAGCCGAAAAGGCGGTGACAGATAAATGGAAACGAAAGAATACAAAGTAGTCGGCAGATCCATGCCGAAAAAGGATGCAACGCAGCTACTTCTTGGAAAACCGGTCTACACGGATGACATCACTCCTGACGATGCGCTTGTTGTAAAACTTTTGAGAAGTCCTCATGCCAACGCAGTTGTCAGCGAGATCCAGACCGCTGTTGCAAAAAGGATACCCGGAATTGTGGATATTTTCACATGGGAGGATGTGCCCAAAAATCGCTTTGCGATCGCCGGTCAGACATATCCGGAACCTTCCCCGTATGACAGACTGATTCTTGACAGGCACATCAGATTTGTAGGAGAGCCAGTTGCCATCATCGCTGCCGAAAATGAAAAGGCTGCCCGTAAGGCAATGAAGCTGATCAAGGTGAAATATGAGGTGCTGGAAGCCGTCCTTGACTTCCGGAAAGCCAAGGATCATCCCGTGCTTGTTCATCCGGAGGATGACTGGTTCCCCCCCTGTGAGGTCGGCGGAGACAACAGGCGCAATCTTGTTGCAAGCGGCGAAAATCACGACGGGGATGTGGAAGCTGTGCTTTCAGACTGTGATGTTGTGATCGAACATACCTACCACACAAAGGCCTTTGATCAGGCCATGATGGAAACCTTCCGTACCTATACCGAGTTTGACAGATACGGCAGACTGCACGTGGTTTCTTCCACACAGATTGTTTTCCACTGCAGAAGAATCCTCTCCAACGCACTGGGGATCCCTAAAAACAGGATACGGGTGGAGAAGCCAAGAATCGGCGGCGGCTTTGGTGCAAAGCAGACCGCTGTCAGTGAGGTTTATCCGGCCTTTGTCACAATGAAAACCGGACGTCCGGCAAAGATCATTTTCACAAGAGAGGAAAGCCATATTGCCGGTTCGCCCCGCCATGAAATGGAGATCACACTGCGGCTTGGAGCAAGCAGGGACGGAACCATCCGGGCCATTGATCTGTACACACTCTCCAATTCCGGCGCTTACGGCGAGCATGGTCCGACGACCGTGGGACTTTCCGGACATAAATCCATACCGATGTATACAGGCTCACTGGAGGCTTTCCGTTTCAGCTATGATGTTGTATATTCCAATACACTTGCAGCTGGTGCATACAGGGGCTATGGAGCCACACAGGGAATATTTGCTGTGGAATCTGCAGTCAATGAGCTTTCAGAAAAGCTGGGAATGGATCCTACAGAAATACGGCTGAAAAACATGGTGCGTGAAGGCATGGTCATGCCGGCATATTATGGTGAAACAGCAAATGCCTGTGCGCTTGACAGATGCCTTGCCCACTGCAGGGAAATGTTTGAATGGGATAAGAAATATCCTGTTCGTGATATGGGAAACGGAAAAGTGCGCTGTGCAGGGGTTGCCATGGCAATGCAGGGCTCCGGTATTTCAAATGTGGATGTTGGATCCGCAACCATCAAGCTCACCGAAGATGGTGGCTACATTCTTATGATCGGTGCAGCGGATATGGGTACAGGCTGTGATACTATTCTGGCACAGATGGCAGCAGAAAGTCTTGGCTGTGATGTGGATAAGATCTCCGTATTTGGTGCGGACACAGATGCGTCGCCTTATGATTCCGGTTCCTATGCCTCCTCGACAACTTATATCACAGGCAAAGCTGTCGAAAATGCCTGTGAAAAGCTGAAAAAAGAGATCTGTGCGATCGGTGCAGAGATCATCGGCTGTTCCGCTGAGGAAATACAGTTTGACGGGGGAGAGGTCATTCACCTTCCTACGGGAAAGAAAATTCCTTTGAGTGACATTGCCTACAAATGCCAGTGCTTCAGTGAACGCACAGCAGAGGCGACCGCTTCTCACAGCTCACCGGTCTCACCGCCTCCTTATATGGTCGGAATGGTGGAAATTGAGCTGGATAAGCTCACCGGAAAAGTAAAGATCATCGACTATATGGCAGTCGTGGACTGCGGTATTCCTATCAACCCCGCCCTTGCAAGAATACAGGCAGAAGGCGGAATCGTACAGGGCATCGGACATACACTGTATGAAAATCTTACGTTTATGGAGAATGGCGGTCTGATCGAAAAAGATCTGATGCAGTACAAGATTCCTACGAGACTGGATATGGGAAAGCTTACTGTGGAATTTGAACACTCCCATGAGCCGACAGGGCCGTTTGGTGCAAAATCCATTGGAGAGATCGTGATCAATACCCCTGCGCCGGCTCTCGCCCATGCAATCTACCGTGCAACAGGTGTCTGGCACAGAGAACTTCCGATTACGCCGGAAAAAATTGTATTCGGAGAAGAATAAAAACAAAATTTTGTATTATACGGAGGTAAGCTATGAACTTTTTAGAGGAACGAATCTGCAGGGATGGTGTGGTCAAGGAAGGAAATGTTCTGAAGGTTGACCAGTTTCTGAATCACCAGATGGATACAGCTCTTTTCAAGCAGATGGGGGAGGAATTCCAGAAGCGTTTTGCAGGAAAGAATATCAACAAAATCCTGACGATCGAGGCATCCGGAATCGGTATTGCCTGTGTGGTCGCAATGTATTTTGATGTTCCTGTTGTATTTGCCAAGAAATCCAAGAGCATCAACATTGAAGGAGATATGTATATCGCTGAGGTGGAGTCATTTACTCACAAGTGCAAAAATCAGGTCATTGTTTCCAAGAAGTATCTTGGTCCCGACGATCATGTGCTTATCATTGATGATTTCCTTGCAAACGGCTGTGCATTACAGGGTCTGATTTCCATTGTCAATCAGGCTGGCGGAACGGTTGAGGGAATCGGAATTGCAATTGAAAAGGGCTTCCAGTCAGGCGGCAGAGTCATCAGAAATCTTGGCTATCAGCTTGAATCCCTTGCCATTGTGGAAGGGATGGATGCTTCAACCGGAGCGATCACTTTCAGAGAACAGAATACTTGCAATTAAAGGCAAGTCTCTTTACTAGATTTGCCAGGTACCCTTCTTCTTGTTAGGTTATATTTCGATGTTGCATTAAGCTGTACAGGCAGCTTTCATGTTTCGTACACCTATAAACGACTTGAAACGCCATTATGTACAACTTTGTTGCTACATGAACTGACGCCTGAATGGCAGTAGTCATGGAAGTAGTCAATAAGCTAAGCAGATTTGTTTCTGCCTGGCTTATTTTCATACCCCAGAGGCGTTCAGTCCTTCAATCTTGCTAAACATGAATCTGTTTGCAGTTTTTGAAAGAACAATCTGCTGACCTGTTTCGTTTTCGAGGATAAGGGTATAAAACAATGTGTCACTTCCTTTCGTTGGGACTTGATTATTTTGGGTTTTTGTGCTATACTGGAAGAGAAGAAGTCGGGTGCAAACTGCCCGACAAATAGGAATTTGACGGAGGAAAATGAATGATGGATAAAAAGAATACGATGTTGTGGAGTTTAAGTCTCCTTATAATTTCTATTGTAACGGTTATTTGGGTAGTTTGTAACATAGCTGGAATAGAATTACCTGATGTAGCGGTTAGAATTATGGGAGTAATAGATATTTGTGCAATACCTGTTTTGGTATATACTTCTATAAAGAAAAAGGGAAGATAAATCCCAGTTTATCTTTTCATTTTATGATCTCTTAAATCTCAGAAAGGAAGAAAATCATGTTAAAAGATTTATTATCCAAATACTATTTCGATCAGAATTACAACTGCGCAGAGACCATTCTCCGTGCGGGAAACGAATACTACGGTCTCGGACTTCATGACAGGGATATGATAATGGTGGCTGCATTCGGTGCGGGTATACAGACGGGAAACACCTGCGGCGCTGTACTTGCGGGTGCGGGAATCTTATCAATGAAATACGTTGAGGCAAAGGCTCATGAATCAGCAGATATCAAGCCCGTTGTCAGCAGCATGATGAGAAAATTCAACGAGAAATACGGCTCAGTTCTCTGCAAGAATATCAAGGCTCAGTCTTTCAGACCCGAATACCGCTGCAAATTGACTATTGAAACTGCCTGCGACATTATCGAGGAAGTAATTGCGGAATACGAAAAGCAGTAAAAAGAGGGTGACTTTATGGCATCGCTGTTCAAGCTGCTCATATCCCCTGTTCTGCTGATTATAGGAAGAAAAAAGCTTGATGTTCGTATGTACCCTTTTCTTGTCGGGGCGGGAGTGTATTTTGTGATATCCATACTCCGTGCGCTGATACGAAGCGGTTTTTCCGCTTATGATGCGGGAACGGCTTTTTTTCTCCAGGGGCTGACATCCTCTGTTCTGGAGGAAACAGGCAGAGTCATTGCTTTTGTTTATATTCTGAAAGATTACCGAAGAGATTCGGATGCGATAGGTCATGGCATCGGGCATAGTATGCTTGAAAATATGGGTGCGGGCTTTGCATCCTTCGGGCTTCAGATGTCGGCGGAAAATGCCTTCCTCGGCTGTGCGGGACAGTTCATGGGCTCGCTGACGCATATAGGTCTGTCGGTCTTTGCATGGTACGGAGTAAAGAACGGGAAAATAAAGGTGATGCTCCCCATTGCACTTGTGATCCATCTTGCTTCAAATATAATCGTTTCGGATGCCTTTGATGTTATCAAAGCTCTGATAGTCTGCGGCACTGCATATTTTCTTTACAGAAAAGATGATGATGATTTAAGATAATTGCTGAAAAAGATTCTTTGGTTCTTTACATTTGATTTTGTTTGCAGGGCTGATAAACTCAGCCCAATGCATTCTTCGTCATACGATAAATCTCCAGTCGTGACAGTGATCCAGTACTATTTCTTGAATCCACAAGATTTCATCCACTAATATATAAAAATATGAAAGGGAGAATCGTAAAGATAGAAAAACTGGATGCTGATAGCACTAATGAAAGGATAGTATTTGATATCGAACTTGAAAAATTGATTGATGAAAATGAGGCAATGTGGTACGGCCTTGATTATATTGGAGAATCCGAAAAAGGTAATTCAATCATAAGTTTTGCCGTTTTTCAAACGAAAAATGAAGACGAGGATGACGATGGAGGAGTTATACTAACATTTGTACCGTTTCAAATTGCATATGCAGTTTCGATCCATAAGGCACAGGGCTCAGAGTATCACTTGGTAATTTGGCATATCAGAACAATCCTAAGTTTAAGAAGTTTATTGCAGACAATGGAATCGGCTTTAAACCGTATACTTCTTTTGGAAAAAGTGAGATAGCTGAAAGAATCGCTGTACTCGTTGACTTGGTTAACCTTGTCTGGAACAATGAGATGTTTAAGTGAATATTATCATCAAAATCACGCACTCAACTTCAAATTCACTCTGAAAAAAGACACATTTCCAACAAGTGATGATATTATCCAGTCGGTGTCAGTGCACGTTGAGTGCGTAGTATTGATGTCAAGGATAAAATATAGAGCATAAGAAAAGTGCCGAAAATTCGGCACTTTTTCTCTTATGTAGAAATGATGGAATTATCGCGGAGTGGATTTTTCCTGTCCTTGGGAACAAGTCCAGTGTCTCTCGGAGATACAGTGCACTTTGACTTACTAAAAGCACCCGACTTTATGTAGTTCTTGGGAAGAAATCCAAGGATTATCACACATTTATTCAGATCATTCGTCATCCACAGCAGCATTCTCTGCTTGCTGTTTCATTACCGCAGCTATGGCTTCCGCAGGAATGACCTTCGCCGTGATCGTGATGATCGCAGGTAGGGTTCTCGTTCTGAACAAGTGTCTGTGCAAGGAAAGCCTGTACCGCTTCATCGGCACTGCCCATATTTCCTCCGTAGAGGGTGATTCCTGCCTCCTGCATAGCCATCTGTGCGCCTCCGCCGATACCTCCGCAGATAAGAACGTCAGCCTGTGCATTCTTCAGAAATCCTGCAAGAGCTCCGTGTCCTGCGCCCATTGTTCCGACTACCTGCTCATTGATAATCTTTCCGTCAGCAACGTCATAGAGCTTGAACTGCTCTGTTCTGCCGAAATGCTGAAAGATCTGTCCGTTTTCATAGGTTACTGCGATTCTCATAATTGTGCTTCCTTTCTGAGTTATCTCCTCTGAGATAGTGTTATCAAGGGTATAATTTCCGCCTGAAATGACGATGCGTCTGCCCTCGACCAGAGCCTGAGCAAGTTTTTTTCTTGCGGTATCATAGATAGCCGTGACTGTTGTTCTCGCCACGTTCATCTCCTGAGCGCATTGTTCCTGCGTCTTTGACTGATAATCTATCAGACGTATCGTTTCAAACTCGTCAAGCGGCATAACGACCGTATCGTTTGCTGTATCCTGATCGGGCGCAAAGCTCCAGTAATCAGGGTAACAACAGATACGGCGTGATTTCTGTGGTCTTGGCATAATAGCATCTCCTTTCTGACTTATGTCGATTATAACATATTTATTGACTTATGTCAAGTATAATTCTACATTTCCGGTTATTGACGGATATTAATTCATTTGGTATAATTCTTCTGTAGGAGTGATATTGTGAATAAGAATCTTGAATTGTTCCTGACCTTTATGAAGATTGGGGCTTTTACCTTCGGCGGCGGTTATGCGATGATACCGCTGATTCAGAAAGAAGTATGCGAAAACAAAAAATGGCTGGGTGAAAAGGATATTTCCGATATTGTTGCGATCTCCGAATCAACACCGGGACCGATCGTTATCAATGCCGCAACATTTGTCGGCTATAAAACAGCAGGCTTTTCCGGTGCGTGTATGGCAACGCTCGGCGTGGTTCTGCCATCTTTTCTTATCATTTCGCTTATCTCCATGATATTGACGCATTTTCAGAGCATTAGACCGGTAAGGTATGCTTTTATGGGTATCAGAGTAGCCGTACTTGCACTGATACTGAAGGCACTGTGGATGATGTTTAATCAGGTGAAGAAGAAAAAGAAATCATTGTCCTATGCAATCATAGGACTCTCACTTGTGCTGACTGCTTTTCTGGAAATTGATGCTGTTTTTGTCATTATCGGCTGCGGCTTGTTTGGCTTGATTTGGTCGCTTTTGAAAAGAAAGGAGCAAAGCAATGGTGCTGATTAAGCTGTTCCTTTCTTTTCTGAAAATCGGAGCTTTCACATTCGGCGGCGGATACGCTATGATCGCAATGATACAGGCAGAAGCAGAACATCAGGGCTGGTTTACACAGGAAGAACTTGTCGACTTTGTGGCTCTGAGCGAAAGCACACCCGGGCCGCTTGCGGTCAACATGGCTACATTTGTAGGAATGAGGAATGGCGGTGTTCTCGGAGCTATCATTGCAACACTTGGTATTATTCTGCCTTCCTTTATCATTATACTTATCATCGCAAAGTGTTTTGAGAAGTATGAGAAAAGCAAAGCTGTAGGCGGTATCATGTCAGGCTTAAAGCCTGCCGTAGTCGGAATGATAGGAACCGCATTCATATCTGTCGCGAGAACTGTGTTTTTTCCTTCAGGTGTCAGCGTATCAGCTTTTTCGGCTGTAAGATTCTGGGTATTTCTCGGATTATTTGCCGCTGCTTCCGTGCTTGCATTCAAAAAGGTCCACCCGATAAAAATAATCCTGCTGTCTGCTGTTGTCGGCATCGGGGCAGGATATGGACTTGGATTGTAAAAAAGGAGAATGAATATGACATAAATACAGCTTATTCCGCTTGAAACGTCCGACAGAGAGCAGTTTATAAAAGATTATCAGGAAGCATTCAATTACGGTGCGCTCGAAGAATTTGGTCAGTGGGACGATTATTTTGAAGAAGACGGTGAGATCATCTCACGTGATACGATTTCCCGTTCGATCGACGAAGGGACAGCTTTCCGAATCATGCAGTAATAGCCTGTCCGCTACGCCCCTTGTGATGGATCTGCGCACGGATTTTCTTTGAAATATCACGGCTGTACCACTCGTTCATAAGGTTATTGATTGGGAGTAAATCGTTTGTTCCTTTCGCACTGTCTACGTTATCGCTTATGGCTATATAGCGAACATTGTACTTAGGAAATTCGATTTCTGTATACTGACCAACCATGAGATAGTTTCTACCCAGACGGCTCATATCCTTGAAGATTACTGTACCGATAAGACCACTTCTGATATCCTCAATCATACGCTTGAAATCAGGTCTGTCGAAATTGGTTCCTGTATAACCGTCATCAGCGTAAAATCGGCAGTTTGTGAATCCGTTTGAATCAGCATAGTTCTGTAAAAGTGACTTCTGATGTTCAATACTTCCACTTGTTGCATCAACGCCATCATCATAGGAAAATCTGGCATATAATGCTGTAAATCTTACTGTCTGCATAATCATTTTACCTCCACTTTATCAGCAGACAGGGTTAAAATGCTACTAATATTTTAGCGCATGACAGACAGTAATTCAAGATATACGGTTATATTGTTATCAAATCGTCGCTGTTCGTTGCCGTTTTGCAGCAATTTGAAAATGCGTTTCCCATATTCTGTTTTCAAGTTTCCTATAAGAGCTTTTCCAGTTCTTCATATGACATTCTTCTCAGAACAGCACGGCATTTATCAAGTTTCTTGTACATAGCCTGAAATGTTATGCCATAGGGCAGCATATTCGTATCTGTTTTTTTGTAAGCAATAAATAAGGACACTATCCATAGCCGCTATTCATTAACATCACAAAAAACCACCTGATATCAAGCGTTGAAACTGAAATCGGGTGGCATTTTATTTTATCTCGGGTAAATCAGTTTTAATAATGTGATTTTTTACCGAAACATCGGATATAGTATAGACATTATTACATCTTTATGGTACAATATAAGCAGGCACAATTCCGGAGCGGAATAAAAAGTCCGCTGATGAAATGTTCATGATCAATAAGGAGGAATATATGAAATTCAAGAAACTACTCTCCGGCCTGCTTGCGCTAGCGGTGCTCGGAAGCGGGGCTTCTCTGCCGCCGGACACGTTTGGGAGGTTTTCCGGCAGCGCTGTGATACAGGCAGCAGCGGCAGGGACAGACTATTCCTGTGAAAGCTTTGACTTTGATGCGGCAACAGGCACAATGACACTCAAGGGCAATGTGAATGTAAAGGATATCAGACGCTTTACGCAGATTGAGAATGTAACATCGGTTACAGCAGCGGAAGGCACTGTATTTCCGGACGACTGCTCAGATATGTTTGGTCTGTTCAGCAGTCTGAAATCAGTTGACCTGAAAAACGCTGATACAAGCAATGTTACGGATATGAGCTATATGTTCTATAGCTGTTCCGCTTTGAACACGGTTGATTTAAGCAGCCTTGATATAGGCAATGTTACGAATATGAGCTATATGTTCTATGGCTGTTCCGCTTTGAACACGCTTGATTTAAGCAGCCTTGATATGGGCAATGTTACAGATATGAGCTATATGTTCTATGGCTGTTCCGCTTTGGCCACGCTTGATGTCAGCGGCATTGATTTAGGCAATGCTACAGATATGAGTTCTATGTTCGAGGAATGTTCTAAGCTCAGAACTATCTATGTCAGCAACAACAACGCAAAAGCAATTAAAAATGCTGTCCATAATTCAGGGCATTCACTTTATCTCATTACATTTATAGATGCTGCCATAGAAGATTCCTGTGAGAGCTTTGATTTTGATGCGGAAACAGGTATCATGACACTCAGAGGCAATGTAAACAATGAACAGATTAGGAACTTTAGTAAAAAAGAAAATGTCAAGTCAGTTACAGCAGAGGAAAGTACTGTTCTTCCCGGTGACTGCAGCGCACTGTTTTCTCGTTACACCAACACCGAATCCATCAATTTGGCAAATGCTGATACAAGCAGCATAACAGATATGAGCGGTATGTTCAGCGGCTGCAAGGCTCTGACTGCTCTGGATATCAGCGGACTGGACACCAGTAGTGTGACGAACATGAGCAACCTGTTCAGTGACTGCTCTGCGCTGGAATCTCTTGAACTTGGCGAACTGGACACCAGTAGTGTGACGAATATGAGCAACCTGTTCAGTGACTGCTCTGCGCTGGAATCTCTTGAACTTGGCGAACTGGACACCAGCAGTGTGACGAATATAAGCGGTATGTTCAGCGGTTGTAATGCTCTGACTGCTCTGGATGTCAGCGGACTGGACACAAGCAATGTGACAAACATGAACAGTCTGTTCAACGAATGCAGCGCCTTGACTACTCTCGATATATCCGGATTTGATACGAGCAAGGTTACGGATATGTGCAGACTTTTCAGAAACTGTTCCGCCCTGACTGCACTGAATGTCAGCGGACTGGATACAAGCAACGTTACAAACATGGAACGTACGTTCTATGGCTGCAAGGGATTGACCGTTCTTGATGTCAGCGGATTGGATACAGGCAATGTGACAACAATGTATATGACATTCGCATTTTGCACAAACCTGACTTCACTGGACATAACCGGGCTTGACACAAGCAAAGTGCGAAGCATGGTCTATACGTTCGCCGGCTGTTCAAGCCTGACCGAACTGGATGTCAGTCATTTGGATACAAGCAGTGCTGTAACCATGGGTGGTATGTTTACAGAATGTTCCGCCCTTACCTCGCTGGATGTCAGCAATTTTGACACAAGCAATGTCACAGAAATGAGAGATATGTTCAGTGGCTGTTCCTCCCTGACTAAACTGGATGTCAGCAATTTTGACACAAGTAATGTAAAATATATGTGCGATATGTTCAATGGCTGTTCCGCTCTGACAAGACTGAATTTGGATAACTTCAATACAGCCAATGTCACAACGATGAGCCGTATGTTCAAAGACTGTACTGTTTTGCACGAACATGATGGACAGATCATTACATTATATCTGACCAGCTTCGACACAAGCAAGGTTACAGACATGAGCGAGATGTTCTCTGGCTGTTCAAAAATCGAGAAAATTGACACAAGCAGCTTTGACACAAGCAATGTAATCACAATGAAGGGAATGTTCAGCGGCTGTTCTTCTTTGCAATATATTGATACATATGTTTTTGATACAAGCAAGGTTATGGACATGAGCGAGATGTTCAGTGGTTGCAGATGGCTTAGGACGCTGAATGTGCTGAGTTTTGACACAAGCAATGTTACAAATATGAGAAAAATGTTCTTCGGTTGTAGTGCATTGGAAAAACTTGATTTAGGAAACTTTGATACAAGCAAAGTGTTCAATATGTCATTTATGTTCAGTTCCTGCCATGGATTGAAAATTCTTGATTTATCCGGCTTTAGAATAAGTACAACAAAATTAGACGGAATGTTTAGTGACTGCAAATATTTAGAGGGAATATGCTGTCCTCAGGAGACCTATTATAGTTTTTGGACATATGCAGGTTCAAATTTTACTCATAGTGGAATTGAATCATCATATCATGATGTTGCGTGGCTAAACGGCATGAATCCCATGGGAGATGTATTCGCACTACCCAGACATGATATAAACTTGTCAAGTCATAAAAATTTGATTTTCGGCAAAAAGCTTCTTGATTTTAATCGGCTAACAGATATAAGTGGTTGGGTTGGAGCATATTATAATGATCAGGAGTGGCTTCCGGCAACTTGGCGCAGCACGGTAGCGTTTGCTTCAGTGAATGTCAGCTATAAGATACACTTTGCCGACAGCGACTGCACAGGCTATTTCAAGAATCTGACAAACCTTGAAACCATTGATTTTTCAGGCCTTAATACCTCCAATATCACGGTAATCAATAATATGTTCGAGGGCTGCACAAACCTCAGACGCATAGATTTCACAGAGTGCGACCTCTCCAATGTCACTGATATGCTCAATGTGTTCAAAAACTGCACGAGCCTGACACAGGTCATCGAATGCCCGCCGGAGATCGCAGCACAGGTGCTGAAGCTGACACCCTTCGGTGAAAATTCCGGCGGCTGGTATGACAATCCTGAATTTGAGGGCGAGCCGCTGAAATCCGCCCCGAAAACAGCCACAAGCCTCTATGCAAGGAGCAGTGAAGACACGCACGTGAACGCTGCAGTACTTACAAACGCAATTAACGAAAGCGGCGCAACAAAGGTCATTTTCTGCAAGACTTCCGACCAGAAGCCCGAAAACGCAGAGGCAGTCATCGCAGATTCGGCGTATTATCTGGCAGACGATACGCTCTATGTTGTCCCGAACGAGGGCGGAAAGCTGATCGCACCGAGCGACTGTTCATTCATGTTTGACGGCATGGCACAGCTCACAGAGATTGACTGCTCCGGCCTTGATACATCCGCCGCAATTGAAATGGAATGTATGTTTGCCCGCTGCGCAAACCTCGAAAAGCTGAATCTCAGCGGCATGAATACCGAATCTGCATTTAACATGGACTATATGTTCACAGAATGCACCAGCCTGAAAGAAGTGGATATCAGAAGCTTTGATCTTTCCGATGCATACTATATGAGTGGACTTTTCAGCGGCTGCACAAACCTGCAGAAGCTGATCATGGGCGGCAGTGATCCGCTGATCGAGCCGGAAATGGATGGCTGGTTTGAAGGCTGCGAGAATCTGAATACGGTCATTGATTGTCCGTCAAAATTAGCCGCACAGGTGCTTGCACTGAAGCCTTTCGGAGATGATTTCGACGGCTGGTATGACAACGCTGAATTAGATGGAGAAGCACTTGCAGATACTCCGACAGAAACAGCAAGCCTCTATGCAAAACTAAAAGGGGACAAAACGCTGACTGTCGAGGACATCCATACCGCCGTTGAGTCCAGCGGAGCCACCGGCGTGATCTTCTGCGAAACCGCCGACCAGAAGCCGACGGATGCAGAGACAGTCGCAGGCGTTTCGATGCCGCAGACCTATTATCAGGCAACGGCTGATGATGTGACAACACTGTACGTTGTTCCCGGAGAAGGCGGCAAGCTCTTTGCCCCCGAAAACTGCGGCTATCTGTTCGCTGAAATGGAGAACCTGACAATGATCGACTGCGCTGGTCTGGACACCTCCAATGTGATGTATTATAGCTATATGTTTGCAGGATGTTCCGGTCTGACAGAGCTTGACCTCAGCGGATTTGATACAACCTCTGCAAAAGTAATGCAGGGCATGTTCAGCAGATGCACCAGCCTGACAGAGCTGAACCTCAGCGGATTTGATACTTCCGGTGTTAATCTTATGATCAGTATGTTCTCCGGCTGCCGCAGCCTGACTGAACTTGACCTTAGCAGCTTTGACACCTCCGCTGCAGATGATCTGGAATCCATGTTCAGCGACTGCTCCGCACTGACAAAGCTGACGCTCGGCGAGAACTGGGTGCTCAAGGAGGAAGCCGGCACATATGATATGTTCTATGCGTGTGATTCTCTTGCCATCGCAGAAAACTGCCCCGCCGGCGGCGTTGCGCAGGCACTCCTTGAAGCGGAATTCACAAGAACCGATGCCACTCCGGACGGCTGGTATACAGATGCGGAATTCAGCGGCGAAAAGCTAACGATAGAAAACTTCGGCACAGAGATGCAGACCATGTATTTCAACTGGATGACCACCGCCGAACTGACCGCTCCGGAGGCAGCAGAGCTGACCTATACAGGCAAGGCACAGGACCTTGTAACCGGCAGCGAAACAGCAGACGGCACCATGATGTATGCACTGGCAGCCGATAAGGAAACAGCAATTGCCGAAGATGCATGGAGCGATGAGATCCCCACAGCAACGGATGCAGGTGAATACATTGTTGCCTATTATGTAAAGGGTGACAAGACACATACTGACAGCGAAATTGCTTATGTGGATGTGAAGATTGCCAAGGCAGTACCCACCATAACCGCACCGACAGTGATCGATGGACTTACCTATACAGGTGATGCGCGGACTCTGATCGAAGCAGGAGCCACTGATTTCGGTACACTTCTTTATAGCATTGACGGAAAAACTTATTCCGAAGAAATCCCAACTGCAGT
Source organism: Oscillospiraceae bacterium (assembly GCA_024404915.1). Lineage (GTDB taxonomy): Bacteria > Bacillota > Clostridia > Oscillospirales > Ruminococcaceae > Firm-04. The sequence continues at coordinate 27,352 of JAKSPJ010000025.1, forward strand.
TAATGCAGGCAGCTACACTGTGTACTGCAAGGTGGAAAATAGCGATAACTGGGAAAGCCAGAGCATCGAGGGTATCGGTGTTATGATTGAAAAGGCTGCACCGAATATTGTGGTTTCCGTTCTGGAGAAGATCCTTGAAGTCGGAAAGCGTATTCTTGCAGGAGATCTGTTCATCAATACTGAAGAAAGTGATAAAGTTGACGGAAAGCTGGCCTATGAGGAAAAAATCCTTGAGGAAGGTGAAAACGAGATCAACTGGGAATTCACTCCTGATGATGCGAATTACGCAACAGCAACAGGTGTTGCTGTGATCGTGGGCAAGACAACAACCCAGACAACTACAACCACTACCGAGACAACCACAACGACTACCAGGGCAACTACAACGACTACCAGGGCAACCACAACGACTACCAAGGCAACCACAACGACTACCAAGGCAACCACAACGACTACCAGGGTAACCAAAACGACTACCCAGGCAACCACAACGACTACCAGGGCAACTACAACGACTACCAGGGCAACTACAACTACTACCAAGGCAACTACAACGACTACCA
>JAKSPJ010000026.1 GCA_024404915.1 Oscillospiraceae bacterium
GGTCATGGCAGCCGCAGGTGCAGTTTTCATCGTGCTCATGGTGGTGTTCATGCTCGTGCTCATGCTCATGGTGATGCTCATGCTCGTGTTCGTGCTCGTGGTCATGGCAGCCGCAGTTTTCATCGTGTTCATGGTGATGGTGGTGATGTGCAGTTTCCTCCAGAAGGGACTTCAGGGAATCTGCCAGTGTGTCCTTCTGTACCATTGCATCAATAATCTGCTGTCCTGTCAGCGCATCCCAGTCTGTTGTCACAATGGGAGCTGTCTGATTCAATTCACGCAGACGTGCAACGGTTTCCTGGATTTTTTCCTGAGAAAGACCTGCTGTGTGACTGAGAATCAGGCAGGAGGCGTATTCAATCTGATTGTTGAAGAATTCGCCGAAGTTCTTCTGATACATCTTGCACTTCTTTGCATCAACAACAGCTGCAAATCCGTCCAGAATCATCTCATCGGAATCCACGTTCTGTACTGCACGGATGACATCGCTGAGCTTTCCCACGCCGGAGGGCTCAATCAGAATGCGGTCAGGGTGGTACTCATCCAGTACCTGCTTGAGGGAGGTGCTGAAATCGCCCACCAGACTGCAGCAGATACAGCCGGAGTTCATTTCGTTAATCTGAATGCCGGAATCCTTCAGGAAACCGCCGTCAATGCCAATCTGTCCAAATTCATTTTCAATCAAAACCAGTTTTTCACCTTGAAAGCCTTCCTGAATCAGCTTCTTAATCAGTGTGGTCTTTCCGGCACCTAAAAATCCGGAGAATACAGTTATCTTTGCCATGTGAAATTACCTCTTTTCAGTCATAATTCATATGCCCTGCAGATTCTGTATGGCACAACTATTATTATAACACGATTTCATAGAAAAGTCAATGATTCTGCGAGGATTTTCTGCCTGTGCCGGTGCGTGTGCCACGATTGGTAATGCCCTCCGCATAGTCATCCAGGAAATGGTGACGCTGTTCTCCGATATGGTAGGAAATCAGGGTTTTCAGGTTCACATTTTCCATGCTGCGGAAAATATTCATATCCACGGCAGGATTGACAGCACGAAGCTTCTGAAGCAGCTGCTTGATTTCCGCCCGTTTTCCGGTGGGTGCATCGGCATTCTGCGTGACACGGCAGGCGCAGCGCAGAAAATGCAGTGCATGCGCTTGTGACCACTGAATAATATCCTGCTCCCGTATCAGGTACAGGGGGCGGATGACCTGCATATTTTCATAGTTTTCGCTGAACAGTTTCGGCATCATGGTCTGAATCTGGGAGCCATACAGCATGCCCATCAGTATTGTTTCTATGACATCATCGAAGTGGTGGCCAAGAGCAATTTTATTGCAGCCAAGGGATTGGGCTTTCTGATAGAGTGCGCCACGGCGCAGCTTGGAGCAAAGAAAACAGGGATGTTTTTCCGCCTGATTGACACTGTGCAGAATGGCGGTTTCAAAGACTTCCACAGGCAGTTTCAAACGTTCTGCATTCTTCTGAATCTGAGCAATATTTTCTTCGGTGTAGCCGGGATTCATGACCAGGTAGACCACCTGAAAGGGAATCCTGCTGTAACGCTGCAGCCGCTGCATACACACTGCCAGCAGCATGGAATCTTTTCCGCCGGAGATGCAGACGGCAATTTTATCATTTTCTTCAATCAGCCGGTAGTCCCGCACTGCCTTCTGAAATTTATCCCAGATTGGCTTGCGGAATGCGGCGACCAGCGAAAGTTCTTCTTCAGTGGGATTTACAAAGGATTGGTTCATAAACTAACCTCTTTTCAATGTGGAAATTTATGGAAGCATCTTGCGTTTATATAAAAAATATGATATAATAAGTACTATATGTTTGAGACAGATGCCCCATACGGCTGTGACCTTGTCCATGCTGTGGGGCCGTCTTATTTTCGGGAAAGGAGTGGCACTTGCTATGCAATCCAGACACAGCGTCATCGGAATTTCTCTTTTTGCGCTGATGAGCTTCGGTATCTGCTCTTGTGGAAAGAAACCGCAGGAGTCCTCTTTGCAGACAATGGACAATACGGCGGTGACGACCACTGTTACAACAGTCGCCACAGAGCCGCCTCTGCCGCAGGAACATGTGGTGCATATGCTGGCGGTGGGAGATAATCTGGTACAGAAATATGTGTATCGCCGTGCGCAGGAGTGTACCGCAGATGGCACCTCCTATTATTTTCAGCCCCTGTATGAGCGGGTGAAGCCTATCATTCAGAGCGCAGATGTTGCCATTATCAATCAGGAGACATTGATTTGCGGCGGAGAATATGAAGTCAGTGGTTCCAACTATATTTTCAATTCCCCCACACAGCTGGGTGAATGCATGGTGGATCTTGGATTTGACGTCTTTACCATATGCAATAACCACATGCTGGATAAATCCGTGGACGGACTGGAGTCCTCCTTGAATTACTGGGATGAGATGATGGCGAAATATCCCATTCTTGTGGTGGGCGGTTATCGGAATGAAGAGGACCAGAACAATATCCGTGTCCAGGAGGTCAACGGTATAAAAATTGCATATCTGGCATATACAGAATCTTTGAATGAGCATTCTGTGCCGGAATCCTCCACAATCAGAATCGGCAGAATTTCTGATGAAGAGTTGATAGAGCGGCAGATTCGTCAGGCGAAGACCATTGCAGATGCGGTGATTGTGTCAGCGCACTGGGGCAAAGAGGATACCGATGAGGTGCAGCCAAATGTGAAGGAGCTTGCCGAAAAAATGATTGGCTGGGGCGCAGATGTGATTCTGGGAACGCATCCCCATACGGCACAGACCATGGAATATATTGAGCGGGAAGACGGTTCCATGGGCTTTGTGTTTTATTCCCTCGGCAATTTCATTTCTGCCCAGACGGATAATTTCAACATGGTGGGCGAAATGGGTGGCTTTGACCTTGTAAAGGATACAGAAAGCGGCAAGCTTTCCGTGCTGAATATACAGTGTACCCCTGTGATTACCCATTATGATACAGCGATGTTCGGCAATTTATCACTGTATCCCTACGCTGAATACGGCGCATGGCTGGCGGAACGCCATGGTTTGCCCTATGCCCCCATGGGAACGGCAAAGGCCTTTGGTATGGATGTGATTCAGAATATTATTGAGAAAAACATCCCGGAGCCTTACCGCAAGCTGGAATGATAAGGAAATCAGATACTGTACATCTCCAGGCATTTCACCAGCACAGCGATATGCACAATGAGACTCAGGAAATTGACGAACCAGAAATACCATTTTCTGATTTTATGGCGAAAGACTGCCATGCCCAGCAGACCGCCTGCTGCGCCGCCCATGATGCCGAATAACAGGAGGCGTTTTTCGGGCGTACGCCATTCGTCATGAATAGCGGCACGTTTGTCTAGTCCATAGACGATGAAGGTCAGCAGACTTAAAACAGAAAAACCAATGAGAATGTAGTTTATCATATTGGCTCCTTTCAAAATCACCACGCACCGTAATGATGCGTGGTGTTTTCTTTATGGAATGATGTATGCGGGACAAGTATTCCAGCCCCGATGCGATCAATTGGAAATGGATTCTGTCCAGTATTCTTTGTTATACATATCCGTGAAGCAATATGTAATTTTAACAGGACCATTGCCCACATCAACATTGCTCAGTTTCAAATCGCCGTTCACGGAAATCTGTTCGCCGATATAATAGCTGTCCAGATAATCTCCGGAGTAGCTGTAGTAATCGCAGACGAAATCAAGAGTGTCACCGTTCTGAAGCTCGGTCATACTTTTGGCAACGGTATCTGTTTCCTGGCTGCGGTAATCTGTTTCTGCACCGATAATCATGCCGTCGGGATGATCCTGGTCAAAGACGGTCAGCAGTTTGACACGGTCACCGTTCAGCAAAGCAGGAATATAGCCTGAAATGGTGTAATCGTCCCCGTTCTGCACGGTGTCTGTATGATAATACGCTACCACCTGGCCATTGACAGCAAGCCAGTTGCGGTCAGTATCTGCGATCAGATTATTGTCATCATCAAAATCATAGGTGTTATCCAGGCCAAGGTCAATGTATCCTGTTCCGTCATCGTAGAACATATTTTTGTCAAGGCGGTGCACCTGTTTCCACTGCTCTTCATTGAGCCGCAGAATGTAGCTGCCGTTATTTTCCGTCCAGTACAGATTATTGGCATCGAAATAGTGCAGGGAAAGATACTCTGCCGTTTCCGATTCGGACATGGGTGCAGCCTCCATAAATTCGATGTTGGAGGAATCCAGGCCGTTGATGCTTCTGTCACCGCTCAGGGCAGAATTCAGGAATCCGCTCAGCAGGCTGCCGATGATTTCTGCACTGCCGGAGGAACCCCCGGAAGCACCGCCAAAAATGGAATCCAGAGGAGAACCGGAACCGCCTGCGGCAATCTGACCGCTGGTTTCCAGGCTTGCAAACTGACGGATGCAGTTCATGTAGGAGCTGTCCATGTCAATCTGTGAATAGGTGCTGCAGGCGTTATCCACATAGGAAGTGCGCTTGTAGGGGAAGAAAATGGAAACACCGTAGGCATTTGTTATATTGGAGGAATTGCGGTAGTATTTGACTGCGCCGGACAGTGCGCTTGCCAGCTGTCTGCCTTCTGCTGTATTCATTTTATTCGCAAGGTCTGTCAGGTCAACCTGGTCAATTTTGGAGCTTGCGGCAAATTCTCTTGTCTGATAGCGTGCATTGGAAACGGCTTCATATTCCTGATTGGCCATTTTTGCGCTGACGGAATCAGCGAAAGCGGAGAGATTTGCAGGAACGGTGTTGGCGAATTCTGCCAGGTCAATGACAGACAGGGTGGTTTTCTGTCCCGGGCAGCGTCTTGCGCAGGCGGAGGTGAAGTCGTCACAGATATTCTTGCCGATTTCAATGGTGGACATGGAGGTATTGCTGCCCAGCTTAGTGAGCCAGTCTGTATAATACCAGCCGATGCCCGGCTCTGTTTCTTCAGAAGCCACCATATAGTCGGCATAGTTGTTCATCATCAATGCGGTTTCGGCTGTTGCCATCAGGCAGGCATCGAATCCCACAAAGTCGAAGGTAACGCCTCCGTTTTTCAGTGCCTTGCTGATGCCGGCAAGATTCATGGAACCGCCGTTTTTCAGCTTTTCATCATAGCCGTAGCCGGTGACGGAACCGCCGCCGTGGTCCCAGAAAATCAGCTCATTCCGGTTTGCAGGAAAACGCTTTGCGCAGTACTGAATGAATTCGGAGAGTGTTGCTGGGTCCGTCATTGCCTTATTGCCCATATCGGATTCCAGACAGCCGATTTTTCCATCCTTAATCTGATAAATCTGGTTGGTGCTGCTGCTGATACCATTGATTTTCCATTCCTTGCAGCCGCCTGTGTAGAGAATCAGATTCACATTATCGCCGAATTTTGCATTTGCCATTTCCTGAATATCCGCAGAGGCCATGCCGCTTTTGGATTCCAGGTCCGTACCGCAGATATAGACCATAACTGTGACAGTATCCTGCTGATTGCCAAGGATGGTTGTGCGCTTTTCACGGGAACCGGAAGCTACGGTCTGATTCAGCTGTGTCTGCTCTGAGGAAATACTCTGGGAGGAAGACTGGGTATCCTCATGATAGGGAAGCCCCTCTTCTGTGAAGCTTGCCGAGTCCCCACCGCCGAAGCAGCTTTTCATCAGAAGCAGTCCGACAATCAGCAGCGTAATACCGCCGCCGCCGCCGACTGCGGCACGTTTTCCGCCGCCGGAATTTTTATCGGAATAGCCGGTGCCCACAGGTCCGGAGCCAAGGCCGCTGCCACGGCGATATGCACCGGAGCCGCCGGATGTCACATTTTTTTCTCTGCCTTTCGGACGATTCGTATCCATTAGGAGGCCTCCTTGTTTTCTGATTGTTTTCTATTCAGCTTGTCAGACAGAAAAATATTCTGCTAAGCAATTTTCTGAAAGTTCTGCATGCCATTGGCTGCTATTCTTATTTTACCCAAAAATAACGTTTTTGTCAAGTCTAAACACATTTCTGTTTGTTTGACAAAGCGTGGAAATAATGATATAATAGGGGAGTCAGCATGTAAAATGCCGTTCCTGCCTGAGAAAGAGATTTTGTTTACCGGGCTGTCGGGATTCGTTTTGTACTGCTGAAAGAGTATATCACTGGAAAGGTGGAAAAGGAATGTCTTTATCCTTTCATATTCCTGATTTCAATGACAGACTGCCGGTGTTCGAGGCTGCATCCGCTGTTCACGCCAAAGAAAATGATGCGGCATTTGCCTCCATTTATCTCCTGCGTGAAAAATACGGCACAGAAATCTGTTTTCAGAATTCTGTGTTGCTGCGGCGGTATCAGAAGGGCATCCGAAAGGAATGCTATGGCTATCCGATTGGCCTGTGCGACTGCCGTGAAATGATTCAGTTGTTGAAACAGGATGCGGATGAACGAGGACAAAAATTTCGATTGACCATGCTGACAGAACAACAGTGCTCCGCACTCCAGGCTGCTTTTCCCGATCGGTTTCAGATTACAAAAGCAGAGACCTATACAGAATACTTGTATCTGCAAAGCAATCTGTCTGAATTGAAGGGCAGCAAATATCACAGCAAGCGCAACCATATTTCCCAGTTTCGCCGTATGTATCCTGATGCGTTTATTCAGCCGCTGGTTTCTGAAAATGCAGAGTATGCGGTAAATATTGCAAAGCAGTGGCTTATGGCAAGGCCTGACCCGGAGGAAGCCTCTTTGCAGTATGAATGGCGTTGTATCTGTGAAGCGGCATCACAGTTTGATGCGCTGGGACTTTCGGGACTGCTGTTGTATGCGGATGCGCTGCACCCGCCCATTGGAATGACCATTGTTTCCAGAATTACGGAAGAGGTTGCGGATATTCATTTTGAAAAAGTAGTGCCGGATTACCCTCATGCATGGCCCGTGGTGGCCAATGAAATGGCACGCTGCCTTCATGATGTAACATATCTGAATCGGGAAGAGGATTTGGGGGAAAGCGGAATGCGCTCTTCGAAAAAATCATATGCGCCTGATTTGCTGAATGAAAAATATATCGCCGAATGGAAAGATGAGAAGGAGATGATTTGATGCTGCGTGCATTGCTGGCATCGGAAACCTGCGCCCAGTGTCAGAATTGCTGTGTCTTTGAGCAGCAAAGCACATGGGAATTGCCGACTTTTTCAGAAGCGGCAGTGAAACGAATTGCCAACCCGATGGATTATCAGATTTCGGAAACGGAAAACGGAAGATTTCGCATAGAGCTGCCATTTCATGTGGGGGAAAAAGCGGCTCCCTGTCCCTTTCTGAATCCTGCATCCGGCTGCACATTGCCTGCGTCGGAAAAGCCCTTTGCCTGTTCCCTTTGGCCGGTGCGCATCATGCAGGATACCGATGGCAATGTGAAAATTACGTTATACCGAGGCTGTCCGGGGATTCCGAAGGAGAAAATTACGGCATTGAAGGCCCTTCTGGACAGCGGCCTTCGTGACAGAATGCGGGAGGAAATGTCAAAAGATTCTTCTCTGCTTTTGCCGATGCATCCCAATTATATTGTAATTGATGAGGAGGGACTTGGGGTATGAACAATCCGAATCTGCAAGCGGTTTACCGCTATTTCACACAAATTGCTGCAGTGCCACATGGCTCAGGCAATACCGGCAGAATCAGAGAGTGGATTTTGCAGACGGCGAAAGCACTTTCTCTGGAGGCCTATGCAGATGCAGCAGGCAATGTGATTATCCATAAACAGGCTTCTGAAGGCTGCGAAAACAGCCCTGCCGTGATTCTGCAGGGGCATATGGATATGGTATGCGCCAAAGATGCCGACTGCCGGAAGGATATGGCGACGGAAGGGCTTGATCTTGTGTGGGACGAGGAATTTCTTTCTGCGGATGGCACCACCCTTGGGGGCGATGACGGCATTGCGATTGCCTATGCCTTTGCCATTCTGGAGGACGACAGCATTGTGCATCCTCCCCTGACGGCTGTTTTCACCGTTGATGAAGAAACAGGCATGGAGGGTGCAGCGGGACTGGCACCGGATGCGTTGGAAGGAAAGTATCTGATCAATATTGATTCCGAGCAGGAGGGCGTTTTTACCGTGGGATGTGCAGGCGGTATCCGTGTGCACATGGCATATCCGGTGGAACGGGAAACCATGCAGGGAACAGTGATAAAAGCGGTGCTGTATGGCCTGCAGGGCGGACATTCCGGAACGGAAATCCATAAGAAGCGGCTGAACGCCAATACTGCCATGTGGTCCCTTCTGCAGCGCATCGGGAAAAATTTTCATCTCATACACTGGAATGGCGGCGTGCGTGATAACGTCATCCCGACAGAGTGCACAGTGGAATTGATGGTGCAGGATACGGGGGCAAAAGAAATGGTTTCTGCACTGGAAACTGCATTTGCCGCAATGCAGAAAAATCACCCGGAAGAAACCGCAATGGCATACCGCATTTCTCAGGATGCCTCCCGTCAGGCATTTGTACTGACGGCAGAGTGTACAGAAAACCTGCTTTCCCGATTGGCACAATTGCCTGATGGCGTGCAGGAAATGAATCCGCTGCTGCATATGCCGGAGACCTCTCTGAATCTGGGAGTCAGCACGCTGGATGTGCAGACATTCAATGTAGATGCACTGGTGCGAAGCGGCAGTAATCAGAAAAAACGGCAGTTGGCAGAAAAGTTAAAGCAAATGGCAGAGAATGCCGGGGGCAAAGCTGCCTTTTCCGGGGAATACCCTGCCTGGGAATATGTGCCGAATACTGCGCTGGAACAGACTGCGGTCCGTGTTTTTGAACAGCAGTATCATAAGAAGCCGGTGATTGAAACCATTCATGCAGGCCTGGAATGCGGCATTCTGCTTTCTAAAGCGCCTCATCTGGAATGCATTTCCATCGGCCCGGATTTGCTGGACATTCACACCTCCAGAGAGCGCATGCGGCTGCAGTCCTGCGAAAACGTCTGGAAGTTCCTGCTGGCACTTCTGCAGGCATTTGCCGAGGGAACGTAAATCATACAACTTATATACAAAAAGGCAGGCTGTACAGACAGCCTGCCTTCGCTTTATAACAATGCTTCGGATTTCGGCATCCAGGGCAATCGTACCACGATGGGTACAGGGAACAGCAAATCCGCAGGAACATTGGAGGGCACCTCGATGGAATCTGCCACAGCAACGCAGGCGGCAGGTAACCCCATAGTATCACAGAGCTGCTGGAAAAGCGGCATACTTTCTTCTATAATACCTGTCTGGGTTTCCATGCCCATATTGGTATTGTTCACCAGCTTTGTCAGTTTCATACGGCTTGCACGCTCGATGCTCCGCAGATATTCCTGTGCTTCCTCCGGAGTTCTTGTAAGGTAACGGCGGAAGGATACAATTCCCAGCATATCCAGTTCATCTGTTTCCGCATAGCTGTTCAATACATGTGAGTATCTGCCCAATGCCACGGCACCATCTTCATCACCGCCCACATCAATTATGAGATAGCCGTCTTCTGCGGCGAGTCCTCCCAGGTCAAACTGTATGCTGGGAATATCCACATTGGTGTTGGCGAATTCGGGCGCACGGAGAGTGATGCCGTTTTTTGCAAAAGCTTCCGCAAAATCCGCAGTACGGAAATATGGATTTACCAGATCAAAATCCACAACTGTGACTTTCTTTCCCTCCTTGGCAAGGGCAAGTGCCAGGGAGGCGGAAAAATTGGTTTTTCCCGAACCGAAATGTCCTGTAACAACTGTGATTTTTTTTACTTCAAACATAATGGTTCTCCTCTCATATGAGACATATAATGGACTGCCTCCTTATTATAACAGATTTGCAAAAAAAAATCAACCGTTGAAACAGATTATACAAAAGAATCATGGCTTAATAAAAGAAAGCATTACTTAAATTTAGGCCATATTCGATGGTTTAAGTGCAATCTGTTCATAGTATACGAAAATAGAGCCAGAAATTATACAATCTGAAGAATGAAAAAATTTTTTTTGTTTTCTACTTGCTTTTTTTGAATGGATGTGGTATAATATACTTAAACGATTTTGAATTTGGATTATTGTCATTATTACTAGTTAATCTGATGCATAAATTCAGCTTTTTATATCATGTTGAGGGGTGTTTCTATGACTTACATGTTGAATGATATTGATGAGGCAATTGACCGTAAGTTTCTTGTAACAAAGACTGTAAGCAATCAGGCTGAGGCTGGAACAATTGTACATATTATGGGTGCTGAAAATTCAAAAGACGGCACTGTTTCTGTTTACTACCGCATTACCTACACCAGACAGGATTTCGTAATCAAATTTGACAGTTTGAAATCCTTCTGTAAATGGGCAAGACCGGATAACTTCATTGCTCGTCACTATGAGAGCTTTAATATCAAAGAAATTCAACAGTACATCAAGATTAAGGACCGCAGCATTACAAACTTCTGCCTGCCGATTATTTTAGTAGCATGGGCAATTGCATGGGTTCTGGGTCTGGTTGTTCTCAAGAGTGTAGTGTTCTCTATTGTTGCAATGGTGGTTTTGGCAGTTGCAATCTTCTTTGTTTATAAGAGCACTAAGCGTAAGGCGATGATTCGCCTATACAGTAAGGTGAGTGCAAATTCCAACTGGGGCGTAAACTTTAAATAATGATTTCTGTAAATGAAGCAGTGAGTCGGATGGTAATTCGATTCACTGTTTTTTGCTTTTCTGAAAACACAAGAAACCTCGTTATCAAGAATGATAACGAGGTTTCGATATTACATACCCTTTTTAAAACCAAAGTTGTTTTTAGCAACCTTTTTGCGCTCTTTCGCTTTTCTCAGCATTTCATCCTTGGAGAGACCAGTCTCTGCTGCTTCTGCCGCATCTGCTGCAGCTGCCGCATCGTCATCCAGGAAGCTTGCTAGTCTGTTCTTATAGGTTGCACCGCCGCCGCTTGCACCGATATTCTGTGAAACAATATCACTGGGCTGAACACCGCCATTATAGATGCTTGTGCTGTGCATAACAGAATGAACCGGTTTTGCAGCATCCTGCGGATAAGGTGCAGCATTCTGCGGGTTCAGATATGTGGACTGATCCTGCTGGGGATAATTGCCATAATGATAACCGCCCGGCTGCTGCTGTGGGTAGCCGCCCTGCTGCGGATAGCCGCCGTAGCCGCCCTGCTGCGGATAACCGCCGTAACCGCCCTGCTGCGGGTAGCCGCCGCCGTAGCCGCCCTGCTGCGGGTAGCCGCCGCCGTAGCCGCCCTGCTGCGGATAACCGCCCTGCTGCGGATAGCCGCCGTAGCCGCCCTGCTGCGGGTAACCGCCCTGCTGCGGATAGCCGCCGTAGCCGCCCTGCTGCGGATAACCGCCCTGCTGCGGGTAACCGCCCTGCTGCGGATAGCCGCCCTGCTGTGGGTAGCCACCCTGCTGCGGGTAGCCGCCCTGATGCGGATAACCGCCCTGATGAGGATATCCACCCTGCTGCGGATTCATTGCAGGTGTGCCGCCATAAGGCGAATCTGTCTCTGGTGTAATGGTTTTTACTTCTGCAGCCTTGGAATTACCGGAATCAAAGAAAGGATTGCTCTCATCCACATCGAAACCGCTTGCGAAATCCGCATCTGCACCCAGATGACTAGCTGCAGTTCCGGTGACAGCATCATCAAATCCGGAAAGAAAATCACTGCCGCTGGCATCTTCGCCCTTCAAGGACATAGCAGATACAGTTTCTGTTTCAGTAGTAGCAATTTCGCAGTTAATATTCATATGATTTACGCTAATCAACTGACCAATGGTTTCTTCAGAAGGAGTGAACACCTGTTCACCGTCCAGCTGCAAAATAACCATTTGTTTTGCTGTATCCATAGGAGAAAGCTGCTTGATTGCAAACCATTCTGCCGGAATGGAGACAATCTCTTCAGAAGAATCCATTGTTACAGCGGATAAACCGGTAACGATTTCATCTTTCTGGGTAACAATCAGACAGATACGGCAGTCAGTGATATCACGAAGTCCAGTGTATTTGTCGGTAATCTGTGTCATATACTCTTTTGCTTTGGTGATCAGTGCTTCGAGTTCCATCGTAAATCATTCCTTCCTTTATTTGAATGCTCAAATATTTTTCAGTTTTGCCAATCTTTCTTTTTTTCGATCGGCTGCGCTTGCCTTGTTTTCCTCGATTTTCTTTTTCAAAGTCTCGGTATGCTCTTTAATCAAATCAATATCGCACACGCAGGCAAGCGAAATATCATCCTCTGTACCATAGTGAGAACGCTTGGTGAGATTCTTGATTACGCTTTCCTTAAAGGTATCCAGATTATCCAGCTGACTGGAAATAATCAGATGATACTCCAGGAAATCGTCCTCATTGCTGAACGAGGTATACAATCCGTCAGAGGATGCAAACAGCGCAAGCAGTTTTTTATCCTTTACCACAAAGCTGTTAAACATAGATGCAGCATTGCTGTTGCACATAGAGGCTGTCATATTGGCCGGGGCTGATTCGTCATAGTTCATCGGCATAATGGGCTTGCCGTCATCAAACAGTGCTACCAGACTGCCGTCACCGATCTGAATACCGAATGTAAAACTTCTGCCTGCAACCGCCACAACCAAGGTGGTTCCATAGTAGGATTCCGGCGGAATAGCCTTAAATTCTTCTGTGGAGAACTTCTTGATTTCATCTCTTGTGACGTGGTTGTTATCAAGATGCTGCTGGACACGGGCGTTCCAGTTTGCAATGATTTGCTTTTTTATATTATCGAGGATCAGCTTGTGATGAACTGGAAAATTACTCTCGAATTTTTCCGGATCCATGTAAAAGCGTTTGATGGTTTCCAGTGCAGCCTTAACAGCAAATTCTGAGCCGAGATGACTTCTGAAATATTTTTTGCTTCCATGTCCGTCTGCAATTGCAGCGATGGAATAGTGTTCATGCACTTCATACGCAGAATGATCCTGGCAAATAAGCCCGGTTGCTGTATGGCTTGCGCCGGTTACGGAATGGCTGAATCCGCCGAACATCGCATTTGTCCTCCTTTATTGCAAAGTATTGTGGGGCAGTAACCGGGAGATTACCAACCCGTATCGAAGGACATAGTATCTGCGTCCCCGAGGTTTGTCATAGAATCCTGAATCTGCTGACCCAGCAGCTTCTGCTTTGCAGAGCGAACTTCCTCTTCAGAAAGCTCATGGTTCGTATCGTCAGACAATGTCATACTCTTACTGCCGATCTGTGCAGATGTAACAGCAATAATCTTGATCATCTGAGCCAGCTGTCCGCCGGAATATGCATGTACAACGGTATCCTTGGAACCGGTGAACTCTGCCAGCATATCATCATTTGCCTCACTGCCGATACCAAGAGCTGCCTTCAGGCCGAACTTATACCAGCTGTTGTTCTTCAGCTCAGCCAGTGCTTCCTTGTAGTCATCAGAGGGATAACCGTCTGTCATCAGGAAGATAACCGGAGCAAAGGAAAGGGAAGGAGAATTGAGGAAGCCGTTACGGGACATTCTGGAGTTCAGCTCCTTGAATGCTTCGCCCATGCTTGTAACGCCGTCAGCTCTCAGTCTTGCCCATTCAAAATCCTCAATCGGAATTGGTTCGGAATACATCCAGCGAACCTGTGTGCCAAATGTCAGGACAGCGATCTTAACCTCAGTATCTGCCTCACCGACACGGCGGATTTCCGGAATCAGCTCTTCCATAACGGTATTGAGCTCGCCCATCTTCTTGCCCTTCATACTGCCTGATGTATCAATCAGGAAGAAAATTACAAGGCTCTTTTTTGATACGCTCGTTGCACTGAGCGGATCATCATCATCAATATCCAGCAGATCGCTGCTGCCCTTTGTATTCTCTTTCATGTTACTCATTGTGATAACTCCCTTTCAAGAAATGTCGTCATTTCAAGCAATTATTTTAGAGTGTTGCGGAAACATCGCCAAATTTGATTTCCAGGCCCTGCCAGACAGGGAAGCCCTTTCCGGGCGGAATCTCATAGAAATCGCCGTCAGGCATCTTTGCCCGCCATGTTTTGCTGGAAGTGTTTTTGAATCCCAGAACACCGGGCTTCAGTCTGTTTTCCACCAACTCACCGGCAACTGTCTGGAAATCTTCGGATTCCGGATCAATTTCGCATTCATAGAATACGCTGCCCAGGTAGAGGGGGGTACGATAATTTCTGTTGTTGAATTTAAGCGTTCCGAACATTGTGCCGCATTTCGGACATTTGAATGTTTTGATATCAGGACGCTCAAACATGCAGGAGAAATTGGTTCTGCCGCAGCCGCACTGAATAATTTCGGAGCGGAGACGAATAAACAATTTCTGCCATTCATTCTCAATAATTCGCTTTGTCGGTTCGGTGATTCCGGATGTGAAGGAAAGGATAAAAGCATCCTTAATGTAATCCGGGTAAATGCGCCAGAACTTGATGACATTGTCGTGAATACCACGGACAGGACGGTTGCTGCTGTCCTCCGGGTCATATACGAACACTGCATTCTGGCCGTAGTGCTTCAGCTCCGAGGATTCCGTCAGGCAAACGTCCTTGACCACCTTTTCGCCTTCCATGGGATCGCCACGGAACAGCAGCTTAAACAGCACAACTGCCAGAGAATACTTATCCGTCTGGACATTCGGCTTTGCCACACCACGCACGACTTCAGGTGCCATATATCCCGGCTTGCCGCCGATGCCGAAGTTATTGCCGTCCGGAGCGATGTTGTCACAGTCGCAGACCAGAACAGCACCGGTATCCACATTGATGAAGAAACCGCCGTCGTTCAGATCCTGATAGCTCTTACCGGCTCTGTGCAGCTGGCGGAAGGCATTCACGATATTAATGACTGCCGTAACCATTGCGTAGAGGCTGGTGAAGCGGACCGGCTTCTTTGTGGAGCGTCCGGTGAGCGGGTCAACGGACAGCTTGTAGGTGTTCAGAATATCCACGAAGGAATCGAAGCTGTCGGGCTTCAGCTCCATGAGGTAGCCGAAGGTGCCTTCTTCATTTTCCTTTGTCAGATATTTTGGCCATAAGAATTTATTGCTTGGAGGGCCGTCTGTGATATTGTTCTTGATATTCTGACGGAATGCCTTTGGATTCCGGATTTTATCAATATCATACCACTTGAGAGCCCATTTCATTCCGTTGTAACGGACGAGGTATACGATACCCTGACCGCCGCTGCCAATGACGCCGAGGACCTGGGCACGTCCGCCGTACTCCATCTCGACTTCCTGGCCGATTGCAAGCTCAACCATTGTGATTTCCTCCCCCATGGGTAAAAGTAATTTACAGATTAAAAAAGATTATATCCGTCCCAGCGTATATGTCTCCCACGGGATTGCATTGACCAGACAATATTTGTATACGTATGAGTTTTCAACGCAGCGGATTGTCAGGCGGGGACAATAAGCAAAGGCATTCTTATCGATAAACTTGATGCTTGGCGGAAGTGTCAGCTTACGCAGCTTCTCGCATCCTGCAAATGCCTGTTCGCCGATATTGCTGACCGTATCCGGAATATCCACGATTTCCAGGCTTTTACAGTACAGGAATGTACTGTCTGCAATTTCGTGAATGCCGTTTGGAATACGGATGCTTGCCAGACGTTCGCATTGAATGAAGGCAGCCTTTCCGATGCGGCGCACATTATCTGAAAGATCGATGACACGAAGATGCTTACACTCAGAGAATGCATATTCGCCGATGGCAAGCAGCGACTCCGGCAAAGCGATGGAACGCAGATTGTTGAATCCGTCGAAGCAGAAATCTTCGATCATGGTAGTACCCTCGGGCACTGTCACATTTCGTGCCAAAAGACGGTATTTGGAAGCAGAAGCACGGGTAAAGACGTTGTCGTCCAGACGCACAGCCCGTACCTTTGCTGCCTTTTCCTCTTTTTCGATTTCGCTTGCTTCCTTGATGCGCAGAGGGGACTGATAGGGCCAGCCCAGCATAAAGGTAAGGCAGGCAATCACGAACTCAGCTGCATTTTCGGAAAGGAATGCTTCGCCCAGCATTACGCTTTTTGCTCTGGTGACAGCCATTTCATGGTTCTGCTGTTCCGACAGCAGTACCTTGATAATTTGGTTGTTATTCACCATTGCACGAAGCAGCTTGCACTCTCTGTCATACTCTGAAATGTAGTCGTTCAGAAGTGCAGTAAAGCGCTTTTCGTCGAACATCAGATTGTGTTCATATTCAATGAAAAGGGAATTCTTGTGTTCCTTAATCATTGTTTTTAATTGTTGTTGAATAAACTTTGTGTTTTCAAAGCCCTCGATATTCTGGAGAACCGGGGCTCCGCACGCCGGACATGAAATACTGCTCGGCGGAAGCTCTGCATGACATTTCTCACACTGCATGGTTATATCTCCTAGCTTCATTTTGAGTCATAATCTGTACTCCGGAAACCGCCCGGAAACCGGTTTAACAGTGCACAGATATACCTGCGAATAATTATAACACTTTTTTTTAGAATTGTCAAGCAATCTATGGCGGTTATTTATATAAATGAATTGCTCTATCCGGAATCGGTGAGACGCTGTTTTTTTCGTATTATCTTGCAAATTTCTATATTCTATTTACGATTTGTAATATTGACAGCGTATTCTACATTACTATAGGAGCTTAAACTTGTACAATTCAAACAAAAAATCTGTAAAAAAATTGTAATTTGCAATGTGGTGTTATACTTGAAATTTTTTGCATTTTATGTTATCATATATACACGGATAGTTATGCCCCCTTGCAGTAGCTCTGAGTTTTCAGGCTTGCATATCGGCAATGCATTATATTATTTTCAGGAGGAAATTATTCATGGAAACAGTGAGAAGAAAACACCTGAACCGATTATTCGCAGGTGTTATTGCATTATCTTCTGTTTGTGTCATGACCGGCTGCGGCCCCCGAAATGCTGCTTCGCAGCGACCGGCAGCATATGGCGCAAAGATCGTGGTAATTGGTGCAGCCAGCGGCGAACAGTTCTGGGATTCGGTTCAGAATGGTACAAAGGAAGCTGCTGAAGAGTTCGGCTATGAAGTGATTTACCGCAATGCAAAATCCAATAATGACATTGACGGACAGATTCAGCTTGTTCACGAAGCAATTGATCTGGGCGCAAAGGCAATTGTTATTGCACCGAACGATCCCATTAAGCTGGATGAGGTGCTGCAGGAGGCTGCTGACAAGGGCATTGTTGTTGGTACAATCGATACAAACGTAGATACAGAAAACGAGAATTACAACGGCTTTGTAACCTATCATATTGGTTCTGCAAATGCTTCCGGCGGACAGATTGCTGCAAGACAGGCAATTAATTTCCTGCAGTCCGCAACAGATAAGGCAGCAATTATCGGCCACTCCGAGGCATCCGTTACTGCACAGCAGAGTGTGAATGCATTCCGTGGTCAGCTGACAGGCCTTGCAAATCAGCAGGCTGCACTGGCTGCTGCGGAAGCTGCAAAGAAGGCTGCCGCTGAAGCAGCTGCAAAGGCACAGCAGGAAAACGGCGGGGAAGGTGCTCCGGCGGGTACAAATGGTCCTAATGATGCGCAGCAGGGCGGTGCTCCTCAGGGCGGAGCTCCTCAGGATGCAGGTCAGGAGGGCGGAGCTCCTCAGGGCGAAGGCCAGCAGGGCGGTGCTCCTCAGGGCGGAGCTCCTCAGGGCGAAGGCCAGCAGGGCGGTGCTCCCCAGGGCGGTGCACAGGAGGGCGTAAACCCCGTTCTGACTGTTCTGTACTGCAATGATGATATTGACATTGCAAAGGCACAGGCACTGGAACTGCTGGAAAATTCGAATGTCAAGGTGATTTACACCACCAGCGCACATGCCACAAGAGGTGTATGTGAAGCTGTGGACGAGATGGAAATGACCGGCAAGGTTGCAGTCATCGGCTTCAACGCAGATGATTCTGAGATGAACTATATCAAGTCCGGTACACTGACAGGTACCATTATTCAGAACCCATACAACATTGGCTATCTTGGCGTGTTCTATGCCGGCAGATGCATTAACAATGAAAGAGTTTCTGCAAATGTTGACACAGGTATCACATATGTGAATAAGAACAATCTGAAGAATGCTGAAATTCAGCTGATGCTGGATCCCAGCGGGTACGTCAAGGAACATTGGAAGGATGTGAAGTAAGAATGGCTAGCTTGAAGAAAAAACAGGGATCATCTTACAAAGGCGGCGGTTTTGTTATTGCTGCAGTTGCGCTGTTCCTTGTGCTGACAATTAACAGTCTGATGCTTCTGATTACCTATCAGAAAACATCGTCAATCTTTACCACGACATCAAAGGAAATGAACCTGATTAACTCTGCAAACGGTCAGCTGGTTGCAGCAAATACGGAGGTTCTCGAAATCGTTGCAGGCATCGGCAACATGGATGGTCACATCAACGCCATTACTGCAATGTTTGAAGGCATTCGTGAGAAACTGGATAACTACGAAAAAATCGAAGGCCATGATGAAATGGCACTGCGCCGTTTCCGTTACGCCCGTGCGTTTATCGAGGCATATGATGAAAAGCTGCTGACTTATCAGATCAGACTGAATGCTTCCCGAAACAGCAGAGATGAAGAAGCAGATAAGTTCCTGGCACAGATTCCTTACATTTACCAGGAGGAAATCGCACCTCTGCAGCTGAATGCATCCGAGATGATGGTTGCATCCATTTCCATCGGTGCGGCATCTGCAAACAAGCGTACAGCAGAATCCATTCGTTTCGTTTACTTTATTGTTTCCATTCTTGCAGTTGTACTGGTTCTGGGCGAAATCGCAATCTTACTGGTTGCTCGTTATACCAGACGTTCTATCGATGAAATTGACCGTAAGAATGCACAGTTTGCAGAAGCTTCTTCCAAGCTGATGCGTTCCAGAGAAAAGATGGAGGACATCTCTACTCTGAATATTCTGACCGGCTTGAAGAACCGTTATGCGCTGGAGCAGGATATCGGAAGCCGTCTGGCAGACAGCCAGTTCAATATTGCCGTATTTGACCTGGATGGATTCCGCCAGATCAATGATATGTATGGTTATGACTTCGGCGACGAGTACCTCTCTCAGATTGCAGAGCGTCTGAGAAATGAGTTCGGCGCATTCTGTGACCTCTACAACATTGCCGGCAATGAGTTCTGTGCAGTGTTCAACAGAGAGGTTTCTGACACACAGGCAATCCATTATGTAGAGGGCATCTGCAATGCAATGGCAAGCCCCTATACAATCTTTAATCTGACTGTTCAGCTGACAGTCTCTGCAAGTACATATCATTATGTTGCAGGTGATTGTCTGAACCTGAACTCCCTGTTGGTCAAGATGGATGGCGCATTGAGATATGTCAAGAGACAGGGCGGCGGAAGAATTCAAGAGGTTATGAATATCTGATTCGTTTCAGATTTCGCCAATTGTATTTGCTAAATAACAACTGCCGGGATGAGAGCTCGGCAGTTGTTTTGTTGTAGGATTCGTGAAGTTTCTGTAAAGGAGGGTGAGAATGTGAAAAAATATGCAGTATATCGTGGAGAAACAGGATTTTTTTGCTATCTGTATTGCGATACAGTGGAATCTCTGAAGGATACAATATATGCAAACATTATCAAAGAAGAGCAGCTTCCTGTGGTAATGGATGGCAAAGGCGGTTTTTTTGCATTTCGAGAGACAGACCCCGGTTTTACTGAAATTGTGGAAACGGATGATGTGTACCCTCTTCCGCTGGAAAAAATGTTCTTTAAAAATGCGGATAATTTCAAACTCGGATGGATGTCCCCGGATGGAGATACGTATTCCTGCAATTATACGGGACATGAAAAATGTGCAAAAATGCTTGCGGACTGCTTTTTTCCGGGTGCCAGACTTCCGGAGCGTGCTTTGGGAAGAGCCGGCTGGCTGAAAATTATTGACTCCTGGAATGGAACACAGCGTCAGCACCGACAGTTTGTTTATTCATTAAGCGGAAGATTAACCAAACAGCAGGCCGACAGATTATTTGATTTGGGACTGTATGGAAACCGTGAGGTGCAGGAGATGCTTCATGATTCAGAGAATAGCTGGTAATGTCGGAAAATCATAAAAGAGTGCTAAAAATCTATTGACATTCTTTAAATTTTATTGTATAATGATAAATAGCAATTTAAATACAAGAGAAGAATAGATTTTGAAACGATACAATAAACTGATGTGGAGACATAACCGGAAATGTGTTTTCGTCAGATTCTCTCTATTTTTCTGAAACAGGAGGAAAACACGCATGGCTGTGACAAATTATGTGGAAACAGTTTTGTTTGGCGGATATCACCGTGAAGATGCAGATGCGCATTTTGTTCAATTGACAAATCAAATCTTCAATCTGAAAAATGAATTAAATGAAACAAGACAGTTGCTTTCTGAACTGAATGAGGGACGTGAGGAGAAAGTTGCAGTTGACCATGTACTGAGCTTGGAACGTGAGAAATTGGCGCAGGTGCAGGTGCAGCATGAAACGGTATCCCGAAAGCTGCGCATAGCGGAAGATGATATTAAAGTCAGGGATGAGGAACTGGAGCAGCTGAGAAAAGAACTTGCCAGATGCCAGGATGAACTGAATCAGAAAAGCATTAAGCTGGCAGCTCTGGAGTCCGGCAGCGATGCTGACGGTTTATCTGCTGTGTTTATTGAAGCTCAGAAGTCTGCGAATCTGCTGGTGGAGAATGCCAAAAAAGAAGCCGCAGAACTGGAAGAGAACACCAGAAAACTGGCACAGAATATTGTGATTGAAGCCAATAATCAGGCGAAGCAGATTATTTTCGACGCTGAAAAAACCAGTGCTGAAAAAATTGCAAAAGCGGAGAACAGACTGAAACAGCTTGAAATCTCCAACGGCAATGTGCGCTCTATCGCATTACAGGAGGTTATCCGTCTCAGCGGAGAAGTGGCTTCTCTTCAGGCGATTTTTGAATCATTCCAGCAAAGCGGTGTGGAGGCTCTGGCGGATTCAGCCAGACGTCTTGCAGAAGCAGGGAAAACTCTTCAGTCCGGCGGGATTCCTGAATATAAGATGCACGAAGAGATTCTCCCGGATTATCCGGAAGAGCCTGTTTTGGATGAAGTGGAACATATTTATTTTTCTGATACAGATGCAAAGGCAGAAGAAACCTCTGCGGCTGCTGAGCCGGAGAAAAGTGTGCCCCAGGATGCACCAGCTCAGGAAAATGAACCAGCTCAGGAAAATGAACTAGCTGAGGAAAATGAACCAGCTGAGGAAGTAAGCCCGGAGCCGCAGCAGGATGACCAGGTTGATCCGGAGCTGCTGCGCCTTCAGGAAATGGCAAATGCCATCAAGGGCAAATCGAAGAAACAAGAAAAAACAGCAGAGAAAAAGGCAGAGCAAAAGGAAAATCCGTCTAAGGAGCAAGCAGGAACAAGCGATAATGCCGTTCTGAACCTGGATGCAATCGCCGCAAAAGCTGCAGCAATAAAAAAAGGTAAGAAATAATATATATATATAGACAAAGGATCTATGAGGTGATAAAAATGAATGAGGTCATTATTGTTAAGCCGGAAAGATGTGTCGGATGTAATGCTTGTGTCCGTTCATGTCCTTCTCCTGAAGCGAATAGAATAATTACACTGGATAACGGCAAACTGATTACATCTGTGGATGCGAACAGATGTATTGCCTGCGGCCAGTGTGTGAAGAGCTGTAAGCACGGCGCAAGAGATTATATTGATGGCACGGAAGATGCAATGTCCACCCTTGCAAAAGAGAAGATGATTGTTGTTGTTTCGCCTGCCATTCGTACTGTATTCCCGACAAAATGGAAGGGCATTCTGGACTGGTTCCGTTCCAAGGGCTGCCTGATGTTTGATGGCGCATTTGGCGCTGATATCTGCACATGGGCTCATCTTCGTCTCATTGACCACAACGAGCAGACCGGTGTTGATACAAATCTGATTACACAGCAGTGTGCAGCCGTGGTAAAGTATATTGAAATCTATCAGCCGAAGCTTCTGCCGAATCTTTCTAAGATTCACAGCCCGGAAGCCTGCGCAATCATTTATGTGAAGAATTATCTTCGCAGAACTGAGCCGATTATGTTCCTTTCTCCCTGCATTTCCAAGACACTGGAGTTTGAGAGCACCGGTTTGGCAGAGTATAACGTCACCTTCAAGAAACTGATGGAATACTTTGATAAGAATGATATTCGTATTCCCACCAATCCGGATGAGGCATTTGATTATAAGTTTGATGAGCAGCAGGGTCTGCTTGGCAATATTTATTCCCGTCCGGGTGGTTTCCGTGATAATCTGTGGCTGCACAATCCGGATTTGGACGTGACCACATCCGAGGGTGCGCTGAAGGTTTATCCGGAATTGGAACTGTATTCCAAAATGGCAGAGAATAAGCATCCGGAGATTTTCGATGTGCTTTCCTGTGAGTTTGGCTGTAATCTTGGTCCCGGAACCGGTTCTGAGCAGACTTCCTTCGATGTGATGGCAAGCATGAGAAGCATCGAGCGGGAAGCAAAGAGCCGCAGAAAGGTGACCGGCGGCGTATTCCGTGGCGGTGAAGATAAGCTTTTCAAGAGATTTGATGATGAGCTGAATTTCTCTGATTTCGTCCGTGAATACAAGGCGAGCATGCCGACACTGGTGCCTGCATTCAGCGATCTGGAACCAATTTTTGAGATGCTTGGCATGCACGATGAGTCGCAGCGTCACACGGATTGCCATGCCTGCGGTTACAGATCCTGCCGTGAAATGGCAACTGCAATTTACAGAGGGCTGAACACGCCGCAGAACTGTATTGTTCATGCGAAGGATGTGCTTTTGTCCCGTCATTCGCATTTGACAGAACAGCATGATTCTCTGGCTGAGATTACACAGGAGTGTCTGGATCTGTCAGATCGTCTCCGTGAGGAAATCGGAGAAATTACTGAGAACATGAGTTCTATCGAGAATTCTACAAATGCAACTAGTGAGCGTTCAGCCGTTGTGAATGATCTTTTGAAGGATATCGTGGCATTCTGCAACAGCAAGACGACAATGGATACTGCGAGCGTTAAGCAGCTTGTCAGCATTCTGGAAACTACAATTGATGCCTTTGCAGATTTGGATGACAATGTCAATGTTACCAATGAAAGCTCCGGCGTGATTAAGACCTCTATCGAGGATATTTCCAAGTTGGTGGATTCCATCAACGAGACCTTGAAGCAGGCATCTGAAAACGGCTGATCTTTTGTTTGGAAGAAAGTAGAAGAAGTAAGAAGAAAACCCCTGGCTGAAAGCAGATACTCATACAGAAGTTTACAGAACACTATGTATCAAGACGTATGCAGCAGGCTATAGAAACGAGCATAGACTCACCATTTCGGCGAGTCTATGCTCATTTTTTGTGTGAAGTTTGATTCCTGTGATATACATACGAACTAATCAGAAACGCTGAGGAGCATGTCTACATACGCAGCCGTTTTGTGTATCAATGTGCGAGCAATCATTCACTTAGAAAATCCCCGCAGTTTGGTTAAAACTCCTTTATCCATCTCACAGACAGTATCACACAGCACTTCAATATCTTCTGCTGAATGTGACGCTATCAAGATGGTTTTGCCTTGTTCTTTCAATTCCAAAAGATATTTACGCATATCAGATACTCCGTCTTTGTCAAGTCCGTTCATCGGCTCATCAAGAATCAAAAGATCCGGATTTTCCATAATCGCTTGTGCCAACCCCAGACGCTGTCGCATTCCAAGTGAATATTTTCGGACATGACGTTTCAGTTCAGGATCCAGTCCGACTTTTTTCATTGCTTTCTGTATTTCTTCCTTGCCGATTCTCTTGTTCAGATCGGCGAGCAGCTTGAGATTGCGGTATCCGGAGTAGTAAGGAATAAACCCCGGTGTCTCGATGATAATACCAACCGATTCCGGAAAATCACAGTCCTTTCCAATCTGTTTTCCTGCAACGGTTACTGTACCGGATGTCGGGCGCACAAATCCGCAGATGCACTTCATCAGCATTGTTTTGCCGCTTCCGTTTCTGCCAATCAGGCCGTGGATTTTGCCCTTATTAAACTGAATATCTACATTAATCTCTCCTCATTAAGGCCACAATTTCAAGAGCATTCCAACAGGCCGCATG
>JAKSPJ010000027.1 GCA_024404915.1 Oscillospiraceae bacterium
GAAATGGTGTGAATGGTCGATTCACACCATTTTTATATACCAAACTCGCCATGGGCGTTGCAGCAGCAATATAATATGCTATAATTACTTACCGAGAGGAACAAACATTCGTGTTTGTAGAACTACCCTTCAAATACGAATAGAAATGAGGAAAGTAGTACGACTTATTACAGAACGAGGATTGATACTCAAAAAAAGGAACAATTGTAGATTCTACATTTATTGAAGCACCATCATCCACAAAGAATCAGAAAAAGGAAAGAGATCCTGAAGCACATTCATCAAAAAAAGGCAATACATGGCACTTTAGATACAACGCACATATTGGAGTAGATCGTGAAAGCGGTCTGGTTCATCATGCAGAGACGACATCAGCAAATGAACATGATGTCACAATGACAAGTAAGCTGATGCATGGAGAAGAGGAAACTTTACATGGTGACAGCGGATATCTTGGTGCGGATAAAAGAGAAGATGCGATTGTAAAAAATACAAAAGGTAAGAAAATCAAGTATAGCATATCCTGTATCCAAAAGCAAGAATAACAATAATTATACTGCTGCCAGTAAACCCAAAATATACAGCCTGTCCCCGTGACAGGCTGTTTTTGATGCGTCAAAGATATATTTGTCGAAAAAACTCTTGACAACTGAAACAAATTGTGATATACTTAATACATATCAAATACATATGATTTGTAGAGAATATATGTAATCATAATAGAAAGGAACTATCCTATGAACATCTACGCTGATAATGCAGCTACAACCAAAATGAGCAGCACGGCGATTGAGGCAATGCTGCCATATATGAGTGAAATATACGGCAATCCGTCCAGCCTGCACACGATTGGTCAGAATGCCAATGAAGCACTGTACAGTGCAAGGGAGCGTATTGCAGCATGCCTGGGATGCAGTGCTTCTGAAATCACCTTCACCTCCGGCGGCAGCGAGGCCGACAATCAGGCGATTGTATCCGCCGCAGAACTTGGTGCCAGAAAAGGCAAAAAGCATATCATTTCCACCGCATTTGAACATCATGCTGTATTGCACGCACTGAAAAAGCTTGAAAAGCAAGGATATGAGGTTACTCTCCTTGATGTGCATGAAAATGGTCTTGTTACTGCCGAGCAGGTACAGAATGCAATCCGTGAGGATACATGCCTTGTGACAGTCATGTATGCCAATAATGAGATTGGCACCATTCAGCCTATTGCTGAAATCGGTGCAGTCTGCCGTGAACAGGGTGTCCTGTTCCATACAGATGCTGTACAGGCTGCTGGTCATCTTGCTATTCATGTTGCTGAGCAGAACATTGACATGCTGTCCCTCTCTGCACACAAGTTCCATGGTCCCAAGGGTGTCGGTGTGCTGTATGCTAAAAAAGGAATCCGTCTGGCCACTTTGATCGAGGGCGGTGCACAGGAGCGCGGCAGACGAGCCGGCACAGAGAACATTCCCGCCATCATGGGTATGGCTGCTGCATTGGAAGATGCCGTACGCAATATGGACCAGAATACAGCAAAACTCACGGCACTGCGTGATCAGCTGATTAACGGCATTTCAGAAATTCCTCACTGTGCACTCAACGGTGACAGGACAAGCAGACTGCCTGCCAATGTCAGCTTCTGCTTTGAGGGCATCGAAGGCGAATCTCTGCTGCTTCTGCTGGATCATAAGGGTGTTGCAGCATCCTCTGGATCTGCCTGCACAAGCGGCTCGCTGGATCCCAGTCATGTGCTTCTGGCAATCGGAAGACCGCACGAAGTGGCACATGGTTCACTGCGTCTGACATTGTCCGAGGAAAATACCGCTGAAGAAGCGGCATATATCATTGAAGCTGTTAAGGACGTTGTTTCCTATCTCAGAAGTGTTTCCCCCGTCTGGAGGGATCTGCAGACAGGAAAGCGTCAGTACGTGATTGCATAAGGAGGTTTTGATATGGCTTTATATTCTGAAAAGGTAATGGATCATTTTCTGCACCCGCGCAATGTCGGTGTGATCGAGGATGCCGACGGCATCGGAGAGGTAGGCAATGCAAAATGCGGCGATATCATGAAGATCTATCTGAAGATTGAGAATGACATCATCGCCGATGTGAAATTTGAGACCTTTGGATGCGGAAGTGCAATTGCATCCAGTTCAATGGCTACTGAGCTGATTAAGGGAAAGCCGCTCAGTGATGCACTTGAGCTGACCAACAAGGCAGTAGTTGAGGCTCTGGAAGGACTTCCGCCGCATAAAATCCATTGTTCCGTTCTGGCAGAGGAATCCATCAAGTCAGCAATCAAGGATTATTACGACAAAAACGGCATAGCCTATGACAGTTCCCAGTTCCCTGACTGTGAGCACTGTGCTCACTGCGGTGAATAGCATGGCAAAAACTGCATGGATCGCAATGAGTGGCGGTGTTGATTCCAGTACCGCCGCTTTGCTGATGCAGGAGAAGGGTTATACCTGTATCGGGTGCATGATGAAGCTCTATGATGCTGAACAGGAGGACGGCGGCAGAACCTGCTGCAGCCAGAGAGATGCCGAAGACGCCAGAAGCGTTGCCTACCGGCTTGGCATGCCGTTTTATGTGCTCAATTTCAAGGAGGAATTCCGGGAAAATGTCATTGATAAATTCGTGGACTGCTACCGGAACGGCAAAACGCCCAATCCCTGCATTGACTGCAACCGCTATCTGAAATTTGATGCACTGTACGAACGTGCAAGAATTCTTGGATGTGATTGTATTGTCACCGGTCACTACGCACGCATTGAAAAGAGCGGAGCATATTTCAGGCTCAAAAAAGCTGTCGATGCTTCTAAAGATCAGAGCTATGTGCTCTACTCCTTGACTCAGGAGCAGCTTGCACACATCGTCTTCCCGCTTGGTGAACTGACAAAGACAGAGGTGCGCCATATTGCAGAAGAACATGGTTTCTGCAACTCACGCAAACCGGACAGCCAGGATATCTGCTTTGTACCTGACGGAGATCATGGTTCATTTATAGAACGTTACACCGGAAAGCCGTGCGAAAAAGGGAGCTTCACCGATACCCAGGGTAATATTCTGGGAGAGCACAGAGGAATATACCGCTATACCATCGGACAGCGGAGGGGAATCGGCATTTCCGCTGCTGAACCGTACTATGTCTGCGGCATCCGTGCAGAGGACAGTACTGTCATTCTTGGAACAAAGGAAGAATGCATGTGTCGTGAAATGGTTGTGACCGATTTCAACTGGATTTCCGGAACAGCTCTGGTACAGGCAATGCACTGCAGTGTCAGAGTACGCTATCATGCGCCGGAACAGCCGGCATACATTGAACCTCTTGGCCAAAACAGTGTCCGCATTCGTTTTGACGCACCGCAGAGAGCCGTAACGCCGGGTCAGGCAGCTGTACTGTACGACGGTGACTATGTCCTCGGCGGCGGAACAATTGAAACATGCAGTCCGATATGAAAAGAGAGGAAAATACTATGACTATCGCAGAAATGCAGACAGAAATCCTGCGGCTGAAAAAAGAAAAGAATATCTGTATCCCATCGGATCCTTATCCATAAAGATTATGCAATGGGGATAACAGATATGAATGTATCTATTTTCAGCTGATTAATGGATTGAGTTATTGTAAGGATTAAATCTATATAGTGGGCAATATTCAGAACAGGCAACTACTTCACATTTTGAGGTAACTGCCTGTTTGTTTTTTTTACTTTAAATAGCAAACTGGGAAAGTATATTTACCGTAAACGTAAAGAAATAGAAATATCCAGTCTGATTATATGTTTTCAGCTTATCATTCTTTGTATGTATTGCAAATGCAGTAAAATTGTGCTATAATAGAAAAGACACGAAAGAACATAGTTATTTTGGGGAAATTTACAGTACTCAGGAGGATATAAAATGAAAAACTTAAGCATAAGAACAGAAGAATTTACCGAATCTGTAATAAGAAAAATGACAAGAATATCAAATGAATATAACGCAATAAATTTATCACAGGGATTTCCTGATTTTGAGCCACCGAAAGAGATTACTCAGAAATTATCTGAGGTTGCATTAAGCGGACCTCATCAGTATGCAATTACATGGGGTGCGAAAAATTTCAGAGAAGCTGTTGTCAAAAAATATGAGCATTTTTCAGGAATATCTGTTAATCCCGAAGAAGAAATTGTTGTTACATGCGGCAGTACAGAAGCAATGATGGCAGCTATGATGAGTATTACAAATCCAGGAGATAAGGTAATCGTTTTCTCTCCGTTTTATGAAAATTACGGAGCAGATGCAATACTGTCAGGAGCAGAACCAATTTATGTTCCGTTAATTCCGCCAACTTTCGATTTTGACAGAACACAGCTTGAAAACGCTTTTGCACAGGGAGCTAAAGCAATTATTCTGTGTAATCCTTCAAATCCATGCGGTAAAGTATTTTCTTATGATGAACTGATGTACATTGCAGAGCTTTCAAAGAAATATGATACATATGTTGTTACAGATGAAGTTTATGAACATATCGTTTATGCTCCGAATAAGCACATATATATGCAGTCATTGGACGGCATGAAAGAACGTACAATTGTCTGCAATTCATTATCCAAAACTTATTCAATCACAGGATGGAGATTAGGCTATGTAATTGCTGTTCCCGAAATAATTGACCGTGTAAAGAAAGTGCATGATTTCCTCACAGTTGGTGCAGCAGCACCGCTAATGGAAGCAGCAGTAACAGGACTTCAGTTTGGTGATGAATACTACAAAGAACTTGCTGACCATTACACACATATGAAAAACGTATTTATCGGTGGTCTGAAAAAACTTGACTTAAAATACACAGAACCACAGGGAGCTTACTATGTTCTTCTTGATGTCAGCGAATTTGGTGTAAAGGATGATACAAAGTTCTGCGAATGGATGATAAAGAATGTGGGAGTAGCAGGAGTTCCGGGATCAAGTTTCTTTAAGGAAGATGTCCACCATTTAGTTCGTTTCCATTTTGCCAAAAAGGATGAAACATTATACGAAGCATTAGACAGACTTTCATCACTGAGACAAAAAGCAAATGATGCTAAGGATGTTGAGTGGAGATAAAAATACATTTAAATTAAAAATCAGAAGAGATTTAGTCTTATAAATATGATTAAAAGGCGGTTTAGATAAAATTCTAAGCCGCCTTTTTGGCATATGAAAAGCATTTTTGCAAACATTTGCGGCTCAATCCCGAATTTTGTGTAAACGCAAAACAGTGCATGCTGAAAACAAAGATTATTATGATGCTGCAAAGGGTTATCATGTCATTCTTACAAAATCTATTCCGAACGGTGCAAAAGTTAGTATAAAAAGTCGGCAGTTAAGATATAATTACGATACGCAGAACCCTGTTGAAAGCGTGGAACTGGAGCAGGATGAAAGTTGGTTTTACGTAATTTGATTATGGTGTTTCTTGACAAATCAGAAGATATATGATATCATAAACATATAAAGTCTATAAACATAATAGGTAAGACAGGAGATGCTATAATGAAGAAAAGAGTTTATGATAATAAATATGGATTTTCAACAAGAGCAGTACATACAGGAAATGATGTTGATGCTGAAACGGGTGCAATCAAGCGTCCTATTACAATGGCAAACAGCTATGAATTGCCCTATGATCCGTCAGATATTAACTGGAGCAGTGCAGACGGTGCAAGTATTTATACAAGAAACGGCGGTTCAAATCAGAAGTATCTTCAGGAGAAAATAGCATCTCTTGAAGGCGGAGAAGACTGTGTTGTACTTGCATCAGGAGTAGCTGCATTGTCAGGATTGTTTTTTGCACTTCTAAAAAGCGGCGATCACGTTATTTTTTCAAACGTAACATATATCGCTGTATACAGACTTTTTAATGAACTTTTCAAGGATAAGTGGGGTGTTGAAACTACTATTGTAGATCCGCAGAACATCGAAAACATCAGAAAAGCAATCCGACCGATACAAAGCTTATTCATGTTGAACCCCCTGCAAACCCGACACTTTCCATATGTGATATTGAAGCAATCGCAAAGCTTGCACATGAGCATAGGCATAGAAGATATTGAGGATATTATCGCTGATGTGGAACAGGCATTCATTAAAACAGGATTACTTTAAGGAGAAATACAGATGCTTAATCAATTTTCAAGAACAGAGCTGTTATTTGGTAAAGAGGCAATGGAAAAACTGCAGAACAGCAGAGTTGCTGTATTCGGTATCGGAGGTGTAGGCGGATATGCAGTTGAAGCACTCGCAAGAAGCGGTATCGGAACACTTGACCTTATTGACGACGACAAAATATGTCTTACAAATCTGAACAGACAGATTTTTGCAACACGAAGTACAGTAGGAAAATACAAGGTAGATGTTGCCGAAAGCCGTATACATGATATCTGCCCTGAAATAAAGGTGAATACATATAAATGCTTTTATATGCCTGATACTGCCGATGAGTTTGATTTTACTCAGTATGATTATATCATTGATGCTATTGATACTGTAAAGGGAAAGCTTGAAATTGTGAAGCGTGCAGACGCTTTGAAGATACCTGTTATCTCGTCAATGGGTGCAGGAAACAAGCTTGATCCCACAGCCTTTAAGGTTGCTGATATTTATGATACAAAGGTATGTCCTCTGGCTAAAGTTATGCGATATGAACTGCGAAGGCTGAAAACCAAAAAGCTTAAAGTAGTTTATTCCGAAGAACAGCCGATACGTCCTATTGAAGATATGGCTATATCATGCAGAAATCATTGTATCTGTCCTCCGGGAAC
>JAKSPJ010000028.1 GCA_024404915.1 Oscillospiraceae bacterium
TGACGGCAAAGTACAGGGAATTACAGCCTTGGTGCTAAAATAAAGAGAGTGACAGTATCTTGATTTTTAGGTCCATTTTGCGTATAATGTTTATATCAAGGCATCAACCACCCGAAACAATTACCTTGATCCGCTCCCAATCATTTATCACCGCTGATAAGATTTTGATAAGCGTCCATCGTATAGTTATGATAATATGGATCGTCAAAACAATCAGAATAGCAGGTATCATATTCACTAAGCGAATTTGTTTAAGTTAAAGATATCTGCAACGAGTGGGAATAATACTAACTTAATACAGAATGTCTATAATAGCAGACAGTGACTCTCATTGTCTGCTATTATTTTTCATTTTCATGAACTTTTTTGAGAGTAAAAGAAACTGTGATTTGCAGTATGACTTTATTTTTGACATCAATAGAGCGGAAAGAGCCCCTGAAGGAGGTCAGTGATGGGTAGTTTTGAACATCTATATACAAACAGCAGGCAGGCGGTTCAGTTTATGCGTGCTGAAATTACTCACATCTGCCAGAAGTTTGGAAAGCGTGCTCCGGGAAGTGCCAGTGAACAGAATGCCGGAAAATACATGGCGGAAGTGCTGAAAAACCATTGCGGCTGCACAGAAGTTAAAATTGATTCTTTTACAGAGCATCCGGCTGCCTTTTACAGCTATTTCTATTTTTCCGCATTCTTCGATTGTATGACCGCAATCTCTTTCCTTATTGTGCCTTGGCTCAGCATTGTTTTTGGGTCAGCGGCATTGATCTTGTTTCTGTTTCAGTTTGTTTTGTACAAACAGGTGATAGATCCTCTGTTTCCCCAAAAGGAAACCCTGAATGTGACAGCGGTTCGACCCTGCGCGGGAGAAGTAAAACAGAGGATATTTTTGAATGGTCATATTGATGCGGCATGGGAGTTTCCGCTGAATTATCATTTTGGCGGCATTGTGTTTGAGATTCCCGGTGCAGCAGCCATCGTAGGGGTTCTTTTCTACATCACCCTGGGATTTCTGTCGTTTTGCAGCACCGCAAGCTGGATTCAGCATGCCGGACGATGGGGCCTGTTATTCCTGCCGTTTTTCCTGACGGTAGCATTTACCTATAATCCAAAGAGGATCGTAGACGGAGCGAATGATAACCTGTCGGGCTGCTATATGGGCATTTCCGTTTTGCGTGAAATGGAACGCCTGGGAGTAAGATTGGAGCATACCGAAGTAGGAGTGATCCTTACCGGCTCTGAGGAGGCTGGCCTTCGTGGCGCAAAAGCCTGGGCAAAGAAACATAAGAATGATTACCGGGATGTGCCGACATTTATCATATGCTACGACACCATACACGATCCAACGAAGCTGATGGTAAATATGAAGGATCTGAACGGAACGGTATCGGCAGATCAGGAACTGGGAGATTTGTTCCTTCGAGCAGCAAAAGAGGCAGGTGTCCCCTGCACGACCGGATGTGTTCCTTTGCTGGGAGGCGCAACAGATAGCGCTGCATTCACGCAAGGGGGATTCCGCTCGGTTGGCATAACCGGCCTGAGCCACAGACTGGAGAGTTACTATCATACACGCCTGGATTCTTACGAGTATTTAAACGAAGAGGGGCTGGAAAATTGCTATAAAGCAACGATACGGCTGCTTGAAATTGCGGATGAAACAGGCAATTAAAAGTATTGCAGGCATCAATTTGAATGAATACTGATTTCTATTGTGAATTTTCTTTGCAGTGCAAGAAAAACTTTCATTTTCATAATTATCGATAAACGATAAAAAACTGTTGACAAACATAAAACTCTTGCATATAATCATAACAGAATTAATGATAAACGATAATTAATTTATGTTTATATACAGGAGGAAAACGAAATGAATAACACTAAGCTCATTAAAAGCACCGCTCGGATCGACAGACTGATGAAGATTCTCCGCGGATTTATGATTGCGGCGGAAGTAGTCTGCGGCATTTTCATCGTGCTGACCCTTATCTTCGGTGACAAGGTTGTGGCAGACAGCAGCAGTCTCAGCATGGGCCCCGTAACCGTGCAGCTTTATGAAACTGCGGTTCCTCAGTTTGCAGACCTGAGAATGTTCATCATTATTGCCCTTGCAATCGGCATGGTGGGCGCCGGTGCCGGGCTCTATATGGTGAAGGTAGTGAGAAGCATCCTTGAGCCCATGAAGGAAGGCCGCCCGTTTGAGCACGGCATCTCCAGCAAGATCCGCACTATGGGCTGGGCAGTCATCATCTGCGGGGCGGTGTGTGAGGTCCTGCGTGCAGCGGCTGCATTTGTTGAATTCAGTGCCTATGATGTTTACTCTGTTTTTAATTCTGCCATGGTGAAGGCAGTGAACATTGACTATAAGCTGGATTTTAACTTTGTAATTATTGGGTTGGTTATTTTCCTGCTGGCCCATATTTTCAGCTATGGGGAGCAACTGCAGCAGGAAGCGGACGAGACACTGTGAGGTGGAGTGATGGGAAAGATTATTCTCAGGCTAGACAGAGTGATGGCTGACAGAAAAATCAGCCTGAAGGAACTGTCCGACAGAGTTGGTGTTTCAAACGTGAACCTGTCAAAAATGAAAACAGGTAAAATCAGTGCCATTCGCTTTTCCACCCTTGAAGCCATCTGCGAGGCCTTGAACTGCCAGCCGGGAGACATACTGGAGTATGATCCCGAAGGTATTTCAGAGGAAGAATAACGCAGTGGGCGGCAACAGAATTTGCCAGAGTTTTGGTTGCCCGCCGAATAAATAAGCTGAAAAAGGCTTCCGGCCGTATAAAGAGGATCAGGTCAGTGAAATTGAGGAGAAGGAAGAGAGGAACATTCTATGCAGTATATTATTAAAGCCTATGACGGCAGAGATGAAGGCGCCCTGGAAAGACGCATGGCTGCGAGAGCTGAGCATTTGGAAAATATTAAAAAGGTAAAGGAAAAGGGGAGCGTAGTCTGCGCCGGAGGCATTACCGAAAATGGAAAGCCGGTCGGCTCCTTCCTGATCATGGACTTTGCTGAGAAAGAGCTTTTTGATGATTATCTCGCTTCCGAGCCCTACATTAAGCATGGTGTATGGAAGGATGTACAGGTAGAGAGCTGCAGTGTTGTTATCATGAATGACGAGATGGTCGGCAAGTAAGGGCTTGCATTCTGGCAGCATATCCGGATATAAAGAAAAACAAATCCTCTGCGAATCACATTTCGCAGAGGATTTTTATTTGATGGCCGATGTATATTCACTCAACGTAAGTAACGGTGTTGCCGGTACGCGGCAGGGGAGTACGCGTGGGCAGGATAAGGCGACCTAGGTGTAAATCCAAATTTAAAATACGAGACGTAAAAACAAATAAGCTGCTCAGAAATCATTCTGAGCAGCTTATTTGACTAAGCGTCGGGGAATTGACCGGCATCCAGATTACAGGATCTTTACTTTTTCAGCTGCAGACCATCGCGGAAGGCTTCGCCGATCCGCTCGGATACTTTATAGTAGCCATGGGTATAGGGATCAAAGGCAATTGCGTTCACAAGGGACATGTCAATTTTTCCGTTGACCATTACATGGTCATCTGCGGTGATGCTGACCACCTTGCCGATCACGCCAATGCCATAGGTGTCGCTCTGAAATTCAACAAATTCGCATTCCAGGCAGATGGGGAATTCATTGATGATCGGTGCATTTACACATTCTGCCTTGCTGGCGGTCAGGCCGCTGTTTTCAAATTTCTTCGGCTCCTTATTGCCGGAGACAACGCCAAAGTAATCTGCCTGAACATAGTGTGCCGCGTCGGCAATGCTGACGGTGAATGCTTTTCTTGCCTTGATGTTCTGCACCGTTTTATGTGTTTCGGTAAGGTTCAGGGCAACGTGGTCGCGCTCCTGCATGGTGCCCCATGCTGCGTTCATAACATTTATGGTTCCGTCATCGTTATAGGTTGCTACCATTAAAACGGGCATGGGGAAAATGCCCTCTGTCTGGTTCAGTTTCTGTCTCATCCTGTTATCCTCAATTCATCTGTAGTATATTGACAGGGAATCCTGTGACAGATACAATTATAGCAAGTAACCCATATTACTCAAGTACCATCATTTTTGATAGATACTATCCTGAAGGAAAGCGTAAAATGCCATGATCAGTAAATACATTGAAGAAGCAAATTTTGAAGAAACCGGATTCAGCTACACCCTTTCGCTCATCAGCGGAAAGCATAAAATGGTAATTCTGTATTGCCTGATGGAATTCGGAACCGTCCGTTTTAACGAGATGAAACGGTATTTAAAATCCGTGACAGATAAAACGCTCAGCCTTAACCTGAAAGAGCTGGAGAAGGATGGGCTGATCCTGCGCAAAGAGTATCCTCAGATCCCGCCCAAAGTGGAATACAGCCTGAGCGAGCGGGGAAGATCCCTGATGGTGGTGCTTGACCAGCTGTGCGTTTGGGGCGAGCAGAACCGGCTGTGATCCTCGGCCGGGCAAAAC
This sequence comes from Oscillospiraceae bacterium, assembly GCA_024404915.1. Lineage (GTDB taxonomy): Bacteria > Bacillota > Clostridia > Oscillospirales > Ruminococcaceae > Firm-04. The sequence goes on from JAKSPJ010000028.1 coordinate 4,475, forward strand.
AGCAATCTTAGGAAGGGTAAGGACTCTGCCGGCAGTTACCTGCGGCGGAAAATGAAATAGAAAATATGAGAGAAATCAACTTAACGGAAGGGCCGATCCTGAAAAACCTGATCATTTTTTCGCTGCCCATGATCGCAGGCAACCTGCTGCAGCAGGTGTACAACCTGGTGGATACCATGGTCGTTGGAAGATTCATCAGCTCGCAGGCATTGGCAGCGGTAGGCTCTTCCTACACACTTATGGTGTTTATTACATCGATCATCATTGGCCTGTGTATGGGAAGCGGTGCCATCTTTTCCAAGAATTATGGGGCAGCTGAGTTTGACGAGATGCAGGAAAACATCGGCTATTCGTTCTGGTTCATAGCAGCGGTTACAGCAGCGCTGTATGCCGTGCTGTATCCCGGAAAGATGATGATCCTGCGGGTGCTGCAGATTCCGGAGGAGCTGATGCAGCTGACGGATGCCTATGTTGCGGTTGCATTTGCCGGAATCGGCTTTATTTTTCTGTATAACTTCTTTGCCTATCTGCTGCGGGCACGAGGAAATTCTTTTACACCGCTGATCTTCCTTGGCATTGCATCGGTGCTGAATATCATTCTGGACCTGGTGTTTGTGCTGGTGTTCCACATGGGCGTTGGCGGCGCGGCGCTGGCAACTGTGATCTCGCAGGCGGTAACGGGCGTTGGTATTGCCGTGTATTCTTTTGTAAAGATCCCGTCCCTGGCCAAAAGCCTGTTTACAGGAAAAATGAATTGGCAGCGGCTGAAAGCCATCATTGAAAATGATGTTGCCACAGCGATCCAGCAGTCGGTTATGAATTTTGGCATCCTGATGATCCAGGGGCTGGTGAACAGCTTTGGCGCGTGCGTCATGGCTTCGTTTGCCGCTGCAGTAAAGATCGATACGCTTGCGTATATGCCGGCGCAGGAGTTCGGAAATGCATACTCCCTTTTTATCTCGCAGAATCATGGAGCAAAAAAGCCGGAGCGCATCCGAAAGGGAACCCGGTATGCCTTTGTTACATCGGTTGTGTTCTGTTTTGCAGTTTCGATTATGATCTGGTTTTTTGCAAAGCAGCTGCTGGGGCTGTTTATTGCGGCCGAGGAAACACAGATCATTGCCGAAGGCATCCGCTACCTGCACATTGAAGGTGCAATGTATATCGGCATCGGAATGCTGTTTTTGTGGTATGGCTACTTCCGCGGCATCGCAAAGCCGTATATTTCTCTGGTGCTGACCATCATCTCGCTGGGAACCCGAGTTGTGCTGTCATATGCGCTGGCTCCCCATACTCCTCTTGGTGTGCTGGCAATCTGGTGTTCCATTCCCATCGGCTGGGCACTGGCGGATGCAGCAGGACTGCTGCTGTATAAGAAAAGCCAGCGGCAG
>JAKSPJ010000029.1 GCA_024404915.1 Oscillospiraceae bacterium
CGAAGACCGACCATGTTCCGAATCCGTACAGAGACGATGCCTATGAGCCCACCTGCCGGATGGAAGGCTATACAGGAGATTTGTACTGCAGTGATTGCGGTGAGTTGATTGAAGAGGGTAAACCCATTTCGAAGACTGACCATATTCCGAATGATTACAGAGTCGGTGCGCAGGAGCCCACCTGCTGGGAAGAAGGCTATACAGGAGATTTGTACTGCAGAGAATGCGGTGAGATAATTGAATGGAGCGAAACCATCCCGCAGATTTTCCACGAGGATAAGGACGGGAATGGCTTATGTGATTACTGCTCAGAGATCCTGGATGTTTATTTCTATGCAGAAGGCTGTGCAATGGAATTTGATAAGGCACCGCTGATGCATGTCTATATGATGTTCACTGATGAGGTACTGAACGCAGATGACAGCTGTGTGCGTTTCTGGCTGGGTGAAGACAAAGACAAAGCCCAGGAGTTTAAACTGAGTGAGACCCCAACACGGGATATTAATGTGTCCGGCGTGGGCAGTTTCAGATGCTATGATTTTGTCGTCAGGGTGCCTCTGAAGGATCTGTATACAGAAATGCACGGTACACTTTGCTTTGATGGAAGAGAACTGGACTGCTTAACCACAACAGCTTCTGAGTATCTGGAAGCCGTGAGAGACGCATTCCCGAATCTGAACTATATGGTGGATGCACTGCTGAGCGCATCCCGATGTTCCGCTGCGTATTTCGGGGTTTCTTCTGAGGATGTATCCTGGGTACTGAATATACTGGAAGAGCAATACGATGATGTTACAGAGGAGCTGGCTCAGTATTATAACGATGACCAGCGGAGTGAATATGCTGGTACCTCCCTTGTTCTGAAGGAAGAGCTGAAGCTCAGAAATTATTATACCGAAAAAATGGCTTTGAAGAATTACACGGCATCCGGCGAAAAAGACGGCCTGTTCTATTACGAATATGAAATATCCTATTCTGACCTGAAGATGGATTGTGACGGCCACAGTGCATTGGAATATATTTACAAGGCACTGAAATTCAGTGATGACGAATATATGAAAGCTGTTGCGTTCAGCCTCTATGACATGTATCTGAAATTTAACTGGTAAATCGGAAAAAAGATATCCCCTGAAAGAGATTTCAGGGGATTCTTTCGTAAAGGAGCAAAGAAAATGAAAGCAGTTGTATTTGATATGGACGGCGTGATTTTTGATACGGAAACAGCGGTAATCAAAGCCTGGCAGAGCGTTGCAGAAAAATACGGGATTCCGGATATTGAATCCTATTGCATTGCCTGTCTTGGGGTGAATGAGACCTGTGCAAAGGCGTATTTCAATGAGAAATATGAGAACAAGTTTTCCTATGAAGCCCTGCGGAGTGAAAAAACCGCTTTGGTGCGGCAGGCATTTGCAGAGGGTGCAATTGATAGGAAAGAGGGGGCAGAGCATATTCTTCGGGAATTGCGTGCCCATGGATACGGCATTGCGCTGGCATCCTCCACAAAGGAAGAGGCGGTGCGTGAGGAGCTGACACTGGCAGGCCTGATCCGGTATTTTGATGTGATTGTCACAGGGGATATGGCGGCGCACTCAAAGCCTGCCCCGGATATTTTCCTGCTTGCCTGTGAAAAGCTGGGTGTCCCGCCCCGGGAAGCCTATGGCATTGAGGATTCCTTTAACGGCATACGAAGCAGCCATGCCGCAGGGCTGTATACTATTATGGTGCCGGATATTCTGCAGCCGGATGCAGAAATCGCTTCCCTTGCGGACAGCATATTCCCGAATCTGAATGCGGTGCTGGATTTTATACTGGCAGGAGGGGCAGCATCCCCGGAACAAGTGCCGCACGAAAAATCCTGAAAAAAGCAGCTGTGCCTGTTGTGGTACAGCTGCTTTTTTTGTGTTGAGAATAAAAGTATCTGCGCAGGCTTTTGTCAGGGGCAGAGCTTTTGGGGCTGTTCGCTGCCATCGGAATTCTCCCGTGATATCACAAATATATTCTGTTTCTGCTCTTCCATATATTTATGAATATCCTTGGCATGCTCCCAGAGATACTCATATTCTTTTTGGAAAAGCCCATAGAAGGAAGATTCCGGCGTAAAGATCTGACGGTAATTCTTTTTCATGCTGGTATTGGCATATGCATAAAATCCCACATGGGTGACACTGGTTTCAGCGAATTCAATATGGTTATGCGCATGCATCATCGGAATATCCGAAACCCTTATTTGCAGAAGCTTCGGGTATTTCAGATACTGCTTATACCACTGAATGATATTATCATCTATTGAATCATACACCTTGTTCGGGTCCCTCATATGCTCCTTTATATTCTGAACGGCTTTTCCTGTATTGATAATAAGGCGGCAGTGGATTTTCATATCCATCATTTTTGTGAATACTTCTATTTTATCGTCATCTCTCAGCCATTGTGTACCGGCATGAAAGGCAATGTCAACCTGTTTTGCGCCGTTCTCAATGCCTTTCCGAAGAAATTCAGTTGCCCGGATATCGGAATTAATGATGTCAATACTGTGTATGTTAAGGGGTTCGGCATGCTCCCAGAGATATTCATATTCTGTCCGGAATCGGTCATACTGTCCATCCGTTTCATCGAAATACAAATATTTCTTATCATCATCAATGGGCTGGCCATAGGCATATATGCCGACTCTGGCAACAGCGGCACGATTGGTGCGGAATCCGATGCGGACGTAATTATGCAGCATAGGGATATGGCAGTTCTTAATATGGATATTGGGCCTTTGGGATGCGAAAACAGACCAGGAGTGCAGAACATCCTCAATGGGACGGAACATGCCCATATCATATCGTTCCTGATTCCGCAGATATTTCCAGATATCATCCATGGAGGAGGAACCGTTCACAATAATGTCAATGGGTATATTCATATCGCTTGCTTTTATCAGAAACTGATATGGCTTTCCCGCCGCCTGCAAAACCGACCGAAACGCATGAGATGCCATTTTCACATAGGCAATCTCACCGAAGTGTTCCTGTAAATACTGAAAAAACGCTGTATCCGTATCAATTTTCTCGGAAATCAGCTCCGTTTGAGAGTCGGAATCCCCGGGGCTGGAAACAGGTACCGCATCCGGCAGAGAATCAGGATGCGCTCTTTTGTCAAGCGCATCTTTCAGCTGGCGGGAACTCTGCAAAAGGCTGATGTACTTTGTAACCTCATCGCTGGTTTTTCCCTTAAATACCAGATTTTGTTCCTTTTGGCGGATACTCAGCGCATGCTCCAGCAATTCCTGTACAAGCTGTCCTTTTGTCTTTTTTGCAGGACTTTTCTCCAGAACATATTCATACACCAGCCGCAGATGCATTTCATTGATCTGTTTCAGCGTTTCATCTGCATCATTTGCCAGATCGATACTATTTACATATTTCTGGCTGTCTGCCTTTCCCATGACGACTTTTTTAATGGCATTTTCAGTTGTGCCTTCGATGAATAAATTTGAAAGCCATTGGCCGCTGGAATATGCAATATTGAAGCATTTTGCAAAGCAGTAAAAAGTAAAAGAAGCCATTCTTCACCCTCCTATGCCTGTTACGGACCATTCTTTACCCGACATGGAACCGATTTGGCCCAAGTTTTTCCCGAATGAATAAAAACAGACCAAATATGCCTTATTTCGGTGCTAGAGTAATCAAAAGCGCATCTGGTATAATGATTACAGAAAGTAACAATATGTTTCCTTTGATGCATAGTATATCTGATTGTTTGTCCTGATTGTATTATATCACAGAATCCCTGCAATTGTCAAGAAAAAGGCGTATCTTTTAAGTATCTTTTATGTGAAAAAAAATAATACATAAAAAAGACACTGCGGATACATTGAACCGACAATCGTTTGCTATACTTTTAATCAGAGAGAAAACGTCCGCATCAGGCGGACAGAACCGGAACAGAGTCGGAAAGAAAGGAGTGGTGAGAATGCTCTGCTTCACAGTCACTGCCATGGTGCACGGGAATCAGCAGATGCTGTATTCCTAGGAGAATCGGGAAAAATCGAGTTGGAAAAAGAGGGTTTTACGTTTTAAAAAAGGAGGATTTCAAGATGAAAAATCTGTTGGCTTTTTGCGCATGTGTATTCAGTATCGCTTTTGTGGGCGGCGGTTTCAGTGTAGAACATCAGAATCTTGGTGATGATGATTCCAGCGTAGCAGTAACATATACTCTGCCGTCGGTCAAAGAGACGTTTGACTTTTTCCGGAAGATGACACAGCCTCTCACGGAGCAGACCACATCTGTCCCTGTCACTGCGCCTGCTGTCATGTCCGAGCCTGTTTTCCAGGCAGAGCCGGTCTCCCAGGCAGAGCCTGCCCCCCGGACAGAGCCTGCCTTCTCGACAGCCACAGCTCCTGTCACTGCGCCTGAAACAGAACCGGTCCTGCTGGAACCGCCTGTTACCCAGCCAATGCCGGAATACTCCGCTTCTGCGGAAACAGAATCTGTTGAATCCGCCGCACCTTCCGAGCATTTCTATCGTGTGAGATATCTGTACAGCGGTACCCAGATCGGCGCATTTCTCAATTATGAATATGCCGAGGCAATGTGCCGTGACAACCAGTATACAGGCATCTTTGATGAGGAAGGAAATCTGCTGTTCCTGAATCAGGGAACAGCTCAGGTCTATGAATAAGAGGAGGAATTTGATATGAAAAAAACACTCATTCTTTGTTATACTTTGCTTATGGTGCTCGGTTTCGCATTCGTTGCCCTTCCAGAAACGAATGCGGTGAATGTGGAACAGATCATATTCCCATTACATACACTTCATGTAACTCAGGTCTCTTTTGAGAGTTACAGCCATTCAAACTCATACGATGCAGACTTCAGCGGCTTGCACGACCATCAGGTCTATGCCCCGTTCACAGGTTATGTGAGCAATGCCACTGAGAACTATGGTCTGGTACTGTTCACCTCAAAGGATGTTGTATCTTTTGCAGATGGTACCACAGACTACGCCACTGTGATTTTCATGCACACAGAGGACATCGGCCATCTGAAGGATTTGTACAGCCGTCATACTCTTGTGAAGCAGGGCGAGCCGCTGCTTACCATGGGCAGCAGAGGGAAAAACGGTACCCCCGATGAATACGCAGTGCATCTTCATATGGGCATTCACAAGGGAAAGGTGACAGCCAGCTACGGCTTCAAATCCTACCAGAGTATTTCCAACATGATGCCCTATGATGCATTTTATCTGCCGAAGAATTGTGAAATGATCCAGCCGGGAAAAGCCGTTTGTCCGCTGGCAATGGATGAGCACCCGGAGATTGTCAGGGCATATACAAACTGGAAGGGCCTCTGGAAGTATATCGGGGACAATACACAGGCGGTTACCACAGCGGCAGTAAGCCAGATTCCCCATCCAGCCACAACATGCACCACCACAACCAGAACCACCACCAGCACCACAACCACCAGTACCACTACAACAACAACTACAACAACCAGTACCACTACAACAACCAGTACCACCACAGCAGCTGCAACCACCAGTACCGCCACAACAGCAATCGCCGCCCCGATATTCACCGCACCTCATCAGCAGAATGTCTTCGGCAAGGCAACCGCCCCTGTTCCCAGAGCGACCTCAGCAAAACCGGTGACTACTGCAACCACCACAAAAGCCGCAGCACCGCCCGTCAC
>JAKSPJ010000003.1 GCA_024404915.1 Oscillospiraceae bacterium
ATATGTGCGAATGCGCCGATGTGATGGAATTGGCAGACGTGACGGACTCAAAATCCGTTGGTAGCGATACCGTGCGGGTTCGACCCCCGCCATCGGCACTGAAGAAAAGCAGATTCTGAATAGAGTCTGCTTTTTTTATATGAAATATTTTTAGCTGCAACAAAGGGCGGAAATCTATTTGCTGATTTCCGCCCTTTGTATTATTCAGATAGTGTAAAGCTGGTGGCTTTCCAGCCATAGCCGTTGTTTACCATTACCCAGTGAATTGTAGCAACATACTGATTGGTTGATACGCCGTCTTTTACCAGTGTGGTATCCATGTGCACATCAGTGGTCAGCAGTTTATCGGAGTACTTGCGAATGTTCAGAACTTCTGTGTTGTCCTCTCTGCTGTTGTAATCATTGTTCCAGAAAATGTCATTGATAATGCGGTACAGCAGAACGGAAGCTTCAGAATTTGCTGCCAGGTAATTGCTGAGAACATTGTAATTCATTGAGCCGTTCTTGTATTTGTTGGTGACATAGTCAATATAAGCTGTCGTCATGTTGGCAATATAGGACTCCAGCTCAGGATCATCCTCCAGTGAAGAAGCAGGATAGAATACATATTCCTGCGTTGCATTGCTGGTATCCGGAACCGCTTCCGGAAGCAGCATTGTGCCATCCTGGTCTGTTGCAGTCACTGTCGGCGGCATGAACAGTCCCTCGATTTCGCAGTACTGCGCCATGGGCTGTGCCATGTAAAGCTGTTCCATGTCGTTCAGCTCCAGACCGGATTCGACTTCGGTGAACAACTCATCGGATACCGTGTTGCCGTTGACCTTCAGGGAAGCTCCCTGTGGAATGGTAACAGCCAGTGTGTACACAGGAGCAGCCTGAATATCCAGGACGGATTCCGGTTCATTCACACGCCAAACAGGAAATTTAAAATCATCATCAGTCCAGCCGGAGCGATCCAGCACCACGCTGGCAATGGCAAGGTCATCCAGTGTAATATAGTAGGTCGGACGGGAATCAGTGTAATCCTCTTTCTTTTTGTAGGAGAACTTTGCATCTGTGCCGACTGCAATATCTGCCTGCATGGTATCCATGATGCCCTCTGTGGTTTCATACCCGGATACATCGAATGCTTCTGCAGCCTGCCGCAGCATTTTATCCAGGAATGTGTTGTCCAGTTCTGCAATATATTCCTCGATTTTGTACTGTGGTCTGGACGCTTCATAAGCATTCAGATACATTTTAGAGTAACTGATTTTTTTGCTGATAATAATATTTCCCAAAACGATAATAATAATCAGCAGAAAGACAATCCCAAGCAGAAAAACCATATTGACAGAAGATGTGCTGACTCGCTGTGCAGCATGGCCTCGTGACACAGGACGTGTGCTGCGCCGCTGCGGGCTTGTGTTGGTGCGCTCATAGTATGTGCTGGAATTCTGCGGCCTGCGATGCTGAGGCGGTCTTGTATTAGTGCGCTCATAGTATGTATTGGAATTCTGCGGCCTGCGATGCTGAGGCGGTCTTGCACTGGTGCGCTCATAGTATGCATTGGGGTTCTGCGGTCTGCGATGCTGAGGAGGTCTTGCACTGGTGCGCTCACCGTATGCATTGGGGTTCTGCGGTCTGCGGTGCTGGGGCGGTCTTGCGCTGGTGCGCTCGCCATAGGCATTGGGGTTCTGCGGTCTGCGATGCTGGGGCGGTCTTGCGCTGGTGCGCTCGCCGCAGGCATCTGCGCTTTGCGGTCTGCGGTGCTGGGGCGGTCTTGCATTGGTGCGCTCTGCTGAGACACCTGCTTCCGATGGCCTGCGCCGGCGTGGCGCATCAGGGTGCATTCCTTCCACAGGACGGCCGCTGCCGGGTGTGCGGCGGGGTGGAGGTGCTGTGGGGCGTGTGCCCGAAACCGGTCTGCGTCTTTTTCCAGAGGATGTGTTCTGGGGTGTTCTGCGTTGTTCCATGTTCATTCCTCCTCTGTTAAGATTCCGGCTTTACCAGCCAGCATGAAGGCAGCAAACGTGCACCATACAATGACGAACTGATGGTAATCTGTTCGCCCTCATACCGCATGACGGAAGATGCACCGCCATCCATGTTGCCTGCGTTTACGGCACCGTAATCCAGCATGACCTGCTGTGCATCTTTCATAGTTGCACCGATGCTGGAAAGCTGTCTGCCCTCGATTACCAGAATCAGCATGGTGCCGTCTTCTGTCTGTCCGATGACGGTACGGGGATTATAGCCGTAATCCCTTGTCAGGGCGACTGCTTCACCGTCAGAAATCAGTGTAGGGCCGAAACATGCGGCATCACGGATGCCCTTATCAAGTGCCTGCTGAGCTGTCATCCAGCCACAGTGCAATTTATTATCCTTATCCAATCCCACAATTTCGTAGTAGCCGTAAAGCATGCCGTAGCGCAGTTCGCCTTCGGAGATTACCAGTCCGATTGGTGTGCCGCCGCTGCCCATGCCGTTGGGATCTTCAAATCCGCCAGCATTGACACCTGCCAGCGCACCATAATCTGCGATGATATCCTCCAGATGTTTTCCGGAGTAACCGTTGCCCAGCGGGCCGGGTACGCCCATAAATACACGGGAGGCGTCTTTGATGCGAAGCAGCTTGCCCCGGAATGTATCATACTGAATATCAATCAGTTCGGTTTCCGGCCGTTCTTCCTTTTTCGCTTCTGTATTCACAAGAGAAGAGGTAAGCTCAATAGACATCTTTTCCGGAATCAGAATATCCTTTTTAATCTGGCTTTTGGAGGCGCTGTCTGCCTCTGCCAGCTTTTGGGCAGAAAATAAGGCAGAGAGTGCCCGAAGCTGTCCTTTTTCTTCATAAATCTGTTTGTATTGCCGTGCGGCAGTGGGATAATCTGCACTGGCTGCCACCTTGGAAAGCTGATTGATGCCGGAGCGAACCATAATAAGAGTGGTGGCGGCGACTGCAATTAGTCCGATGCCCATAATACCATTACTGATACGGGGTCGCCTTGCTTTTTTTCTTCTACGCTGATATTGTGCCATTTGTATCCTTCCTTTTTTCTGTTTCTTTCATTTTATATAAGGACTCCACTATATATTTTAATACAAAATTGCAAAAAATGCAAGTGCTTTTTCGTGCCTTCGACAAGTTTTTCATAGTGACTGAATTTAGGTGCTGTTTTTTGTGATACATGAACATATTGCAAAGCCTCCTTGACTTTTTCCAAATTGTGTGATACTATTATATTACCGCATGAAACGGATAAACACATGAAAAGAGGGAATAGAATTGAAGCGAATGATAGCTGGACTGGCATCTGCAGTTTTTATGCTGACAGGGGCTGGAATTCCATGGGGAGGAATGAGACAGCCGACTGACTGCGTGCTTTCCGTATCCGCAGAAACAGAGACATCCGGGGTGTGTGATGCCGCAACAGGTGCATTGCAATGGGCATTGGATGCTTCTGGTACGCTGACCATATCCGGTGAAGGAAAAATGAAAAGCTGGACCAGTGCCCTGAATGTGCCCTGGGCTTCTGTGAAGGATCAGATTAAAAAAGCAGTGGTGGAAGAAGGTGTTTCCAACATCGGCAGAAATGCGTTTAATGGATGTATACGCCTTTCGGATATTGTATTGTCCCAGAGTGTAACTGTGATTGAATCCCAGGCGTTTTATGGATGCAGCAATCTGACCATGGTGACTATTCCATCCGGAGTGCAGAGTATCTACAGCATTGCTTTTCAGGATTGTGTTGGCCTGGCAAAAATCAAAATCATGAATCCGCAGTGCGAAATTTTCGGCGGAACAGGGGATACTATTCCACGCAATGCCGTAATCGCAGGCTATGCGGATTCCACTGCACAGAATTTTGCGGAACAGTATCAGCGGAGTTTCGAGCTGATTGCAGGGACACCGGAAACAACGGCAGCGATGACAACCACAACAACGACCCAAGCGACAACGACTACATCAGCAACCAAAGCAACAACTACTACATCAGCGACCAAAGCAACAACTACCACATCAGCAACCAAAGCGACAACAACCACATCAGCAACCAAAGCGACAACGACTACATCAGCAACCAAAGCAACAACGACTACATCGGCGACCAAAGCGACAACGACTACATCAGCAACCAAAGCAACAACGACTACATCAGCGACCAAAGCAACAACTACCACATCAGCAACCAAAGCAACAACGACTACATCAGCAACCAAAGCGACAACAACCACATCAGCAACCAAAGCAACAACGACTACATCAGCAACCAAAGCAACAACTACGACATCTGCCACAAAGGCAGCTACTACTTCAGCCGTAACAACAACAGCTGTCACACAGCCTTATGAAAACTATGAAGGAGTTGTTCCTGATCAGTGCAATATCATTGCGGATCAGATTTATGCAAAACCCGGCGAGACGGTTCCCTTCTCCATTTATCTGATGAATAACCCCGGATTTTCTGTTTTAAACATTATGGCTGCGTACAGCGGCTTTCTGGATATTCGCCTGAGTGATGAGAAAAAAGCAGATATCATCTATGGGCCGGTGCTGGATGGCGCTCAGGTATTGCCGGCATCCAGTCCTTACAGTCCTTCCTATAATTACAGTATTGCAGTGCTGGGCAATCATGTGAATGAAAATGACGGCGTGCTGGTGACAGTGTATTTTACTGTGCCGGAGGATGCAGTGCCGGGAGGAGAATATGATGTGCTGCTGCCAAAAGCTGCTTTGATGCATGCTGATGGCAAAGTGATTGAAACCAATGCAGTGCAGGGATGGATCCGTGTTGTACAGGACCAGGGAGATGTCAACAGCGATGGTGCTGTGAACAGTCTGGATGCACAGCAGGTGCTTGCTGCAGCGGTGAATCAGCTCAGCGGGAATCCTCCGGGACTGAGCAGTGCCCAGCAGACAGCTGCGGATGTGGATGACAATAAAAAAGTGGATGCGCTGGATGCACAGTTTATCCTTCGCTATTATCTGGAAAGCCAGATGCATGATAAAACCATTTCATGGAGCGATATTGTTTCAGGAAAATAGCATATAAAAAAGCAGCCAAACGGCTGCTTTTTTCTTTGATGTTCAGAAATCAGGAGGTGAAATGGAATGTGATGATGTCGCCATCTGCAACTTCATAGGTCTTGCCCTCCATACGGACAACTCCTTTTTCTTTTGCTGCTGCCATATTTCCGCCGTTTGCCATAAAGTCCTCAAAGGAAATGACCTCTGCACGGATAAAACCTTTTTCAAAATCAGAATGAATTTTGCCGGCAGCCTGGGGTGCCTTTGTTCCTTTCTTAATGGTCCAGGCACGGCACTCATCGGAACCGCCTGTCAGATAGGAAATCAGGCCAAGCAGTGCATAACCTGCATGAATAATACGAGTCAGGCCGGATTCTGTCAGGCCAAGGTCGGAGAGAAATTCTTTTTGTTCTTCTTCCGTCATGTCAGAAATTTCAGCTTCAATCTGTGCACAAATCGGGAATACTGCGGCATGCTCTGCTTCTGCAATGCTGCGCACAGCCTGAAAATGGGGATTGCTGTCCAGATCACCGGAGAAATCATTTTCGCAAAGGTTTGCTGCGTAGATAACGGGCTTTGCAGTGAGGAGCGGTGTTTCCAGAATGACAGCCCATTCGTCCTCAGTGCAGTCGAAGCTGCGGGCCGGCATGCCTTCTGTCAGGTGCTCCTGCAGCTTTTTCAGCAGCTCCAAATCTGCCAGGTATTTTTTGTCGCCCTTTGCCAGCTTTGCGGTCTTGTCAATACGGCGTTCAATCAGTTCAATATCGGAGAAAATCAGCTCCAGATTAATGACTTCAATATCACGTTTCGGATCAATGGAACCATCAACGTGAACAATGTTATCATCTTCAAAACAGCGCACCACATGAATAATGGCATCTACTTCACGGATATCTGCAAGGAAACGGTTGCCCAGACCTTCACCCTTGCTTGCACCCTTTACCAATCCTGCGATATCAACAAACTGGAGTGTTGCAGGCGTAAACTTTTTCGGCTTGTAGATTTCGGCCAGTTTCTCCAGACGGGTATCCGGCACGGATACCACACCTACGTTTTTATCAATGGTACAGAACGGATAGTTTGCGGACTCTGCACCTGCATTTGTCAGTGCGTTAAACAGTGTGCTCTTGCCTACATTCGGAAGGCCAACCATTCCAAGTTTCATATCTTAATTCCTCCTGATGATTCTGTTACAATGGAATACCGCACAGAAACTGTGCGGCTTCCACTTATTGTACTTTTTTGAAAATGCTGAAGGTCTTTTGCTCGATTTCTTCTGTTTCACCGGAATCCAGCAGCCTCTGAATGGATACAGTGCCGATAATGGAAACCATGCCTTTATCGCCGTTTGGATCTGCACCGGTAATCTGAATGCCGTAAACAGATCTCTGCTTGATGCCGCTGGGCGTTTCGTAGACAGCCTTCGCACTGCCGTTAGAGCAGATAATGTCAGTGACCTCAAGAATAACGCCGTGGTAGCTGTAGTTTACCTGGCTCCACAATTCCGTAGCATCAATGAACATATTAATCTTCGGTGCACGGGTTGTCTGAGTGGTGGTTGCTTTTGTTGTGGGCGGTGCTGTGGTTACGGGGTGCGCTGCTGTTGTGGCGGGAGCAGCTGTATTGTCTGCGCCTGCTGCAGTTGAAACAACAGTGGTGGTGGTTGTTGTTTCGGTAGTTGTCATGGTACCGGTTACTGCATAGTCTGCATGCAGATAGCCCGTGACATAAGCGTCATCATCCTGATAGCCCACATAGCTCCAGCCGAAAGCACTTCTGAAAATGTCCAGCAGACTGCCGTGACGTACAATGGCAAGCAAATCGGAATCTTCATTTGCTTTTTCATAAATGCCGGCAGCGGAAATGTCTGTAGGCAGAGAAACATATCCGGTCACAGCAGTTCCGGTGGTTGTTGTGGTGGATTCCGTTTCTGCCGGTACAGAAGAAATACTGCAAACAGGCAGCCATCCCTGCTTGCCTCTGACACGCACCATAATCCAGCCGTTCTTTCTCTGCAATACCGAGAGAACATCATCTGCTGTCAGGTTCAGGACAGTGTCACTCTTAAACGAGGGAGATTCATACAGCGGAATGCTGCTTTTGTCCTCCGGTATATTTGCATGTACAACTGCAATGGCAGAAACATTCACAGGAACCATCTGATCTGTTGTGACAGTGGTTTCTTCTTTGAAAGTAATGGTCGTAGTTGTGGATGCACTGGTGGATTCTGAAACATCAGCAGAATCCGGTGCGTTGCCGCAGGCTGAAAAAGCGGATAAAACCGCTGCACAGGCTGCTGCCAGCATCAATTTGCTGGAAAAATCTGATTTGTCTTTCATGGCTTTTTTCTCCGATTATTTATCATATGGCAAAGCAGAAGCACGCCGGCAGCTGTACCGGCGGCAACAGCACCTTTCAAAAGTTTTCTGGAACGTGGGGATGCGTTGCCGTTGTTCGTTGTATTGGATTCCTTTCCCTCCGGCCAGCCGCTGGAATAGAAAAGGTTATGTCTTTGCGAATGCGTGGTATCCGGTTCGTCAGATGTGAGCGATTCCGGAACAGACATGTTCATTTCAGGAATGCTGCCGATGGTACAGACGGCACCGCTGGCAACAAACCGAAAATGCAGAACCTCTGTGGCGGAAGGTGATATAAAGGGAATCGCATAAATGAACCAGTGATTTTTGTACAGAATCGGCTTGGTGATGGAACGGTTCAGGGGAAATGCGAGTCTGTCTTCCCAGTCGTCACCGAAAATTTCCAGCATGCAGGTTTCCGTTCCTTCACTGTTTTCGCCGCCGTTTAAGCAGAAACAAAAACGATATTCCTGCCCCGGTTCCAGCCATCCCTTTTCTACGGGAATAGAGGATTCGATTGCGGACCATCTGGAATCCCAGCTGCCAATCTGCCATGCATCAATGGTACGGTTCAGATAGCCATGTACTTTTACCGGCTTCGTATTATTCGATGAGATCATTGCGTCCGGTTCCCAACGATCCGGTAAAAAAAACAGATCCTGCATTTCGTGTCTGCCTTTCTGCAGCAGAGAAACCTGCTGACGTATGCATTATTTTGCAAAGAAATCATACAAGTGCTGTAATTGTTGTATACTATATTATTGTATCATAAAAACATAGCATCTGTCAAGAGATTATTCGCATCATAAGCAAAAAATTTATGTTTTTTTTATAAAATCCGAAAAATATCCATTCATCAATTTGAACAGTAAACGACAATGAAAATTGTGCATATATACAAATAATGTGAAAAGATGGAGAAAAGACTTGATTTTTTTTCAAAAAATGGTAAAATAGATTTAGCACTCAAACACAAAGAGTGCTAACACATCCGGAAATTACTGCGGCAGCGCAGGAGAACGGTATGTGTCTGAACCAAACCATAGAACAAGGAGGAACCTATTATGACAATTAAACCTTTGGCTGACAGAGTCGTAATTCGTATGACCGAAGCAGAGGAGACCACAAAGGGCGGTATTATTCTGACTGCTTCCGCACAGGAAAAGCCCCAGGTGGCTGAGGTCGTTGCTGTAGGCCCGGGCGGCGTAGTGGACGGCAAGGAAGTTACCATGTATGTGAAGGTCGGCGACAAGGTGCTGCTGAGCAAGTATGCAGGCACAGAGGTCAAGCTGGATGGTATTGAATATACTATCGTAAAACAAAATGATATTCTGGCAGTTGTTGAGTAATTTCGCTGACGTCATTGTACGTTGAAAGGAGAATAAATTATGGCAAAAGATCTGAAGTATGGCGAGGACGCCAGAAAAGCACTGCAGGCCGGTATTGACAAGCTGGCTGATACTGTTAAAATTACACTTGGCCCAAAGGGCAGAAATGTTGTATTGGACAAGAAGTTCGGTGCACCGCTGATTACCAATGACGGTGTTACCATTGCAAAGGAAATCGAACTGGATGATCCTTTCGAGAACATGGGTGCACAGCTGGTAAAGGAAGTTTCCGTAAAAACCAACGATGCAGCCGGTGATGGTACAACCACTGCAACTCTGCTGGCACAGGCAATTATCCGTGAGGGTATGAAGAATATTGCAGCAGGCGCAAATCCCATGATTCTGAAGAAGGGCCTGGACAAGGCTGTCAAGACCGCTGTGGAAACTGTCAAGGCAAATTCCAAGACTGTGGACGGCAGCGAGGATATTGCAAGAGTTGCAACCATTTCTTCTGCTGATGAGAAAATCGGTGAACTGATTGCAGGTGCAATGGAGAAGGTTTCCAAAGACGGTGTTATCACTATCGAGGAATCCAAGACTGCTGAAACCTACAGCGAAGTTGTGGAAGGCATGCAGTTTGACCGTGGCTACGTCAGCCCCTACATGGTAACAGATACCGACAAGATGGAAGCTGTTTATGACGATGCATTCCTGCTGATTACAGATAAGAAGATTTCCAATATTCAGGAAATCCTCCCGCTGCTGGAGCAGATTGTTCAGAGCGGCAAGCGTCTGGTTATCGTTGCAGAAGATGTTGAGGGTGAAGCACTCACCACATTGATTCTGAACAACCTCCGCGGCACATTCAAGTGCGTGGCTGTCAAGGCTCCCGGCTTTGGTGACCGCCGCAAGGAAATGCTGAAGGATATTGCAACTCTGACAGGCGGTGAGGTAATCACATCTGACCTGGGCCTGGAGCTGAAGGATACACAGCTGACACAGCTGGGCCGTGCACGTCAGGTGGTTATCTCCAAGGAGAATACCATTATCGTGGATGGTGCAGGCAATCCTGAGGCACTGGCTGCAAGAGTAGCACAGATTCGTTCTGAAATCGAAAACTCCACCTCTGATTTCGACCGTGAAAAGCTGCAGGAGCGTCTTGCAAAGCTGGTTGGCGGTGTTGCTGTCATTAAGGTTGGCGCACCTACTGAAATCGAGATGAAGGAAAAGAAGCTGCGTGTGGAAGATGCACTGGCTGCAACAAAGGCTGCTGTTGAAGAAGGCATTGTTGCCGGCGGCGGTGTTGCACTGCTGAATGCTGCAACCTCTGTTCAGGCACTGGTTGATTCGCTGGAAGGCGATGAGAAGACAGGCGCAAAGATTATTCTCCGTGCACTGGAAGAGCCGATTCGCCAGATTGCTGCAAATGCCGGTCTGGAAGGCTCTGTCATCATTGAGAACATCAAGCGTGCAGATAAGATGGGCTACGGCTTCAATGCATATTCTGAGGAGTATGTAGATATGATTCCGGCAGGTATCGTTGATCCTACAAAGGTAACACGTTCTGCTCTGGAAAATGCTGCTTCCGTATCTGCAATGGTTCTGACAACTGAGAGCCTTGTAACAGATATCAAGGAGCCGCTGCCGCCGACTCCTCCGATGCCGGGCGGCGGTATGGATTATTAATATCCGCCGTTTTCAGTATGATGAAAAAGAGACACCATCCGGATGGTGTCTCTTTTGTTTATGCGGCGCAATCATTGGGTATTGCCGCAATTTGAATATTGAATTTATTCGCTTTATCCCTTGACAAATCATTGAAAAAAGAGTATTATAATAAAGACAGTATGTGCAAAAGAGGGGCATACTGCGAAATTTTAAGAGGGGGTTTTTTTATGAAATCTAAAAGAATTGCTGCAGTAATTTCTGCGGCGGTGCTTGCTGCCTCTGCTGTACCGACAGCAGGTATGCAGGTATCAGCAGCCGGCTCTAAGTACAATTACGCGGAGGCACTGCAAAAATCCATGTTTTTCTATGAGGTACAGCAGTCCGGAATTCTTCCGGAGTGGAACAGTGTATCCTGGAGAGCGGATTCCATGGTGAAGGAGGATGGTACTCCGGGTGACGTCGTTGACGGCGGCTGGTACGATGCAGGTGACCACTATAAGTTTACGCTTACAAATGCGTATTCTGCATCCATTATGGCATGGGGCTATCTCCAGTACAAGGATGCCATCAAGAATGCAGGCCTGGAAGAACTCTTCAGAAAGAATATTCAGTGGGGAATTGATTATGTTCTGAATTGTGACCTTGGCGACGGTACCATGATTGGTACGATCGGTGACGAGGATGACCACGTTGTATGGTGCAGTGCTGAGGTATATCTCAGAAAGCATACTCTGAAGTTTGGAAATGAGGAAAGAACCTATGATACACTTTCTGACTCATCCACATTTGCGCTTTCTGCTGCTGTGCTGGCACAGGGCTACATGATGTTCAAGGATATTGATGCAGAGAAGGCTGCTGAATATCTCAAGCATGCCAAGAGCCTTTTCAAAACTGCTGATGCCAACCGTTCGCTGGATAATCAGGGCTTGCAGAAGAATTTCTATCCTGCAACTTCCTGGGTGGACGACTGTATGTATGCTGCAAACTGGCTCTATATGGCAACAGGCGACAAGAGCTATCTTGAGCTGATTAAGTCTGATTATATTGCAGAATTCCCGCTTGAAAACCAGTCTACAGACAGAAAGTACACATGGGGCCTTTGCTGGGATGATACATCCCAGGCTGCAGCATTGCTCTATGCAATTAACTCTGGGGAGACGGAATGGATTGACCATGTTTCCCACCATCTGGAATACTGGATGGACGGCTACGGCGGCAAGAAGGTTGATTATACACCTGATGGCCTTGCATGGCTCTTTAACTGGGGCTGTCTCCGTCACGCTGCAAATACTGCATGGATTGCAGAAATTGCATCTGATACAATCTTCGCAAATAATGCTTCGCTTTCTGACAGATACCGCACATGGGCAAAGGGCCAGATGGATTATATGTTTGGTGATAATGCACTTGGCCTCAGCTATGTGCTTGGTATGGGTGAGAAGAATCCGACTGCGATTCACCACAGAACAACATCCGGTATTCACGATGACCACTGGAATGAACTGGGCCAGGAATCCGGCTCTACCGGCGGAGAAGAATGGCAGACAGAGTATGCACATACACTTTATGGTGCATTGATCGGCGGTCCTGACTCCAAGGGCCAGTATGGCGATTATAAGGTTTCCGACTATCAGTATACAGAAGTTGCAATCGACTACAATGCAGGCTACACAGCTGCACTGTGTGCTTTGATTGATCAGTACGGCGGAAAACCGCTGGCTGATTTCCCGCAGGCTGAAACACCGAAGTGGGCTGAATGGGAAGTTGCTGCCGTATTGAATGGCTCCGGCGCAAGCTATACTGAAATCAAGGCGTGGGCAATGAACCACACTGCATGGCCGACCCGTGTGCAGAAGGATGTTGAATATCACTACTTCTTTGATGTGACAGAACTGCTGGATGCAGGCCTGACAGTTGATCAGATTAAGGTAGAAGGAAAGTCACAGCAGTATTCAGCTGGCGAGCAGGGATATGCAACCGTTTTCGGACCGTACCTCTTCAAGGATAATATCTACTACGCAAATATAAAGTTTGAAGACGGCAGAGCGATTATGCCGACAGGTCAGTCTGAACACCGTGATGAGGTGCAGTTCCGTATCTCCATTCCGGATGCAATTGAAGGCAAGCCTACCACAGGTGCATGGGATCCTGCAAATGACTGGTCCTACAAAGGAGTTGAAGATGCTACAAGCCTGAAGTCCGCTGATTCCTTGAATGAGCACATTACCATGTATGTCAATGGCAAGCTTGTCTGGGGTGAAGAGCCGGATGGCACAAAGGGCAATTGCTCTGCTGATATCGAGGTTAAGGATATTGGTACTACTCCTGTTCCGGGAACAAGCGGGACAACTACAACAACTGTTGACGTTGACTCCGATATATTTCTCGGAGACACTACCTGTGATAAAACTGTCGATGTTGCCGACGCTGTTCTGCTTGCTCGTGCTCTTGCTGAAGATTCTGAAGCGGAGATTACATCACAGGGCAAACTGAATGCAGATGCAAACCGTGACAACAAACTGACCAGCGACGATGTTGTTCTGATTCTGCAGCATGTTGCAAAGCTGATTGTATTGAAGTAATTTGATTTTATACGGATGGCAGATAAACACAGAAAGGCAGTATTCTCATTTGAGAGTACTGCCTTTTCTATGATATACAGTGCGTGTATAGCGTATTTCTTCTCCGCCTTCTTCCAGGATTTCTTTTTCGAAATCCATGATGCGGAAAGCCGGAAAAAAGGTGTCGCCATCTGGGATAATGGTATGGATTTCCGTCAGATAGATGCTGTCCGCAATGGGTATTGCCTCTGCAAACAGCCCCGCACCTCCGGCGATGAACAGCTTTTGATCCGGAAACAGTGCGATTGCCTGCGGAAGGGAAGAAACAGTATATAGATTTTCACCTGTGAATCTGCGGATGCGGGATACAATCACATTGATGCGATTCGGAAGCGGGTGCCCGATTTCTTCATAGGTTCTGCGCCCCATGATGACGACATGATTGGTGGTCAGCTCACGGAACTGGCGCTGTTCCCCCGGAATATTCCAGGGAATTCTGCCCTGTCTGCCAATGACATTGTTTTGTGAACGTGCCGCAATCAGGGCAATCATTGTTCCTTCCATTTTCTTTTTACCACTGTTTCTGTGGTGTCACGCATAACAAGCTGACCATTCTGGTTTACGATATCAATGGTCAGTTCCACCAGTCCGTTTTTTGCATTGCGTTCCGTCATGTTTGTGATAACGGCTGTACCGGTCAGCTCATCATCTGCAAAAACCGGCATAAACCATTCGATTTTTGTAGAAAGTCCGGCAATCAGCTCTGTACCGAATAAATCCTTTTCCAGATACTTTGCCCAGACACTCATGAAGGACATAACGCCCGGTGCAATCAGCTGCCCGAAGTGTGTTGTTCTGGCATATTCTTCATCGGTATGGAGCGGTACATTGTCGTAGCGTTCTGCAAATGCAATCATTTCTTCTTTTTCGATTCGTGCAGGCTCTAGTGTAATGGTCATTCCTTTTTGCAGTTCTTCAAAAAACATAGGCTTCCTCTTTTCGGCTTATTTCAGTATGGATATCAGTGGTCTTCTCTGTGCAGATAGGCATAGAAGCAGATTGCGACGATATCGGCAGTGAGAATTGTCATAGAAAGGCAAAGGGACAGTACCATATTCCAATGCAGCAGCATGGATAATGCGGTCAGCAGTATCATGATAAGACCGCTTCCGACCATAATTTTTCCGGCGATTCTGTGGGTGCGCTTCCAGCAGACAGCGTTCTCCAGTGTCCATTTGATTTTGAGTCCCAGTACGTTGTTCTGCTCAACTACGGGCATATAGTTGCCGATGCAGATGAACACGGCAGCTATGGTAAGCAGCAGCATGGCGGGATACCAGGAACCGTTGATGCGTTCACCCAATGTCACATTCTGCTTCATCATGAACAGCATAATCCAGCCGATGGCTGCGATGAACAGAGAAATAAAGGCATTGATTTTTTTCGGCAGTGCATCGTCGCTCTGCTTGCTGGTTTTTATGACAAGCGGTGTGAGGAGTGCCATGATGCATGCAATGGCAGGGAGCACAATGGCACCCCATTTGGAACCGACGCCGTCACATACGAATTCTGCGTTGAAATGGGTTGGTACAGTGTCCGGCATAGTGCGCAGAATGACAAAAAAGGAGACAGCAAGATTTATCAGTGTCAGAATGCAAAGGGTAATATTCATTTTTTTCATGATTGTTCCTCCTGTTCAATACGGCCAAAGGCGGTGGAAAGCTGCATAAGAAATTCCTGGAAAACAGTCAGATTCAGACTGTAGGTAATGGTCTGCTTTTCCTTTTTGGATGTCACCAGATCTGCTTCACGCAAAATTTTCAGGTGGTGAGAAATGGTGGCGTTGGAAACGGGAAAGGCAGCAGAGATTTCACCTGCCGTTTTATCCTCTTTCTGCAGCATGGTGAGGATTTCACGGCGGATAGGGTCTGCCAGAGCACCCCAGATATCTTTCACAGATATCACCTCGTTTTCAGATTGTGTATGGACAAACAGCTGCGGATTCCGGAATCACAAATGTATTTAGATGTTTGTCTAAATACATTATAGCACATTTGGAATGTGTTGTCAAGAGGTATTTTGAAATTTATCTAAATACTAAAAACAGAGGTATACTTGACAAAAAAAATATTATATGATAGAATGTAGGCAATCTTTCGTTTACAAAAGGAGCGTTGAAATTGCATAAACTGAATTTTGTTTTGGTGGAGCCGCGCATTCCGCAGAATACAGGCAGTATTGCAAGAACCTGCGCTGTGACAGGTGCAGCTCTGCATCTGATTCATCCGCTTGGCTTTCGCATTGATGATGCAAAGCTGAAGCGTGCAGGTCTGGATTACTGGGACAAACTGGACATTTACCATTATGATAATATAGAAGCATTTTTTGCGGCACACCCTGCCGCCGGAGCTGAAAATCCGTATTTTTATTTTACTGCGAAAACCGGTACGCTATACACAGATGTGCAGTATCCGTCGGAAACCTATCTGTTTTTTGGGCGGGAAGATACGGGCCTGGATGATGCATTCCTGAAGGAACATCCGGAGCGATGTGTGCGGATTCCGATGCGTGAAACACTGCGCTGCCTGAATCTTTCCAACTCGGTGGCAGTTGCCGCCTATGAGGTGCTGCGCCAGCATCAGTTTGAAGGTCTGACCAGTGACGGCAGATGGGCAAAAGCTGAATGGGAACCGGAAACACCCAGAGAATACGATATCAGTCAGATATAAGGAAAGGAAACACGCAATATGACAACACAGAAGATCAAACTCATGACGGATTCCGTCAGCGATATTTCTAAGGAACAGGCAGAGGAATATGGCATTCATATGCTGTATATGGCCATTACAGTGGATGGTCAGGGATATCGGGAGGAACTGGATTTTACCAAAGAAAAATTTTATAAGATGATTGCGGAATGCAGGGAGTTTCCCTCCACTGCACAGCAGACTCCCTTTGAAATTCAGGAAGCATATGAGCAGATTGCAGCAGAGGGATATACAGATTTGATTTATACCACCATTGGTGCAGGCGGTTCCGGCACCTATGCCAATGCGGAGTATGCCCGTGAACAGTTTCAGAAGGAACATCCCAACTGTACCATGCGCATTCATCTGGTAGACGGCAGAAACTATACTGCTGCCTATGGATATCCGGTACTGGAAGCGGCAAAGAAACTGAAGAATGGCGCAAGTGCAGAGGAATTGGTGGAGTATCTTGATGACTGGACCAGCCATGCCGGTTTGTATTTTGTGCCGAAGACGCTGAAATATGTGAAGCGTTCCGGCAGAGTCAGTGCGGCAGCTGCCTTTGCAGGGGAACTGCTGGGGCTCAAGCCGTTTTGCCGCATTGTCAACTGCAAGTCCTCTGTGCTGCAGAAGATTCGCGGAGAGCAGAATGTGATTCCGAAAATGGTGGAGGTTGTTAAGAATGACATTCAGCCTCAGTCTCCTTATGTAATTCTGACAGGCTGTGATGACACAATGTCAAAGGCATTTGGGGAAGCATTGACCAAAGCGTTAGGTTATCCGCCGGAGTATTATTGGAATATCGGTGCAGCCATCTGCTGCAATGCCGGTCCTGATGTGGTTGGATTTGCAATTAAGCGCAAAGATAATCTGGATTGAATAAAAGCACTGCTGTGCAAAGAACACCGTATACAGCCGATATGCTGTGTGCGGTGCTTTGCTGTCAGATATCCCTTGACAAGTGCAGGAATGTGTGGTATAATGAATTTATGGGCTCGTAGCTCAGTTGGGAGAGCGCTGCGTTCGCAACGCAGAGGCCGAGGGTTCGATCCCCTTCGGGTCCACCATTTTCAATGCGTAACCGAATTGGTTGCGCATTTTCTATTTCCCTTGACAGAACCAAAATAATATGCTATAGTAAGAATACCATTGAATGAAAGGGTGAAATTTGCGTGAGAGCAAGATTCCATTTGCCTGATTTTGCAGGGCATTTCAAGTTTAATCTGGTGTTTACAGAATTACTGGCAAGGAAGCCTGAGTTTTTTCGTGAGGGCGTAGAGATTGCATCCGTATACGGCGTGTTTCCTCCTGCATTATGGAATGGCGGAAGAGTACAGAGCGGTTATTGTGATGAGCGTTTTATCAAAGGGGTTCTTCAGGCGTTTAATAAGAGAGGCATTCCGCTGCGTTTTACCTTTACGAATCCGATGATTGAAGAACAGCATCTGTCTGATCCGCTTTGCAACAAGATTATGCAGTATGCAGATAATGGCCTGAATGAGGTGATTGTGGCATCTCCGCTGCTGGAAGATTACATCCGCAGCCGCTATCCGGGCTATAAAATCACAAGCTCCACCTGCAAGCGCATTACAGAGCCGGAGCGTCTGCTTTCAGAAGTGGAAAAGGATTATCATATCGTTGTGATTGATTATGACCTGAATCATGATTTTGAAACGCTGGAAAAAATACCGGATAAGAAAAAATGCGAATTGCTGGTAAATGCCTGCTGTAATGCAGGATGTCCGGTTCGTTCAGAGCATTACCGTGCCATTGGAAAGATGCAGATTGTTTTTGCAGAGCATATGCGGACACATCCGAATCAGCCTTTGTCTGTGCAGGCAATGGAGCAGAAACATCCCGGAGTAATGAAATATGATAACTGCCCTTGTTCAGAGCGGACACTGTTTGATATTACGGGGCTGCCGAATCATATTTCGCCTGAGGAAATCTGGGAACAGTATATTCCCATGGGATTTGAACAGTTTAAGATTGAGGGCCGTTCCTTCCAGACGCTGAATCTGATAGAGCATTATCTGTACTATATGATTCGGCCGGAGTGGAAAAATCAGGCAAGATATGCGTTTATGCAGCTTCTTGAGGTCAACGATGTGCTGCATTTTGATGAATAAAAGAGAAAAGGCGGTATCCTTTTGCCAAGAGGATACTGCCTTTCGTTTGATTAGGGCTTTTTTGTGTCGCTTTATGCCTTAGTATTGTGCAGAATGAATATGCTGAATGCGAAATGAAACAGAAATCACAGCATAACAAACAAATATACAATAAACCTATTGACGAAATAGGAATTGTATGATATAATCTAACCATACCAAACAGATACAAAAAACTCGTTAGGAGGAAATGAATATGAATATCAAGCGGCATATTGCAGAATTGGTGGGACATACACCGCTTCTGGAGTTAGTGAATCTGGAAAACGAAGAAAACCTTGGTGCAAAGGTTCTGGCAAAGCTGGAATATCTGAACCCGGCAGGTTCTGTAAAAGACAGAATTGCCAAGGCTATGATTGAGGATGCAGAGGAAAAGGGACTGCTGAAGCCGGGCAGTGTGATTATCGAACCGACAAGCGGAAACACCGGCATTGGTCTTTCTGCAATCGGTGTATCCAAGGGCTATCGTGTAATCATTGTCATGCCGGAAACCATGAGCATTGAAAGACGTCAGCTGATGAATGCCTACGGCGCAGAACTGGTGCTGACAGATGGCTCCAAAGGCATGAAGGGTGCCATTGAGAAGGCGGATGAACTTGCAAAGGAAATTCCGAATGCATTTATTCCGTCACAGTTTACCAATGAAGCAAATCCCAAGGCCCATATTGCCACGACAGGCCCGGAAATCTGGGAGGATACAGATGGACAGGTGGATATCTTTGTGGCAGGCGTAGGCACAGGCGGCACACTCAGTGGCGTGGGTGCATATCTGAAATCGAAAAACGGAAATGTGAAGATTGTGGCTGTTGAGCCGAGTAGCTCTCCGGTGCTTTCCGAGGGTAAGGCAGGCCCCCACAAAATTCAGGGTATTGGCGCCGGCTTTGTTCCGGAAACACTGAATACTGAGATTTATGATGAAATCATTACAGTTCAGAATGAAGATGCCTTTAAGACCGGCAAGAAGATTGCACAGACAGAAGGCGTGCTGGTAGGCATTTCTTCCGGTGCTGCGCTGTGGGCAGCATTCCAGCTGGCAAAACGGCCGGAAAACAAGGGAAAGAATATCGTGGTTCTTTTGCCGGATACCGGTGACAGATATTTGTCTACTCCGATGTTTGAATAATCATATGCCGCACAGAATGTGCGGCATATTCTGAAAAACTAAGACTACAAAATAAATATGAATAATATAAATTTGAGAGGATATTGATATGAGCAAGTATCATTTTGAAACACTGCAGGTACATGTGGGGCAGGAAACCCCGGATCCTGCAACGGATGCAAGAGCTGTTCCGATTTATGCCACCACTTCTTATGTGTTCCGTGATTCTGCACAGGCAGCAGGCCGTTTCGGTCTGACGGAGGGCGGTAACATCTATACCAGATTGATGAACCCGACATCGGATGTCTTTGAAAAGAGAATTGCCGCTCTGGAAGGCGGTGCGGCAGCTCTGGCAACGGCTTCCGGATCTGCAGCCATTACCTATGCCATTCAGAATATTGCGGTTGCAGGCGATCATATTGTCGCTTCCAAGAGTCTGTACGGTGGTTCTTATAATCTGCTGGCCAATACGCTTGCTGAACAGGGACTGACCACAACATTTGTGGATGCATCTGATCCTGAGAATTTTGAGAAGGCGATTCAGCCTAATACCAAGCTGCTGTATGCAGAAACACTGGGCAATCCAAATTCCGATGTGCTGGATATTGAAGCTGTTGCGAAAATTGCACATGCACATGGCATTCCGCTGATTGTGGACAACACATTTGCAACGCCGTTTCTGCTGAGACCGCTGGAGCATGGTGCAGATATTGTTGTACACTCTGCTACAAAATTTATTGGCGGCCACGGTACTGTGATGGGTGGCGTTGTAGTTGACGGCGGCCATTTTGACTGGGCGCAGAATGACAAATTCCCGGGCCTTTCCAAGCCGAATCCATCCTATCACGGTGTTGTTTTCACAGAGGCCTGCGGCGACATTGCCTATATCATGAAGCTTCGCACAACACTCATGAGAGATCAGGGCGCAACCATTTCTCCTTTCAATTCCTTCTTGCTGCTGCAGGGCCTGGAAACCTTGTCTCTTCGCCTGGAACGACATGTGGAGAATGCACTGAAGGTTGTGGAATTCCTGAAAAATCATCCCCAGGTGGAGCATGTAAACCATCCTTCTCTGGAACAGGGCAAAGCGCTGGAACTGTATAACAGATACTTCCCAAATGGTGCAGCATCTATCTTCACCTTTGAAATCAAGGGCGATGCAGAACGTGCAAAGAAATACACCGAAAGCCTGGAGCTGTTCTCCCTGCTGGCGAATGTGGCGGATGTCAAGTCACTGGTCATTCACCCGGCATCTACAACCCATTCCCAGATGACAGAGGCAGAATTGCTGGAGGCAGGCATCAAGCCGAATACCATCCGTCTTTCCATCGGAACAGAGCATATTGATGATATTCTGGCTGATCTGCAGCACGGCTTTGAAGCAGTCTGAACAGATTTTTCAAATAAAGAATGCAGCTCTGCATAAAGCGGAGCTGCATTTTTCATTACACTTCAAAATCCATGCAGGTGCGTGATTGTGTGAATGGGCGAACCTTTTCATCTGCCACTGCAACATGTGCAGGATGCACTGCATAATTTTTAAGTGCTTCCGCATCAGTAAAAGTAGAATCCAGCATTACATCTGCATTGGATGTGGGCAGACATTCGATTTGTACATGAATGTCCACGAGGCCGGGTACGATGCCTTTCAGCTGTTCCAGACCTTCCTTGATGCCCTGACGGACAGCGGTGCCCTTTTCACCGGCATATGCTTCTTTCAGCTGCCATAAAATAACATGCTTGACCATTGTATATCCTCCTTTTTTCTATATCCTGATTCGGTTTGCTCCGGATATCGAACTGTTTTTATTATACACTATGTGCATGAAATTGTCAATGCGGTTCATGACGAATTTGTCATAGACTATTGACATTCCGAAATTTTTGTGCTATAATATGAAAAGTTGAATATTAATAAAAGCTATGATAAAGAATGAACAGAACAAAAGCATTACAGAGAGTCGGTGGCTGGTGAAAACCGATATGTGTATAGAGTCTGTTTCTCTCACTTTGGAGCTGGACGGCTGATGATATGTGATGTCCTAGGTTGTCTCGTGATGCTGCGTGAAGGCAAGGAAGTTGTTGGACTTCGTGAGGTGGCAGATCCATTTCTGCAATTTGAGTGGTACCGCGAGTGCTAATTCCTTTTTAGGATAATTATCGCCCGTCTCAAAGCAAAAAGGCTTTGGGATGGGCATTTTTATTCCCAAAGCAAAAAAGGAAAAGGATGGTTAGGATGTTATCACTGGATAAAGTGTTCCATGCACAGACGGTCCTGAAAAGTATTATTCGGGAAACCAATGTGGTCAGAGCCTATGGCATTGCACCGGACTGTGAACTTTATCTGAAGCCGGAAAATCTGCAGATTACCGGTTCATTCAAGGTTCGTGGTTCTGCGTACAAGATGGCTCTGCTCTCAGATGAGGAAAAAGCCAATGGCGTGATTGCCTGTTCTGCAGGCAACCATGCACAGGGTGTGGCACTGGCAGCCACCAAGAATCAGATTCAGTCTCTGATCTGCCTGCCGGATACTGCACCGATTTCCAAAGTTGAAGCCACAAAAGGCTTCGGTGCAAATGTTTGCCTGGTGGAAGGCTGTTATGATGATGCCTACCAGAAGGCACTGAAACTGAAAGAAGAAAAGGGATATACTTTTATTCATCCCTTTGATGATGAAAATGTGATTGCAGGACAAGGTACCATAGCACTGGAAATTATCAATGAACTGGATGATATTGATGCGATTGTGGTGCCTGTGGGCGGCGGCGGACTGATTTCCGGTATCGCATATACCGTGAAGCAGATTCGCCCTTCCGTGAAGGTATATGGCGTACAGGTAACCGGTGCGCCCAGTATGTATAACTCTGTCAGGACAAATCAGATTGAATGCCTGTCCTCTGTGTCAACCATTGCAGACGGCATTGCCGTGAAGCAGCCGGGGGAGAATACCTTTGCCCTGGTGAAAAACTATGTGGATGAAATTGCGCTGGTCAGTGATGATGAAGTGGCAAGTGCAATTCTGGCACTGATTGAAAAGCAGAAGATGATTGCAGAAGGTGCAGGCGCAGCAGCCGTGGCGGCTGTCATGTTCCATAAGTTTAATCTGGAAGGAAAGCGTGTGGTGGCGGTGGTTTCCGGCGGAAACATTGATGTGACCAGCCTTTCCCGTGTCATTGACCGTGGTTTGCGCAATTCCGGCAGATCAACCAGCCTGCTGATTGAACTGATGGACAAACCCGGACAGCTGAAGGAGATTTCCCGCATCATTGCAGACTGCGGCGGCAACGTCACAGGTGTGCATTATGAAAAGGGAAATACCAAAAGCGTCAATGGATGCTTCCTTCGTATTGAAATGGAAACGAGAGACTATGCCCATGTGCAGCTCATTACGGAATCACTGCGCAGTGAAGGCTTTCGGATTGTATGGTTTGAAAAGGAGAGTTTGATATGATGAACAAAATTCACACGGAAAATGCACCTGCCGCAATCGGCCCCTATTCTCAGGCTGTGTGTGTCGGCAGTCTGGTATTTACATCCGGACAGATTGCACTGAATCCGGAAACAGGTGCCGTCAACGGAAATGATATTACAGAGCAGACACATCAGGTCTGCAAAAATTTAGCTGCTGTACTGAAAGCAGCCGGTTCCTCCCTGGAGCGTGCAGTCAAGACTGTCTGTTTCCTCAGTGATATGGCAGATTTTGCAGCTTTCAACGAGGTATATGGACAGTATTTTACAGAAAAGCCTGCCCGTTCCTGCGTTGCAGTAAAATCACTTCCCAAGAATGTACTGGTGGAAGTGGAAGTCATTGCAGAAAAGGAGTGACCGATTGATATGATGGATGCAACAAAATATAAAGTCGGTTATTTCCCGGTCTCCGAAGAATACCGGGACTGGATCAAGAAAGACCACATTGAAAAGGCACCTGTCTGGTGCAGTGTGGATATGCGTGACGGCAATCAGGCATTGGTGATTCCCATGAATCTGGAAGAAAAACTGGAATATTTCCAGATGCTTCTGGATGTGGGATTCAAAGAAATTGAAGTCGGATTCCCGGCTGCAAGTGATACGGAATTTGAATTTCTCCGCACATTGATTGACAACCACATGATTCCGGATGATGTGACGGTGCAGGTGCTGACACAGTGCCGTGAACATATTATCCGCAAGACCTTTGAGGCTTGCCAGGGTGCACCGAGTGCTGTCATTCATTTTTATAATTCTGTCAGCAAGGTGCAGAGAAAGCAGGTATTCCGCAAATCCAAAGCGGAAATTAAGCAGATTGCTGTCGATGGCGCAAAGCTGGTAAAGCAGCTGGCATCAGAATACGAGGGCAATTTCCGCTTTGAATACTCTCCGGAATCCTTTACAGGCACTGAGCCGGAATATGCTCTGGATGTCTGCAATGCAGTGCTGGATATTCTGCAGCCTTCTGAAAACAATAATGTCATTATCAATCTCCCTGTGACTGTGGAAATGAGTCTGCCCCATGTGTATGCCTCCCAGGTGGAGTATATGCACAAGAATCTGAAATACCGTGAGCACGTCACGCTTTCACTGCATCCCCATAATGACCGTGGCACAGGTGTGGCAGATACAGAACTGGCATTGCTGGCCGGCGCAGACCGTGTGGAGGGTACATTGTTCGGCAATGGTGAACGTACCGGCAATGTGGATATTATCACGCTGGCAATGAATATGTATTCTCATGGCGTGGATCCGAAACTGGAACTTTCCAATATAACAGATCTGATTGAAATATATGAACGCTGTACCCGTATGCATGTATATGACAGAGCGCCGTATGCCGGTGCCCTGGTCTTTGCAGCATTCTCCGGCAGCCATCAGGATGCGATTGCCAAGGGCATGAAATACCGCAGCAAAAATAAGATGCATGAGTGGAATGTGCCCTATATTCCCATTGACCCCACGGATATCGGCAGAACCTATGATGCAGATGTCATCCGTGTGAATTCCCAGAGCGGCAAGGGCGGCATCGGTTATTTGCTGGAGCAGACCTATGGTTATAATCTTCCTCAGAAAATGCGTGAGCATCTCAGCTACCAGTGCAAGAGTATTTCTGACAGGGAACATAAGGAACTGAAGCCGGATGAGGTGCTGGAAATCTTCACGGAATGCTATCTGAATCTGAAGAGTGATATTACCATTACTGATTTTGATTTTATGCGTGAAGACGATCTGGTTCGCATCAATATCACCTTTATGAAGGATGGTGTAGAAACAGAGATGGAGGCAGAGGGCAATGGTACCCTGAGCGCAATCAATAATGCCCTGAGCCAGTACACAGAGGAAGTGTATACTCTGCAGGTATTTACACAGCACAGCATGCAGGGACAGGGCTCCCGCAGTGTGGCTGCTTCTTATATTGGCCTGGAAGATCAGAATGGCGTAATGTATTGGGGTGCGGGCACAAATACGGACGTGATTCGTGCAAGCACAAAGGCATTGCTGAGTGCATTCTGTAATATGATGAAAGAGAGGGAATCCTAATGGGCATGACCATGACGCAAAAAATTCTTGCCGCACACGCAGGATTGGATACTGTAACGGCAGGACAGCTCATCCATGCAAACCTCGACATCGTTTTGGGAAATGACATAACTACACCGGTTGCGGTCAACGAATTCCGCAAAGCAGGATTTGATTCTGTGTTTGATAAGGATAGAATCGCTGTGGTGCTGGACCATTTTGTGCCGAATAAGGACATTAAGGCGGCAGAGCAGTCCAAGACCTGCCGTGAATTTGCCTGTGAGCACTGCATCAGCCATTTTTATGACGTGGGAAAAATGGGCATTGAGCATGCGCTTTTGCCGGAGCAGGGCGTTGTCACCGCAGGCGACTGCATCATCGGTGCAGACAGCCATACCTGTACCTATGGCGCAGTGGGTGCGTTTTCCACAGGTGTCGGCTCCACAGATATGGCGGCGGGTATGGCAACCGGTTATGCCTGGTTCAAAGTCCCCTCTGCAATACAGTTCCGTTTCACAGGAAAACTGCCGGAAAACTGCAGCGGCAAGGATGTCATTCTCACCATTATCGGCATGATTGGTGTGGATGGCGCACTGTACCGCAGCATGGAATTTACCGGAGAGGGAGTCAGAACTCTTTCCATGGATGACAGACTCTGCATTTGCAATATGGCAATTGAAGCCGGTGCAAAGAATGGTATTTTCCCTGTGGATGAGGTGACGATGGCATATCTGGAGGGCAGAGCAAAGCGCCCGCCGGTCGTTTTTGAAGCGGATGCAGATGCAGAATATGAGAAGACCATTGAAATCAATCTCTCTGAAATTGTGCCGGTGGTGGCTTGTCCCCATCTGCCGGAGAATACAAAGCCTGCCGCAGAACTCCATGATATCCGTGTGGACCAGGTGGTCATCGGTTCCTGCACCAATGGCAGAATGGAGGATATGGAAGCAGCGTATCAGATTCTGAAGGGCAAAAAGATTGCAGACGGTATCCGCTGTATCATCATTCCGGGTACCATGCAGATTCTGAGGGAATGTGTGGAACGTGGCTGGTATACTGCTTTTATTGATGCAGGTGCAGTAGTTTCTACTCCGACATGCGGCCCATGCCTTGGCGGCTATATGGGTATTCTGGCATCCGGAGAACGCTGCATTGCTACTACAAATCGTAATTTTGTGGGCAGAATGGGCCATGTAAACAGTGAGGTTTATCTTGCTTCTCCGCACACGGCAGCAGCAAGTGCACTGACCGGTTACATTACAGAGTATAAGGAGGGTTAACGATGGAAACACAGGGAAAAGTATTCAAGTATCCTGATAATGTGGACACCGATGTAATCATTCCTGCAAGATATTTAAATACGCCTGATGCCAATGAACTGGCGCTGCACTGCATGGAAGATATTGATACAGAATTTGTAAAGCAGGTGGAGAAGGGCGATATCATGGTGGCAGGATGGAATTTCGGATGCGGTTCCTCCCGTGAACACGCCCCCCTTGTCATCAAGACCTGCGGCACAGGCTGTGTGATTGCAAAGAGCTTTGCACGTATTTTCTATCGCAATGCCATTAATATCGGCCTGCCGATTCTGGAATGTGAAGCAGCGGCAGATGAGATTTCTGCTAATGATCAGGTGCAGGTGAATTTTGACACCGGTATTATTACGAATCTGACAACCGGAAAAACCTATCAGGCGCAGCCTTTTCCGCCCTTCATTCTGAATATTATAAGAAGCGGCGGTTTGTTGAAATCCCTGAAAGCAGGTGAATGATATGGAAAAAAATATTGCTGTGATCCGTGGAGACGGCATCGGCCCGGAGATTGTAAATGAAGCAATCAAGGTGCTTGATAAAATTGCAGAAATGTACGGCCATACATTCCATTATACGGATGTATATATGGGCGGATGTGCCATTGACCGTTTTGGAGATCCACTGCCGGAATCCGAGCTGAAAAAATGTGCAGAGTCAGACAGTGTGCTGCTGGGTGCAGTGGGCGGCAATCAGTGGAATGATATGCCCGGTCATCTTCGTCCGGAAAAGGGTTTGCTGCGTCTGCGTGCAGGTCTTGGGCTGTATTCCAACAACCGTCCTGCCAAAATCTGGCCTCAGCTGGCAGAGGCTTCTCCTCTGAAGCAGTCTATTGTGGATAAGGGCATTGATTTTATCATCGTCCGTGAATTGATTGGCGGCATCTATTTCGGAGAGCATAAAACAGAAATAATTGATGGTGAGAATACCGCCATTGATATGCTGACATATAACGAAAAGGAAATTGAGCGAATCGGACGCATCGGATTTGAAACAGCACAGAAACGGAACAAGAAACTTTGTTCTGTGGAAAAAAGCAATGTGCTGGATTCCAGCCGCCTGTGGAAAAAAGTGATGCATCGTCTGGCAGAAGAATATCCGGATGTGACCCTGACGGATATGCTGGTGGACAACTGCGCAATGCAGATTGTCAGAAATCCGGCACAGTTTGATGTAATTGTAACAGAGAATATGTTCGGTGATATTCTTTCTGATGAGGCTTCCATGATTACGGGTTCCATCGGCATGATTCCTTCCTCCAGCCTGGGGGCAGGCAGCTGTGGCCTGTATGAGCCGATTCATGGCTCTGCACCGGATATTGCAGGCCAGAATCTGGCTAATCCGATTGGAACCATTCTGTCCGCTGCCATGATGCTGCGGTACAGCTTTGATATGCCGAAGGAGGCAGATGCCATTGAGCAGGCTGTTTCGGCATATTTGTCAGCAGGATATCGCACTGCTGATATTATGAGCGAGGGTATGCAGCAGGTTGGCTGCAAAGAGTGTGGTGACTATATCGTTGCATGCCTTTGTCAGAAGGAGGAGACAGCATGATTTTATCAGGTGCAGACATTCTTGTGAAGACATTGATTGAACAGGGATGTGATACTGTATTTGGTTATCCGGGCGGTCAAATTCTGAATGTATATGACAGCCTTTATATGTATCAGGATGAAATAAATCATGTGCTGGCAGCCCATGAACAGGGCGCAGCACATGCGGCGGACGGCTATGCAAGAACAACCGGCAAGGTGGGCGTTGTGATTTCCACCTCCGGCCCCGGTGCTACCAATCTGGTGACCGGTATTGCAACAGCCTATCTGGATTCTGTGCCAATGGTGGCAATCTGCGGCAACGTGCCCACCAGCCAGATTGGTACAGACAGTTTCCAGGAATTGGACATCACAGGCGTTACGCTGCCGATTACCAAGCATAACTACTTTGTATGTTCTGTGGAAGAACTGGCAGATACGGTGCGTGAGGCTTTCACACTGGCAAAATCCGGCAGACCCGGCCCTGTGCTGATTGATATTCCGAAGGACATTCAGATTGCAAAATGTGAGTATGAACCCAAGCCTCCTGTGCAGAAAGATGCACCACATGCTGCAAAGGATATCCGTATTCAGGAGGCTGTGGAGATTCTGAATGCTGCGGAACGTCCCTTTGTATATTTCGGCGGCGGCGTGATTTCCGCAGAAGCACAGGAAGAAATGCTTGCACTGGCGGAAAAAATAGATGCTCCCATTGGCTGTTCATTGATGGGCCTGTCCGGCATTCCAACAGAACACCCGAGATTTCTGGGCATGCAGGGTATGCATGGCCACTATGCATCTTCCATGGCAATGCACCACGCCGATGTGATTCTGTCATTGGGCGTTCGCTTTAATGACCGTGTAACAGGCAATCGTGCAAAGTTTGCAGTGGGCTCTAAAATCATTCACCTGGATGTGGATGGTTCTGAACTTTCCAAAACGGTTATGCCTGCCTGCGGTCTTCGTGGCGATGTGAAGCTGACTCTGCAGAAGATGCTTCCTCTGCTGAATGAAGTGCAGCGTCCGGAATGGACAGAGACTGTCAACGGCTTCCGCAGGGAGGAGGATGTGAATCTGGATCATCGTGACGGCATGACACCCCGCCGTGTGATTCAGACATTGAACCGTTACCTGGGTGAGAATACAGCCGTATGTACGGATGTAGGACAGCATCAGATGTGGTCTGCACAGAATCTGGTATTCCGCACACCACGCAGATTTGTTTCCAGCGGCGGTCTTGGTACTATGGGCTATGGTCTGGGTGCTGCCATTGGTGCAGCATACGGTACAGGAGAACGCAGCGTTCTTGTGACCGGTGACGGCAGCTTCGGCATGAACCTGAATGAACTGGCAACGGCTGTATCCTATCAGGTACCGGTGGTGGTACTGCTGATGAATAACGGCGTGCTCGGCATGGTGCGCCAGTGGCAGACACTGTTCTTTAACCAGCATTATTCCAACACCGTTCTGAATCGCAAGACCAATTATGCGGAGCTGGCCCGTGCCTTTGGCGCAGACGGCGAAATCGCTGAAACACCGGAAGCACTGGATGCTGCATTGAAGCGGGCATTTGCACAGGACGGCCCATATGTGATTGACTGCCGCATTGATAAGGATGAATTTGTTCTTCCCATGCTGCCTCCCGGCGGAAGTATGGACGATATCATTGTAAAGGTAGGTGACTGAAGTGAACCGACATACCGTTGCTGTTCTGGTGAAAAACCAGTTCGGCGTTCTGAACCGTGTAACAAGCATGTTCCGCCGCCGTCAGTTCAATATCAGCGCACTGACCGTAAGTGAAACGGAAACAAAGGAATACTCTCGTATTACCGTTGTTTTCAATGGCGAAGATGTGGCAAAGCAGCAGCTGATTAATCAGCTTTACAAGCTGCCGGATGTCTGCTCAATCAGAGAGTTTGATGATACCAATTCCATCAGCTGTGAATTGCTCCTCATCAAAATGCAGAATGATCCGGAACACCGTGAGGATATCCGTCATGCGGTGGATGCCTTTGGCGCTGTCTGTGTGGATTACACCAAGGATTACATGATGTACCGCCTGGCAGACAGCACACGCAGAATTGATGATTTCATCAATCTGATGCGTGATTACACTATACTGGAAATTTGTCGTACTGGCAGTGTTTCTCTGGAAAGAAGCAGCACCACCATTCGTCAGATTATCAATTTATAATTAAAGGAAAGAGGTTATTTATTATGGCAAAGATTTACTATCAGCAGGACTGCGATCTGCAGAAGCTCGCAGGAAAGACCGTTGCAATCATCGGTTATGGTTCTCAGGGACATGCACACGCACTGAATCTGAAGGAGAGCGGTGTGAATGTGGTTGTTGGCCTGTATGTCGGCTCCAAGAGCTGGGCAAAGGCAGAGGAACAGGGTCTCACCGTTATGACCGCAGCAGATGCAGCAAAGGCAGCAGATGTCATCATGATTCTGATCAATGACGAAAAGCAGGCTGCTCTTTACAAGGAAAGCATCGAGCCGAATCTGACAGAGGGCAAGACTCTGGCATTTGCACACGGCTTCAACATTCATTTCGGCTGCATCAAGCCCCCGAAGAATGTCAACATCATCATGATTGCACCGAAGGGCCCGGGCCATACTGTCCGCAGTGAGTACCAGGCAGGCAAGGGCGTTCCGTGTCTGATTGCTGTTGAGCAGGATGCAACCGGTGATGCACTGGAAATCGGTCTGGCATATGCACTGGGCATCGGCGGTGCTCGTGCAGGCGTTCTGGAAACCACATTCCGTACCGAAACCGAAACAGACCTCTTCGGCGAGCAGGCAGTTCTCTGCGGCGGTGTCTGCGCATTGATGCAGGCAGGTTTTGAGACTCTGGTTGAAGCAGGCTATGATCCGAGAAACGCTTATTTCGAGTGTATTCACGAGATGAAGCTGATTGTTGACCTGATTTATCAGAGCGGTTTTGCCGGCATGAGATACTCCATTTCCAACACTGCTGAATATGGTGACTACATCACCGGTCCGAAGATTATCACAGACGATACCAAGAAGGCAATGAAGCAGATTCTTCGCAACATTCAGGATGGCACATTTGCAAAGGACTTCCTGCTGGATATGTCTTCCGCAGGCGGTCAGGTTCACTTCAACGCTATGAGAAAACTTGCAAGCGAGCATCCTTCCGAGGTTGTCGGCGCTGATATCCGCAAGCTGTACAGCTGGAGCGATGAGGATAAGCTGATTAACAACTAATCGGAGGAGACGTTATGTCGAAAGAAAACATTGTTGACGGTGTGCAGAATGCACCGCACCGCAGTTTGTTTCATGCGCTTGGACTGACAAGCGAGGAGCAGTCCAGACCGTTGATCGGTATTGTCAGCTCCTATAACGAAATTGTTCCCGGCCACATGAATCTCGACAAGATTACGGAAGCTGTAAAATTGGGTGTCGCCATGGCTGGCGGCACACCAATTGTATTCCCGGCAATTGCAGTCTGCGACGGTATTGCTATGGGACATACAGGCATGAAATATTCTCTTGTCACCCGTGACCTGATTGCAGACTCTACGGAAGCAATGGCACTTGCACATGGCTTTGACGGCCTTGTCATGATTCCGAACTGCGATAAAAACGTGCCAGGTCTGCTGATGGCTGCTGCGAGAGTCAATATTCCGACTGTTTTTGTCAGCGGTGGTCCGATGCTGGCTGGAAGAGTGGATGGTCAGAAGACCAGCCTTTCCAGTATGTTCGAGGCAGTAGGTGCTTATAACGCCGGAAAAATGTCGGATGAAAAAATCTATGAGTATGAGTGCAATACATGTCCGACCTGCGGTTCCTGTTCCGGTATGTATACCGCTAATTCCATGAACTGTCTGACAGAAGCGCTGGGCATGGGTCTGAAGGGCAACGGCACCATTCCGGCTGTTTATTCTGCAAGAATCGAGCTGGCAAAGCATGCCGGCATGGCAGTGATGGAAATGGTGCGCAAGCAGATTTGCCCCCGGGACATCATGACGGAAAAGGCTCTGATGAATGCTCTGACTGTGGATATGGCCCTTGGCTGTTCCACCAACAGCATGCTGCATCTGCCTGCAATTGCAAAGGAATGCGGTGTGGCATTGAATCTGGATATTGCCAATGAAATCAGTGCAAAGACACCGAATCTGTGTCATCTGGCACCTGCCGGCAGAACCTATATGGAAGATCTGAATGCAGCCGGCGGTGTATATGCCGTAATGAACGAACTGACAAAGAAAAATCTGCTCCATACGGATTGCATGACTGTAACCGGAAAGACCATCGGTGAAAACATTGCAGACTGCAAAAATATGAATCCCGATGTCATTCGTCCGATTGATCAGCCCTATAGCGAAACCGGCGGAATTGCTGTGCTGAAGGGTAATCTCGCACCGGAGGGCAGTGTCGTGAAGCGTTCAGCCGTTCTGCCTGAAATGCTGGTTCATGAAGGTCCGGCCAAGGTATTCGACTGCGAAGAGGATGCACAGGCAGCAATCAATGCAGGCAGGATCGTGGCTGGTGATGTGGTTGTCATTCGCTATGAAGGCCCGAAGGGCGGCCCCGGCATGCGTGAAATGCTGAACCCGACTTCTGCAATTATGGGCATGGGACTAGGCAGCAGTGTTGCTCTGATTACGGATGGCCGTTTCAGCGGTGCAACCCGTGGTGCATGCATTGGCCATGTCACACCGGAAGCAGCTTCCGGCGGCGTAATTGGTGTTGTAGAGGACGGCGACATCATCAGCATCAATATTCCTGAAAATACCATTGAGCTGAAAGTGGATGAGGCTGTTCTTGCGGAACGCATGAAGAATTTCACCCCGAAAACAAAGGAGCTGTCCGGCTATCTTCGCCGTTATGCAGCAATGGTTTCCGGCGGTGCATATGGTGCGGTATTGAACTGATATGGAGAAGCTGAAACATAAACTTGAAACGCTTTGCATCTTCCGGGATATGCTGCAGGATACAGTCGTATCCGCACTGGTTGCATTTTTGCAGGAGCCGTCGGCATCCGCTTACGCAGAATTTGTATCCCGCCTGTATCTGAAAAATGGCGGAAATCTCGGCAGGTACATTCTGGAATTGTGCGAAGGCAGCGAAAATGTATATGTGAAAATGCAAAGCAGACACGCAGAAATTCCTCTGTATCTGCAGGAAACTTTTTTGGCGGAGCTGGACACATTGCAGACTGTGGCTGAAATTACGCCTGAGAAGCTGCGCAGTATGATGGATTATGAGGGTACACTGCCGTTGTTTTCCTCTGAGCATATTGCTGTAAAAGAACAATACTGGAACCGTGTGCAGAATATCGGACAATGCGGCTATGGCATCTACGCAAAGCATGTAATGTTTTCTGTGAATGAAAACAATGAGATTGTACCGGTAATGCACCCGGATGCAACGGTATTTTCACAGCTTGCAGATTATCATCGTGAGCGGAATATCCTGATGGATAATACGATTGCACTTCTGGCAGGCAAGCCTGCGGCAAATGTTTTGCTGACTGGTGATGCCGGCACAGGAAAATCATCTTCCATAAAGGCTGTGGTAAATTCCTGTGCGGAACAGGGCCTGCGCCTGGTGGAAATCCATATGGATCAGCTTCATGCAATTCCAAAGATTATTGATCATCTTTCCGATAATCCGCTGAAGTTCATTTTGTTTATCGATGATATTTCTTTTGCGGCTGAGGATTGTGTGCTGAACATGCTGAAGGCAGTATTAGAAGGTTCTGTGACATCCAGACCGGATAATATTGTGATTTATGCAACAAGCAACCGCAGACATATTGTGAAGGAAAAATTCTCTGACAGAGAAGGCGATGATGTGCACCGCAATGATTCTATGCAGGAACTGTTCTCTCTTTCGGAGCGGTTCGGCATTCACATTCACTTCTCGAAGCCGGATAAAAAGACATTCCTTCATATTGTCAACTATCTGGCAGAGCAGAATCAGATTACTTTGCCGCAGGATGAACTGGAGTCTATGGCAGAACGCTATGCTCTGGAACGAGGCGGACGCTCGGCACGGCTTGCCAGACAATTTATCAATCATCTGCAGTCAAAAATATAAGAAAATGGGACATCCTGCGGAAGGATGTCCCATTTGTTTTATTTCAGCGGTGATTCATCTTTGAACATTCAACATATGCTGTCCAAAGCGATGCTTTGTATAATTTGCCCTTTTTCACCTGCCAGCCGTTCTGATGCAGATAATCCACATAGAGGTCCTTTGTCATCTTTTTGACGGGCTGGTAGGCAATCGTTTTGCGCAGTGTCAGGTCTGCAAGGGTATGGCTGACTTTCAGGTCACTGTGTACAACGGCAGGGGCAATCAGTATACCATCCTCACGAAGTACACGGTGTATTTCCTGCATGGTGTGTGCGGAAATATCCGGCAGCTGATTCAGAACTACCACAGCATCGAATCCTTGGTTTTCAAAAGGCAGACTGATGCCGTTCAGCAGAAAATAGCGGAGATTCCTGGGGACTGGCTGCCGCAGTTCATAGCTGCGGATATCTTTGGAATAGTCCACCACAGAGACTGTTTGTGCATATTCTGCTGTCTGACGGGATAAGACATCATCTCCGTGTTCAATTACCAGAATATGCTTTTGTGTGACAGACTGAAAAATCATGCTGCATATTTCTTCATACAGATGTTTGTGTTTCCGCAGAAAAAACAGATTCAGCTGATTATTTGTATCCTTTTTGTTCATGACAGAGTATTCCTTTTCAAAATGTAATCAGGGTAAGGGCTTGTTTTCCTGAAGGATGTTTTGATTATATCACGGGATAGTGTTTTCGTCAATATCTATTTGAATTTGTTTTGAAAACAAGGCAAAAATTATAAAAAAAGAGGCGCAAATTTTGGATGGAATCGTAATTATGCACAATTTATGACGCTTAAATTGACTTTACCGCCAAATATTGCAAAAAGACTTGAAAAAAGTATGGATTTATGGTAAAATGTATATACGCTATATTAGGGTATCTGTTGTTTTTGCACAATATGCACGATATCTGATGTAGATTTTGAACAGATAGAAAGCACAGAACAGTACAGAACACACGAAGGAAACAGGATATACTTTTGTGGATTTCGTGCGATATTGCCTGAGGAATAGCCAGGACATGTGGATTTATCGATTTAGGAGGAATTTATGCAGGTGAAACAGAACTCAAATTCATTTCCGCTTCATTTGTTTTATGAAGGAAAAAACTACGATGCACAGCGGTTGTTTGGCGCACATACAGAAGAGCGTGACGGCGTAAAGAAAACAGTATTCCGTGTATGGGCACCTCACGCAGAAAAAGTGTCTGTTGTCGGCGATTTTAACCAGTGGGACGAATCTGTCAATCCGATGGAATTGGTTGCTGACGGTGTCTGGGAGACTGCCGTTGACCAGCTTCCGATGTACACCATCTACAAATACAGCATTCTGACACAGTCCGGAGAAACCAAGCTGAAGAACGACCCCTATGGTACCCATTTTGAAACCGCACCTCAGAATGCGACAAAGCTGTATGAATCCAGCTATCAGTGGAATGATTCTGAATGGGCAAAACAGAAGGCAAAGACCAATGTCTATAAATCGCCTATGAATGTCTATGAAGTGCATATGGCCTCATGGCGTACTTATGCGGACGGAAGTCCCTTGAATTATGTGGAGTTTGCAAAGCAGATGATTCCTTACATGAAGGAGCTTTCCTATACTCACATCGAGCTGATGCCGATGACGGAATATCCTTTTGATGGTTCATGGGGATACCAGGTTACCGGTTATTTTGCACCGACTTCCCGTTTCGGAACACCGGATGATTTCCGCCAGATGGTTGATATGTTCCATCAGG
Organism: Oscillospiraceae bacterium; assembly: GCA_024404915.1. Taxonomy (GTDB): domain Bacteria; phylum Bacillota; class Clostridia; order Oscillospirales; family Ruminococcaceae; genus Firm-04. The sequence goes on from JAKSPJ010000003.1 coordinate 35,128, forward strand.
CAGGGCTGGGCGTGATTCTGGACTGGGTGCCGGCACATTTCCCGAAGGATGAGCAGGGCTTGTATGAATTTGACGGCACATGCCTGTATGAATATACTGACCCGCTGAAGCGGGAACATAAGGGATGGGGCACTCGGGTATTTGACTACGGCAGACCGGAGGTATGTGCATTTCTGATTTCCTCAGCATGCTATTGGCTGGATGAATTCCATGTTGACGGCCTGCGTGTTGATGCAGTTGCTTCTATGCTGTATCTGGATTATGACCGCCGTGACGGCGAATGGCGCCCGAATATTTACGGCGGAAAAGAAAATCTGGAGGCAGTGGAGTTCTTCAAGCAGCTGAACACAGTGGTATTCGGCAGACATCCGGATGTCCTGATGATTGCAGAAGAATCCACCGCATGGCCCATGATTACAAAGCCTACTGATATCGGCGGCCTTGGCTTTAATTTCAAGTGGAACATGGGTTGGATGAATGATATGCTCACCTATATGAAGATGGATCCGCTGTATCGTGCATTTAACCACGATAAGCTGACATTCTCTTTCTTCTATTGCTTCTCTGAAAACTATGTGCTCCCCATTTCACACGATGAAATTGTCCACGGCAAGTGTTCTATGCTGAATAAAATGCCGGGGCTGGAAGGAGATAAATTTGCATCTTATCGTGCCTTCCTGAGTTATATGTTTGCACATCCGGGCAAAAAGCTGCTCTTTATGGGCCAGGAATTTGCCCAGAGAAGAGAATGGAATTACAAGGAAGAACTGGAATGGTTCGTTCTGGATACGCCGGAGCACAAACAGGTGCATGAATTCGCCAAGACACTGAATAAATTGTATCTGGATACCCCTGCGTTCTGGGAAAATGATGATTCATGGAAGGGCTTCAGTTGGATTTCCAATGACGATTATCGGCAGAGTGTTATTGCGTTCCGCCGTATTGATGACAGCGGAAATGAGATTATTGCAGTCTGCAATTTCGTTCCGGTGGCCAGAGAGCATTATAAGATTGGTGTCCCCTATGAAGGTACCTACAGTTTGGTTCTGGACTCTGACGCCAAGGAATTCGGCGGCAGCGGTATGGCACTGAAACAGGTGAAGTCAGAGGAATTCGGTATGCACGGATTGGAACAGTCTGTGGAATTGACTTTGCCGCCTCTGTCTGTACAGTACTATAAGCTGACACCGAAGAAAACCCGTGCAAAGAAAACAGTTGAATCCAAAGAGGAAAAGCCGAAGAAAACCCGTAAGGCGGCAGATGCAGCTCCGGCAGAAGCTGTAACAGCGGAGAAACCCAAGAGAACCCGCAAGCCGAAGGCGGAAACGACTGCAGCCAAGGAAGCATCGAAAAAGACACGCAAGAAGACTACAGAAACTGTTGAAGCAGCGGTAAAAGAAAAGAAAACAAGAACACGGAAGACATCTTCCGGGAAAGACAAAGCATAAAATGAAGGAGGTATCTGCAAAATGAATACAAAAAAAGAAGTTGTTGCAATGCTGCTGGCAGGCGGTCAGGGCAGCAGATTGTATGCATTGACTCATGATATGGCAAAGCCTGCAGTTCCGTTCGGCGGAAAATACAGACTGATTGATTTCCCGCTTTCCAACTGTACCAATTCCGGTATTGATACTGTCGGTGTGCTGACACAATATCAGCCTCTGGTGCTCAATGACTATATCGGAAACGGTGAGCCCTGGGACCTGGACCGCATGAACGGTGGTGTTCATGTGCTTCCGCCTTATGAGAGCAATTCCGGTGCATCCTGGTATGAGGGTACTGCCAATGCCATTTACCAGAATATCAGCTTTATCGAGCGGTATGATCCGGAATATGTGGTTGTGCTGGGCGGTGACCACATTTACAAGATGGACTACTCCAAAATGGTGGATTACCATAAGCAGCAGAACGCAGATCTGACCATCGCTGTATTGGATGTTCCCCGTTCCGAGGCAACAAGAATGGGCATCATGATCTGTGATGATGAAATGCGTGTAACCGATTTTGTGGAAAAACCCGCAGAGCCGAAATCCACGCTGGCTTCCATGGGTATCTATGTATTCACATGGGAAAAGCTGAAAAAATATCTGATTGAAAATGAGAATGCCAATACAGGTTCCAAGGACTTTGGCAAGGATATTATTCCTGCAATGCTCCGTGACGGTGAGAGACTGTATGCATATACATTTGAAGGCTACTGGAAGGACGTTGGCACACTGGGTTCTCTGTGGGATGCCAATATGGATTTGCTGGCTCCCTCTGAGCAGCTGAATCTTTATGACAAATCCTGGCGCATTTATTCCCGCCACAGCAATTTCCCGCCCCAGTATATCGGAACCAAAGCAGAGATTCAGAATTCCATGATTACTGAGGGTTCCGTTGTGGATGGAAAGGTTGATTTCTCCGTTATTTTTGGCGGCGTTACAATCGAAGAAGGCGCAACTGTTCAGTACAGCGTGGTGATGCCTGGTACGGTCATCAAAGCAGGCGCAGTCGTGGAATATGCCATTGTTGGCGAAAACTGCGTTATTGAGAAAAATGCACATATCGGCCGCAGTCCCGAAGAGTATTCCGATGCGAATCGAGAAGAATGGGGCATTGCAGTGACTGGACATAATATCACAGTCAGCGAAGGCAAAGAAGTTCCGCCCCAGAAGATTCTTGCAGAGTCCATCTGACACGGAAGAAATACGGAGGTTTATTCATGGGAACTACACAGAATATTCTTGGATTGGTTTTTGCCAGTGTCCACGAAGAATCACTTGTTGAACTTACAAAGAACCGCACCCTTGGCGCTGTACCGTTTGGCGGCCGTTATCGTCTGATTGATTTCCCGATTTCTAACTATGTGAATTCAGGCATTTCTCAGGTGGGTGTATTGACAAATCACAATTACGGATCTCTGCTGGATCACATCGGTTCCGGCAGAGAGTGGGATCTGGCAAGAAAGAAGGGTGGCCTGCATCTGCTGCCGCCTTACAGCAGCTCTGTGGTATCACAGCTGCGGGGCAAACTGGACGCACTTGCCAATATTCGTTCCTTTGTGGAGCATGCCGCAGCAGATTATGTGGTATTGAGCGACTGCGATGTTGTGACAAATATTGATTTCCGTCAGGTAGTCAAGGAACACATTGCATCCGGCGCAGATATTACTGCTGTTTATGCCAAGAATGATTATGACGAGGCAACATCCAAGAGTGCAGTAATATACGATATTGATGATGCCGGTTTTGTCACGGATGTGATGATTAATCCGCCTATGAAGGGCAAGTGCAACCAGGGACTCAATATGTATGTTATGGGCAAGGAATTCCTGCTCAACGTTGTTAAGAAATGCATCAGCCGCAACCGCTTCAGCCTGCGGAAGGATGTGCTGCAGGATACCGCAGCAAACTATAAGATTAAGGGTTATGAGCACAAAACATTCTTTGTGAAGATTGAATCCACTGCTTCTTATTTTGCAGCAAATCTGGCATTGCTGGATACTGAAAAGAGAAATGCGCTGTTCCAGCCGAACGCACCGATTCTGACAAAGACCAAGGATAATGCACCGGTGCATTTTGGCCTGGAGTCTGAAATCAAGAATTCTCTCATCGCAGACGGCTGTATCATTGAGGGCAAGGTGGAGAACTGCGTTTTGTTCCGGGGCGTAAAAATCGGAAAGGGTTCTGTTGTGCGTGACAGTATTATTACCCAGTCCGGTGTCATCGGAGAACGCTGCTCTCTGCGCAATGTCATCACAGACAAGAACGTGGCGATTGCGGATGAACGTGTACTGACCGGTTCCGCAGGATTCCCGGCGTATTTCGTGAAGGGTGCAGAGATTTGATTACTGAGCAGTAATCATTGCATAATCAGGAGGACAATATGAATATTTTATATGCAGCAAGTGAAGCAAGACCATATGTCGCATCCGGCGGTCTCGCTGATGTTGCAGGCGCATTGCCGCTTGCCCTGAATGCCAAGGGCCACGATTGCCGTGTGGTAATTCCGTTGTATCAGGCAATCAGTGAAGAAATGCGTCAGACCATGACTTTTATTACATCCATTACGGTAGATGTAGCATGGCGCAAGCAATACTGCGGTATCTTTTCTGCAGAACATCAGGGTGTGACCTATTACTTTATTGATAATGAATACTATTTCAAGCGTGACGGCATCTACGGTTTTTACGATGACTGTGAACGATTCGTATTCTTCAGCCGTGCTATTCTTGAAATGCTGCGTGTGATTGACTGGAAGCCTACCGTTATTAACTGTAACGACTGGCAGACCGCATTGACACCGGTTTATTATCAGATTTTCTACAAGTATCAGGAAGGCTACGATAATATCCGTACCGTATTTACGATTCACAACATCGCATATCAGGGAAAATACGGCAAGGAAGTTCTGAATGAATTGATGGGAATTCCCATGTATCATGCAAACCTGCTGGAGTATGACGGCAATGTGAACATGATGAAGGGTGCCATTGAAACAGCAGACAAGATTACCACAGTGTCTCCGAGCTATGCCTGGGAGATTCTGGATCCCTGGTATTCCCACGGCCTTGACCGTGCGCTGATGCCGAAGCAGTATAAGCTGACCGGATTTCTGAACGGCATTGATGTGGAGGCTTATAATCCGGAAACAGATCCGGCACTGGAAGATCCATACAAGCATTACAGCATAAAGAAAATGGACGGCAAGCTGGCCTGCAAACGTGCATTGCAGGAAGAACTCGGACTGCCGCAGGATGATCAGCCGCTGATTGGTATCTGCACAAGATTTGTGGCGCATAAGGGTCTGGACCTGATTCGTTATGTGTTTGAAGAAATGATTCGTGAAGGATTCCATTTTGCAATTCTTGGCAGCGGCGAAAGAATCTATGAGGACTTTTTCAAGGAAATGGCATGGCGCTATCCGCAGGCGGTCAGCGTGACCATCGGCTTCTTCCCGAAGCTTTCCCATAAGATTTATGCAGGCTGTGATATGTTCCTGATGCCTTCCCAGAGTGAGCCGTGTGGTTTGGCACAGATGTATTCCATGCGGTACGGTACAATGCCGATTGTACGTGAGACAGGCGGTCTGCGTGATTCTGTTATTGATGCCGGAAACGAAAATGGTACAGGCTTTACCTTCAAAACATACAATGCACATGATATGTTGGGTGCAGCACTGCGTGCCAAGGGCGCTTATGAAAATAAGCCTTTCTGGGAAAAGATTCAGAAGCAGGCAATGTCTGCTGACTGCAGTTGGGCAAAATCTGCTGAATTGTATCTTGGCCTTTACAAAGAACTGGAAGGCTGGAATACCTGATAATAAAAAGCACCGAGAAATCGGTGCTTTTTTGTTTTTATATACTTATTGTAAGCGGATATATCGTGTGAAGCTTTGGTCAGTGGGCTTCCCATGCAGATAGGCAAGCACAATTTCCCGAACCTGTTCAGCAGTTTCGTTGGTCATGTACAGCAGTGCATAGGCATATTTCTGATATAATTCCGGCTTGTCTGCCTGCCAGATTGGAACAGGATTGAAAATCTCTGCGTAATCCGGGGCGTCATAATAACGTGTGCAGTCTGTATAGAGGGAGGCACCCTTGCGGTCAGTTAAACATTTTTTGCAGTTTTTACAGCCAATCTGCGCCTGAATGGGACAGTTCCGTGTCAGCATCAGAGGCAGGCGGCCATATGCAATACAGCCCATGGGAAGGGGCGCAGCATGCATCTGAATCTCAGGAGAACAGAGGATATCCGTCAGGGAAAGTGCCGCATAATAATCCAGTGCAAAGGAATTGGTCACATGGAGGCCGGGACCGCCGTGGAGATGAAAGCCCAGCTCTTTACCAATCTGCACATCGGCAGCATGCTGACAGCTCAGATGTGTAAAACCGGCTGCTTTTGCTGCTTTTAATTGTGTTATCAGCTTGGTTTCGTCTGTATAAAACCGAGGCAAAACAAGCATATATCCGGAAAGGTTCTGCGGCGGAATTTCTTTTTGCAGTTCTTCTGCCATGAATAGCGGAATGAGAATATACTCGATTTCTGAGTATAATTCTTTGAGCAGCCGCAGCTGTTCCGGATGCCGTATCTGCAGGCGAAATCCGGAAGGTGTGGTGTTTTTCTTTGGCGGATTCGACAGTGGGGCAGGCATAAGCACTGCCTTTGGTGTATTAGCCAAAATACGTTTCTGATTCATTTGTTCCACTGCATCCCGGCGCATTGCATTGATTGCAGAGGCAGGAAGCACGGCATCCGGCTCGATATCTGCGGTGACACTTTCCATGGTATAGATGGTGTCTCCCAGTTTTTGAAAATGCTTTTTCAGCTGCTCTGTGTCTGTAGCACGATTCAAAGCTTTTTGCGGCGCATCTCCATATACGGTGACGGTATTGCCGTCGGTATCTGTTGCAAGAAGCTGGGCCGGCGTATTCTTTTGCAGAATAAAGTGTGCGGATAAACCCACGCACTGTCTCGGCTTGCGGTACAGCGCTGTCAGATTTTTCAGCACATCCTGTGCGGCAGTCACATCTTCCTTGCGGCGTGTGCCGAACATATCACTGCGTTGATTTGTGTAGTAGCCGTCTGTGAAACCACTGCGTGAAAAAACAGCACGCAGCTCCTCCAGATTCGGCTGTTCGCCATTCAGCACCTGTTTGCAGGCTGTGACAGAAGCGGCAACATATTCCGGCCGTTTCATTCTTCCCTCAATTTTAAATGAATATACGCCGATTTCCTGCATTTCCTTTAAATGAGAAAGCAGTGACATATCTTTGAGCGAAAGTGCATTTGCAGATTCCCGATTGTCTGCGGTAAAGGGGAGCCTGCAGGGCTGTGCACAGCATCCACGATTGGCACTGCGTCCACCCATAACAGCGGACATCCAGCATTGTCCGGATACGGACATGCAATGTGCGCCATGAACAAAGGCTTCCACCTCTATTTCACAGCGGCGTGCTTCTTCGCAAACGGCTGTCAGCTGCGCTCTGGAGAGTTCTCTGGCAGCAACGATACGGGAAAAGCCCGCCTGCTTTGCAAAGCGCACGCCGGCGGGCGAATGAATCGTCATCTGTGTGGATGCATGAAGCGGAAGTGTGGGACACCGTTTTGCAATACAGGCGGCGACGCCCAGATCCTGCACAATGCAGCCATCTGCACCGATTTCTGCCGCTGTCTCAATCAGTGCATCCAGTGCAGGAATTTCCCGCTCAAACACCAGAGTGTTAATGGCGAGATATAGCTTTGCACCATATAAATGGCAGAGTTCGGCGGCCTCTTTCAATGCAGAGAACGAGAAGTTTTCTGCATTGGCACGGGCAGAAAATTGTTCTGCACCTGCATATACAGCATCTGCACCGCAGCGCAGAGCGGCAAGGAGGGACTCCATACTGCCGGCAGGTGCAAGCAATTCAGATTTCTTTATCATGCTTTTTCCTGGGCAGGAGCCTCCGCATTGTCTGCGGCAGCAGATTCCTCTGCCGGCTTTTCCAGAGATTTCTGGTTCTTCGGTGCGGAAGGAATGCTGTCCTTGAGCTCCTTCAGCTTGTTGAGGTTTTCCAGCTGCTCAATTTTTGCCTTCAATACGTCGATTTCACGCATAGCAGCATCACGTTCCAGACGTGCTTTTCCTGCTTCGTCCACATATTCCTTCACCTGGGAACGAATGACCTCTACGGCATTGTTTGCCTTGGTCAGTTCATCCATTGTGGACAATGCCACCATCATGACAGCGGAATGTGCAGAAACCTGCGGTCTGTCAGCGGTAATATCAGAGATGCGCTTTTCCAGATTCTTTGCCAGCTGATATACATAACTTGGCGCATCTTCTGTCTGCAAAATATATTCTTTTCCGCAAAGGACAACTTTTACACGATTAATCATTTATATACTTCCTTTCTCATTACTGGTTCATATAGCGTATCAAGGCAATGACCTTGCCTAGTACCGATGCTTCCCGGGTGAAAATTGGTTCCATATTGTCGTTTTCCGGCTGAAGACGATAGCCGCCGTTTTCCTTGTAAAAACGCTTGATAGTCGCCTCGTCGTCATTCACCATGACCACTGCAATTTCCCCGTTTTCTACCACGGTGCATTGTTCCACAATGACGATATCGCCATCGAAGATACCTGCGTTTATCATGCTTTCGCCCCGTACTTTCAGCGCAAACAAATCGCCGGCGGCATGCTTTTCAGGGACATAACTTATGTATTTTTCGATATTTTCCACGGCGGTAATCGGCACACCGGCGGTTACCGTTCCAATCAGCGGCACCTTTACCGCATTGCTTCCGTGAAGCCGGATGGCACGATTCTGATTATCCATTTTGTCAATCATGCCCTCTTCTACAAGCATGTTGATATACTTGTGGACAGTGGATGTAGAACGGATATCCAGTGCATAGCAGATTTCCCGGATTGTGGGGGCATATCCCTCATCCAGTCTGGACTGAATGAACTTATAAATGGCCTCTGCTTTCTTGTTCAGCATGGTCGTTTCCTCCGTATCAGCAGTGGATGGTTTTCAACTGTTCCGCAATCTGCTTGGAAAGCTTGTTGACATCGCCGCAGCCAAGTGTAATAATCAAATCGCCGGGTTTGGCAATCTGGCAGACTGCATTGCAGACATCGTCAAAATTCTGATATTTACGGGTATTATTTTCTTTTTCATTTTCATCCTGCGGGAACCAGATGCAGCCGTCAATCTTTTCAGCCAGCATCCGTGTGAATATCCCCCGGGTATTTTCTTCTCTGCCGCCCATGATATCGGTCAGTGCCACAATATCTGCAATCTGCAGTGCCTCTGCAAATTCATCCAGCAATCGTTCTGTTCTGGAATATGTAAAGGGCTGGTGTACTGCAATGATACGGCCATAGGGCATTGCTTTTGCGGCTTTCAGGGTTGCGGCGATTTCAGCCGGATGGTGACCATAGTCATCCGCAACGGTAATCTGGTTTACCTTTGCATGGATATCGAATCTTCTCTTTGCACCGTGGAATTCCAGCAGGCCTTCCTGGCATTGACGGAAATTCAGTCCTGTCAGATGTGCTGCTGCAATGGCAGAAAGGGCGTTCAGGACATTATGCAGGCCGGGGACCAGAAGTGTAGCAGTGCCCAGCAGTTCGCCGTTGTGGAGAACTGAGAATGTGGTGGTCTGTTCTGCTGTGTGGCAAATGTCTGTCGCCTGCCATTCGCAGGAAGCATCTGTACCGAAGGAAATCAGTTCTTTTCCGCTGACGGCCCTGACGGCATCAATGCTGTTGGCATCGTCGCCGTTATAGAGAACATACTTGCTGGATTTCTGTGCGAATTTTGTGAAGGATGCCTTCAGGTTATCCAGTGTTTTGAAGTATTCCATATGGTCTTCGTCGATATTGAGAATTACTGCAATATCCGGGGAAAGCTTCAGGAATGTGTCGACATATTCGCAGGCTTCACACACGAAAATATCACTGTTTCCTGCTCTTCCGCTGCCGCCGATGGAGGGCAGTTTTCCGCCGATGACAGCGGATAAATCAATGCCGGCTGTGAAAAGAATCTGTGCCAGCATGGATGTAGTGGAGGTTTTGCCGTGGGTGCCTGCAATGCAGACAGCCTGCTGATACCATTCGGATACAATGCCCAGAAGCTCACTGCGTTCCATCATATCCACGCCGGCGGCTTCTGCGGCAGCACGTTCCGGGTTTGTTTTTGCAATGGCAGCGGAGTATACAACCAGATCTGCATCTCCGATGTTTTCAGCGCACTGTCCCAGCTGTACCGGAATGCCCATGGCACGGACGGCTGCCAGGGTGTCTGTTTCATTGTTGTCGGAACCGGTGAGATAGTAACCCTTTGCGTGGAGTACCTGAGCCAGCGGATACATACCGCTGCCGCCGATTCCGATCATATGAATATGTTTTTTGCCTATTAATTTCTGATTCATACTTAACCCTTTCCATGACAGATGGCCTTTGATTTAGGCTAATCTGTACTATTTCAAATTGTCATGTATACATATGAATATTTTTTTGATATTATATGTATATTATGAATAATATTCATTACTAATATAAATTAAAGAATTTTATTCACAAAACCAACACAATTTCATGCTATTATTATAAAAGCAGATGTATGACGTGTTAAAGCGATAACAGTTGTGAAAACTGCATACGCAATCTGCAATATCAATTGAACATTAGGAGGTTCAGATATGGAAATTACAGATTTGAAAATTCGCAAAATGATGACAGATGGACGTCTGCGTGCAATCGTATCGATTACTTTGGATCAGATGCTTGCTGTCCATGACATCAAGGTTGTACAGGGAGAATCCCGTCTCTTTGTTGCAATGCCCAGCCGCAAGGATGAGGGCGGTATCTTCCGTGATATCGTGCATCCGATTTCTGCACAGGCAAGAGAATTTCTGGAGAACCAGATCCTGAATGCTTATCAGGAGCAGCTTGCACTGATGCAGGCGGAAGCTGAGCTGGCTGTGACTGCTTCAGCTGAGGAAGTTTCCGCTGCTGCAGAAGAGGCTGCTGAATAATCATTCGATTTTCACAAAATCCGGTGTTAGGAATGACACCGGATTTTTTTGTCCCATGTCCATTTCTTAGAATTGCCAGCCCCGGGATTTCAGGTATCATTCCGCAGCAGAACATCTGTTTTCAGCAAAGCAATCTGTGTTTTTGCATCCTGGACTTCATTGCGCATAACAGCGGCAACGGCTTCTTTCAGCGGCATGCGCACCACATCCAGAAATTCGCCCTCATCCAGATTCTGCGCCTGTGACAGGGAGATACTCCGTGCCAGATACATGTGAATGACTTCAGTGTCATAGGCAGGTGTAGGGAACAGGGAACCTAAGTATTCCAGTTTTTCTGCGGAGGCACCGACTTCCTCCATCAGTTCCCGTTCTGCACATGTCAGCGGATTTTCCCCCTCATTCAGCTTTCCGGCAGGGACTTCCAATGTGACCATCCGATGGGGATAGCGGAACTGTTTTACCAGAATCACATCACCATCCGCTGTCAGCGGTACAACACATGCCCCACCCGGATGACGGATGACTTCACGCTGGGCAGTTTCACCATTCTCCAGTAAAACTCTGTCTTCCATAACATGCAGGATTCTGCCCTCAAAAACGGTTTCGGAGGATAGCTGCTGTTCCTGCAAATGCTCTGTGCTCATGATTTCTCTCTCCGTTTCTGCTTTCTGCTTTGCATTTTTTCATTGTGTGCCTCATTATTTTTCAGGAGTGCATAGCTGATATAATTCATATGCTCTGCCATGGGGCAGACAGATGCATAATCGTAATAATATTTATGCTTCGCATATTTGGAAACAGCCTGCTTTTTCCCAATTCCCATCCATACAAGATACAGAATCAGGGCGAATACGCCGCAGACAGATGCAACAGCACCGCTGCGGAGTCCCGGTGTCTCATAGTGGAATGTGATGACATTGTCGCCTTCTTCACAGCGAACTGCCATAAAGCCAACATTGACACGTTCAATCTCCGTCGGCTTGCCATTGACAGATGCTGTCCATCCGCTTTCATAGGGCACACTGAAAAATACCATTTGCGGTTTTTCTGTGGTAATGGCTGCCTGGAATCCGTAGGAGTCGTATTGGAATGTATCGCAGGCATTCTGGCTGCGTTCCTTGCAGTATGCAATCAGCTGTGCATCTGACATATGAATCCGTTCCGTATTCGGAAGGGGCTCCAGAATGTCGGCATACTGTTCCATCTGCGCACGGCTCATTACAAGTGCTTTGCACATAAGCTGTTGTCTGGTAACAGGTGTCAGTGCCTCCAATTGTTCTGCATCGAATGCGTAGTCATATGTGAAGCCCATGGGGATATATGCTTCATTCTCATAAATATGAAATCCGTTTTCTGTTTTCAGATAATGGAATGCGGGCATATTCTTCAGAGTGGAATCCTGTGTCAGGGGACTGCTGAGTTCTGCGCCCTTCTTGGAATCCACCTTGTCAAAATAATAGCGCACGCTGAGGAGCTCACGAATGGGTGCATTTTCTGTGCCGGCTCTGGATGCCACGTCACGATCGATATCAAGGGCATCATAGAACTCCATCACGGAAACAGGTACAATGCTGTGGAAACAGCGCATATTGGAATATCCCCAGAACATGGGGTAATTGTCATAATCCTTGGAAATATCTACACGATAAAACTGGTTTTCGGATTCTTCCAGTGTAATTTCCTTTCCGCCGAGAATAGCGGTATTTACATATTCCAGCGGATACTTGCTCAGAAGCAGACCGAAATACAGCATGCCTGCACCGGATGCCAGACAGCAGATGACTGTCATGGCAAGGACAGGACGATAGAAGGATCTGCCCTGTCTGCGCAGATGCACGGCCAATATGCCGAAGCACAGCATAACGGCGCACATGCCCAGTGCAATCCAGTGATACCATGTGTATTTTGCAAAATCAAACCAGATGACTGTCTCATTTTCCTTGCGGGGCAACAGTGCAATTACCGCAAAGCCTGCCAGGAATAAGCCACAGGTCAGGAAGCCGCTTTTCCATTTGATTTGCGGATTATCCAATGCATAGGCAGTCATAAATGCCATAATGAGAATCGGCATATAATACCATCTGGCATAATAGGAGCCATTCAGCATATAGAATGCAGAATTCAGAACCGGAATCAGTGCACAGACCATGCAGACGGCTGTCAGCCTGGTAGCCCAGTGCTTTTTCTTCTGGGACATGAAGGCGATGACGCCTGCCATAGAGAACATTGGGAGATACCCGCCGATAGAGGACCATTTTCCGAAATTTGTACGGAACAGATTGGGTCGTGCCGGTACATCCGGCAGCATAAAGAAACTCTGGAGAATATGCCAGATTCTTGTAGTATCACTGTATGCAATCATGTCATTCCCATAGAGGTGTGTCTGCGTGCGTTGGTTATCCATAATGGCGAATGCAGATGGCAGAAGCATAAAGCTGGCAATCATGACACCGATGACTGCTTCCAGTGCAATGCTGAAAAACTTTCTCACATCTGCATGGAAATCCTTGGAGGTACACCGCATAATAAAATACAGAACCACAAATACGGCTTGTCCTGTAAAGAAATAATAATTCAGAATGGCCATAAATGCAACGGTCAGTGCAAAGACACCCCGCCGTTCTTCATTGATGCGCTGTTCCATTGCAATGAGAAGCAGTGGAAAAAATGCGGTTACATCCTGAAAATGATTGAAGAAAATATTATACAGCTGGAATCCGGAGAAGGCATACAGCAAAGCACCGATCATGCTTGCTTCCCTGCTTCGCACAAACCGCCGGATATATGCATAGGATGTGAGTGCCGCCACAGCATGCTTGAGTGCCAGCAGATACGGCATCATATACAGTACCCAGCTTTGCGGGAACGGAACTGTCAGCCAGAAAAACGGACTGCCCAGCAGATAGAAAGAGTAGGAGCCGATAAAATTGGAACCAAGATCCGTTTTCCAGTCCCAGCCGAAGCTGCCGTTCTGTACGTTTTCATGGGACAGATAGTAAAATGGCAGCTGCTGTGCGTTAAAGTCGCCGTAATAAACGAAGTATCCCTTTGCCAGAACCATAACCGGCAGAATCATCAGAAAGAGAATACAAAAACTGATGACGAAAATCAGCAGGTAGGGTTCACGCCGTTCTGTCAATGGGCGGCGTGGTGTTCTTGTGCGAGATCGTCCCATAAAACTAACACCTTTTTTCTCAAACGAATATATGTTTCTATTATATCACAAAGCATTGTAAAAGTAAAGCGAAAATCGCAATCATTGCAAAAGCTGATGCAGCTGATGAATTTTGGCTGTCATCAGTTCATCGAACCGTGCCAGATAGTCATATGGATATTTGCATTCGGTCAGCCGTTCAATGCCGCGCTTTCCGCCGATTACTTTTGTGGAGGCTCCTGCGCCGATGCCGAGAATGGTCTGGGAATCGTCCATCATCATAATATTATAGGCGCTTTCATATCCCGGTTTTGCATAGCCCACATTTTCCAGGTTTGCCGCCATGTTTTTCTGGCGGTACAGATAATAGGGCCGATAGCCTGCCTGCTGCAGCGTGTCTTCTGCATAGGCAACCATTTTGCTGACGTCCTCTGCATCCGGCATGGAAAGACTCTGATAAAAGTCAGCTGCCTTTTTCAGCGAAAGACAATGCACAGTAATACTTTCCGGTGACAGTGCCACGGCACGGTCAATGCTCTCACGAAAGCCCTTCAGGGTATCACAGGGCAGCCCTGCAATGAAGTCCATATTAATGTTGTCATATCCCATGCGGCGTGCCAGCAGGAAGGCGTCTTCCGCATCCTGTGCGGTATGGGGGCGGCCTGCAGCCTGCAGAACGACATCCTGAAAACTCTGGGGATTGATAGAAATGCGTGTTGCTCCCAGCTGCCGCATATAGGAGAGGTTTTCTTCGTTAATTGTATCCGGTCTGCCTGCCTCTACAGTGAATTCCCGCAGGGTGTGGCCGTCGGCAAACAGTCTGTTTAAATCTTTCAGCGGCTGACGTAAATCAATGGTTGTGGGTGTGCCGCCGCCAACATAAATGGTATCAATACAAAGGCCATGTGCTTTCACAACTTCGCTGACCATTTCCATTTCTTCTGCAATCCGCTGCATATATTCCGGGATCAGATGCTTCATCTGTGAAACAGAATTGCTGACAAAGGAACAATAGCGGCAGCGTGTGGGGCAGAAGGGAACAGAAAGATAAATACCTACACTGTTTTCAGGTGCGGTTTGCAGAATCGGCTGCTGTGTCTTTAATATGGATGCTGCATACTGTGTCTTTTTTTCTGAAACATGCCATATGCTGCGAAAGTCATCCATTGCTGCTTCCAGGCTGCCGCGGCGTGCCATAAATTTGCCCAGCAAATTGACCGGGCGGATGCCTGTCAGCATGCCCCACTGCAGCTGAATCTGCATGATGCTGCACAGCTGCGGATACAGCAGACCGGATATTTCACGGTCCAGCAGATTGTTTGGAGTATCCGCTGCGAGTGTTGTTTCGCTGCATCGTGTTTCTCTGCCGATGACGGTACGGCAAATCAGCCGCAGCTGCCCGGGGGTGTCAGAAAGCAGGACGGCGGATACATATTCCCCCTCCGCAGGCAATGCCGCATCTGTGGAGAAGGCGAATTTTTCCGCAGGACGAAACAGCTTCAGCAAAGCCTCCAGCTCATAGGTGCGGTTATGTCCGTAGGTGTGTATGATCATGGATGCCTCCTTGTGGTTCTTTTGGCAGTACTGATACGGACGGCATTGCCGTTCTCATAAAAGGATGTAATACGATTTTGCTTTGCTGTATATCGGTGCAGCAAAACCATATTTTCCCGAATCAATCGATATCAGGAGGACAGATAATGTCCGTTTTCACGCTCGTAGCTCAGAGAAGTGCATTCGCTGTGACCGCAGTAAACGGTACAGTCTCCCTCCAGTGCGCCAAGTTTTGCAAGAGACTTCCGCATATCACGGACACTACCGCCTGGGAAATCCACACGGCCGACACCCTCAAAGAAAAGCGTGTCACCTGAGAAGAGAATATCCTCATGACGGAAACAGCAGCTGCCGGGAGTGTGTCCTGGGGTATGGATGACTGTCAAGGTCAGTTCCTCAGAAAAACGCAGAATCTCCAGATCCTCAAAACAGTGAATCTGCTGTGCCTTCGGAGCCTGGTAGTACTGCGCAAGGCCAAAGGCAGCGGCCATATTCTTATCAGCAGAAAGCAGCATCGGTTTATCCAGCGTGTGAACATACAGCGGAATCTGAAATGCCTCGATCAGTTCTGCTGCTGCGCCTATATGGTCAAAATGCGCATGAGTCAGCAGAATGGCTGTAGGTTTCAGATGCAGTTCATGAATCTTTTCTGTAATGCGGGATGCTTCTGCACCCGGATCAATGATAACAGCATTGCAGGCATCATCTGCAACCAGATAGCAGTTTGCTTCCAGGCTGCCAACAGGCAGCATTGTAACATGCAGCATATGATTTCTCCTTATATTTTATAGATAGCTCGGTCTGCGGAAATAACATCGTGAATGGAACGCAGACGATTCAGCAGATTCTCCAGCTGTTCCAGAGAACTGACTCTGACAGAAGCCTGCAGCAATGCATCTCCGCTTTTCACAGAATGAAAATTAAAGTTGGAAACAGGAAGATGTGCCTCATTGATGACGGCAGTCAGCTGGCTGAGAATGCTGATGTTATTGACACATAGAACCTCGATGTTGGCGTTCATTTCTTCTGCGCCTGCAGAATCAGCCCACTTGGCAGATATCCACCGCTTCATATCGTCGGGATTGCCGGAATGCAGTGCCTTCTGATACTTTTTGCATTTCTGGCGGTGAATGGTGATGCCGTGACCGATGGTGGTGAAACCGATGATTTCTTCTCCTCGCAGCGGTGAACAGCAGCTTGCCAGTTTGACTTCCACCTGGTCCAGACCATCTACGATGATGCCGGATGTGGGCTTTCTGGGCTTCTGAACAGAGATGATTTCATCGTTGTTCAGCTGTTCCGTATTGCCGAATCGCCGCATATAGGCTTCACGGATGCGGGGCAGAATCTTGGTCATCGGAATACCGTCATATCCCACCACTGCATAAAGGTCATTCAGCGTGGTGCAGTTAGGCTGATGCAGATCTTCCTTGACGATGGTTTCCAGCTGTTCGGCGGACACATTCAGATGCAGACGGCGGAATTCATGCTGCAGCTTGCTTTTTCCTGTGGCAATGTTTTCCGGACGGCATTCTCTTTTGAACCATGCACGGATTTTGGAACGTGCCTCATTGGTTTTGACGATTTCAATCCAGCTGCGGTTGGGCCCCTTCTGGGGATCCTTGCTGGTAATGATTTCACAGACATCGCCGGTTTTCAGCGTCTGGGTAATGGGTACTATCTTTCCTCCGATTTTAACGCCTGTCATGCGGTGGCCGATTTCTGTGTGAATATGATATGCAAAGTCAATGGCTGTGGAGCCCACAGGCAGTGCAATGGATTTGCCCTTCGGTGTAATGACAACGATATCTTCAGGGGCAATATCATTTTTGATGGTGCTGACCAGTTCTTCCGGGTCGTCGCTGTTCTGCTGTGTTTCCAGAACCTGACGAATCCAGACGATACGGGAATCCATGGCGGTGCGGCCCTGCACATTCTCCTTGTATTTCCAGTGGGCGGCAATGCCGTATTCTGCATTGGCGTGCATATCCCATGTGCGAATCTGCACTTCAAAGGGAATGCCCTCCTTGCCCAGCACAGAGGTGTGCAGAGACTGGTAGCCGTTGGATTTCTTATTGGCGATATAATCCTTAAAGCGGTTTGGAATCGGGCTGAACATATCATGAATCATGCCAAGGACGCTGTAGCATTCCTGGGAATCGCTGACAATGACACGGACAGCATATTTATCATAAATCTCATCAATGGTCTTATGCTTGAGATAGAGCTTTTTATAGATACCGTAGATACTTTTGACACGTCCTTCAATCTGGGGCGGACGCTTGAAGTCTTCGGCTTTGAAACGCTCGGAAATACGTGCTTTGATGCTTTCTACCAAAGCCTCACGCTCTTCTTTTTTGTGTTCCAGAAGCTTTTCGATTTCTTCATAAGCAAAGGGGTCCAGGTAGTAAAAGGACAAATCTTCCAGTTCTTCCTGGATAGAGGAAATGCCGAGACGATGAGCGATCGGTGCATAAACGCTCAGGGTTTCATTGGATGTTGCACTGCGCTTGTGGGGCGGTCTGTACTGCAGTGTGCGCATATTATGCAGACGGTCTGCCAGCTTGATAATCATGACACGAATATCCTGGGACATGGCCATCAGAATTTTCATCATATTCTCTGCCTGCTGCTGTTCTTTTGAGAAGGTAGGAATTTTGGTGAGTTTTGTGACACCGTCCACCAGCATGGCAACATCATGGCCGAATCGCTTTCGGACAGTATCCAGTGTGGCAGAGGTATCCTCCACCACATCGTGCAGCAGCGCCGCACATAGTGTATCCGTATCCATACCCAGTTCCAGCAGGATATAGGCCACTGTTACGGGGTGAATAATATAGGGCTGACCGGAAGAACGTGTCTGACCCTGATGACATTGCGCAGCATATTCGTATGCCGCAATCAGTTTCCCGATATCATATTGTTTGTCATCTGTCAGAATTTTAGAAATAATCATGTCAATGGTATAAGTTTCATTGTGAAATTCCGGCATAGAATCTTCTCCTTTCCGATGTGCAGTTCCGGATAACGGGATTATTTCGCAGAGGCAGAGGCGAGTGCCCAGATTTTACGGTATGCCTCTGATTCATTCAGATCCCGCTTCCGCAGGGCTTCAGTATATGCAAGCTGATCATCCACAGCATCATATATCAGCAGTCCCAGTTCACTGAAAATATCTGCAATGACTCTGGCACGGCACAGGTTCATGCCGCTGTTCTGCATTCTCTGACAAAGCTGTGTAATGCTGATGCATCCTTCTTTTTTTATCATCTGATAAACAGCAATCATTTCGTTTCTGTGCGGACACATCCGCTGGTAGTAGGCTTCGGAGGGCAGTGCCTCCTGACGAATATAAGTATCGTAGGCAGTCTGTGCCGCAATGGATTGCTCCTGCATTTTTTCAGAAATACGCCAGTCCACTGCCTGAAGGGAAAGCGTATCACGTCCCTGATATTCCCGTACCTCTGTACTGATCAGAAAATCAAGGACCATGCCCGGCTGAATACCTGTTTCCGCAGGGGAAAACCGGAATATCAGCACATCCTGCTGTACCCTGTTTTTCTGAATGCGCACCTTGGTGTGGGTGCCGGAGGAAAGTGCGTAGACATCTGTAACCTGTACCTGTTCCAGTACAAACAGCGGCTTGGGGTTTCCTTCTCCAAAGGGTTCCAGGATAGCCACACCCTGCACATTTTCCACGGTGAGCATAGACAAATCAATGGCACGTTCTGCCGTGAGCGTGCTGATTGGCATAACAGGATTGTGTTCCCGTGCATAGCGCTGAATGGCGGCGGCAAAGGCATCTTTCTCCTCGGCGGATACAGTGAAACCGCCTGCGCCGGGATGACCGCCGTATCGCAGCAGATGCTTTTCGCAGTATTTCAGACACTCAAAGACAGAAAATGCGCCGAAGCTTCTGGCGGAACCACGATAGCCGTCCTCTTCACAGGACATCAGGAAGCAGGGCTTCCCGTAGCGGTCCATCAGCCGTGCTGCCACGATGCCGATGACGCCGTGATGCCAGTTTTCACCTGCAAAGACAAGTACACGCTGGCTGAGGGTACTTGGGTTTTCACGGATATAATCCTGAATTTCAGCAAGGATTTCCTGTTCTGTGCGCTTGCGTTCATTGTTCAGGGAATGAATTTCCGCAGCCAGAAGCTGTGCTTCATCCGGGTCATCCGTCAGAAACAGTTTGGCTGCTGTGGAAGCAGAGGCGAATCTGCCTGCTGCATTGATGCGGGGAATCATCTGGAAAGCGGCAGTCTGTGCGGTGATCGGTGCGCCGTCCGCAATGCCGCAGACGGCCATCAGGGAAATCAGTCCCATGCGTTCTGTATTCGACAGCAGCTGTAGTCCCCGCTGTACAATCAGCCGGTTTTCATCTGTCAGCGGCATGACATCTGCAATGGTGGCCAGTGCAGCCAGATCGCCGAATTGTTCCATGGCGGGATCAATATCGCCGCCGTCCATTGCTGCAATCAGCTTCAGAACCACGACAGCACCGCAGATGGTCTTATAGGGAGAGATATCATCAGGCTGAAAGGGGTCTACAATGGCAACCGCTTCCGGCAGTGTGTCTCCCGGTCTGTGGTGGTCTGTAATGACCAGTTCCATGCCCAGTTCCCGAATCAGCTTTGCTTCTTCCAGTGCGGATATGCCGTTATCAACAGTTACTATCAGGGAGACGCCCTGCTGATGCAGACTGCGGATTGCCTCCGGCCGCATGCCGTATCCTTCTTTTCGGGTGGGGATATACCATATGACATCTGCACCGGCATAATTCAGCCAGTCTGTCAGCATGACAGTTGCTGTAACACCATCGCAGTCGTAGTCACCAAACACGCAGATTTTTTCGGCGTTGTCAACTGCCTGCAGAATCCGGTCTGCAGCCTGCTGCATGCCCTTCATCAGGAAGGGATCGGAAATGTCGTTTCCGCTGAGCAGACGGTCTGCCTGTTCCAGAGAGGTAATGCCTCTGGCAACGAGCACTTCTGCGCAGAGCTGTGAAATGCCTCCCTGCTGTTTCAGCTTTTGTGCAGCTGCGGCATCACTGGTTCCGATTTTCCATCGTTTCAGCAATCTGTTTCACCTCCAATAACATACAGGCTTCATCGTACAGCACACAAAATACTGTGCTGTGTCGCCCTATCTTATAAGTATACCATTTTTGGAGCGAAAATGCAAGAGGAAACTGCCAAAAAACGATCAGAAAACACAGCAAAACATGAAAGAAGCGGATGCTTTTGGTAATCTGCGGAGGAGCAGCCCTTTGCATTGGCAGCATGGCTGCGAAAGAAACCAAAGTGTATTACGCATATGCGGGAAACTACTTGCAATAGTATACATGATGTGATATAATAATCATGAACAAATACAGACTGGAAAGGATTGGAATACAGATGACGATTTACTTCACCCGCCATGGGGAAACCACAATGAATCTTGCGGACCGTGTCAGCGGCATTACCGATTGTGAACTGACGGAAACCGGTATTGCACAGGCGGAGCAGCTGGCTGAAATCTGTGCGGAAAACAATGATATTGATCTGATTATCTGTTCACCGCTGAAACGTGCCAGAATGACTGCACAGAAAGTTGCAGATAAAATCCAGGTGCCGATTCTGGTGGATGAGCGTTTGCGGGAATGGGATTATGGCTCCTATGAAAACATGCCCCGTGAGGAAGTGATGGGGGAATTCCAGATTGCAAAACGGGAATTCGGCGTTCGGATGAAGGATGGCGGAGAATCCCTGCTGCAGCTTTCACACAGGGTTTACAGCCTGATTGATTCTCTGAAAGAACAATATGCAGACCGCACTGTGCTGTGTGTATGTCATGGCGGTGTGTGCAGAGTGGCAGAAACATATTTCAAGGATATGACCACTGAGAATTATCTGAATTTCTTTATGGGAAATTGTGAGCTGCGTCGGTATGAATCAGAATAAGAAAAAATGGAGATGGAACAATGAGTATTTTGAATGCAGAGCATATTACACATGGGTTTGGCGCACGGCAGATTCTGAATGATGCCACATTCCGACTGCTCCAGGGTGAGCATGTGGGACTTGTGGGTGCCAATGGCGAAGGAAAATCTACTTTTCTGAATATCATTACAGGAAAGCTGATGCCTGATGAAGGAAAAATTGAATGGTGCAGACATATTACAACAGGCTATCTGGATCAGTACAGTACACTGGGAAAGGGCAAAAGCATTCGTGATGTGCTGCGTGAAGCATTTCAGAAGCTGGCAGACCTGGAAAATGAAATGATTGGTCTGTATGACCGCATGTCAGATTGCTCTGAGGAGCAGATGGCAGAATTAATGGAGGAAGTGGGCGAAATTCAGAGCATTCTGGACTACAGCGGATATTATACCATTGATGCCCGTATTTCCGAATATGCCAATGGTCTGGGCCTGAATGAAATCGGACTGGACAGAGATGTATCGGAGCTTTCCGGCGGACAGCGTGCGAAGGTGCTGCTGGCAAAGGTGCTGCTGGAAAATCCGATGATTCTGATTCTGGATGAGCCGACAAACTTTTTGGATGAGAACCATATTGCATGGCTGACGGAGTTTCTGAAAAACTACGAAAATGCGTTTATTCTGGTTTCCCATGATGTTCCTTTCATGAACAGCGTTATCAATGTGGTGTACCATGTGGAAAACGCAGTTATGACACGCTATACAGGAGACTATGATAATTTCCTGCGGATGTATGAACTGAAGAAACGGCAGACAGAGCAGGCTTATGAAAAACAGCAGAAGGAAATTGCAGACCTGGAGGATTTCATTGCCAGAAACAAGGCAAGAGTTGCCACAACCAATATGGCGAAATCCCGGCAGAAAAAGCTGGACAAGATGGATAAAATCACCCTGATGCGTGAAAAGCCGAAGCCTGTATTTGTGTTTAAAAAGTCGAGAACACCCGGCAGAGTGGTGATTGACTGCCGGGATCTTGTGCTGGGATATGATGAACCCCTGACCAAGCCCGTATCTGTCCAGGTGGAGCAGGGCCAGAAAATTGCCATCCGTGGTGTGAACGGCATCGGAAAATCCACATTGCTGAAAACGCTTCTCAAACTGATTCCGCCTGTTTCCGGTACTGTGGAACACGATCAGTTCACAGAGCCCGGCTATTTTGAGCAGGAAGAGGAGGGCACTTCCCAGACTGCTCTGGAAGTAATCTGGAATGAATTTCCTTCCATGAGCAATGCGGAGGTGCGTGCTGCACTGGCACAGTGCGGACTGACCACAGAACATATTTCCTCCCAGATGAAAGTGCTTTCCGGCGGCGAAAATGCCAAGGTGCGGCTGTGCCGCATTATGCTGCGGGAAATCAATCTGCTGGTACTGGATGAGCCCACAAACCATCTGGATGTGGATGCAAAGGATGCCCTGAAGCAGGCCATCCGGGAATATAAAGGCACGGTGCTGATTGTCAGTCATGAGCCGGAATTCTATATGGATATTGTGGATGATGTCTGGAATATTGAGGAGTGGTCCCTGAAGATTATCTGATGGTACTGTGAAAATGAAATGAATTGACATGATTCTGTAACGAATCTATTGCCAAAATTTCACATAATTGTTATATAATACATGTAGGATGCCCCGGTATGGCAAAATCAATGGAAAGGAAGCCGTCTTATGAGAAATCGCTGCCAGCGGTTTTATGCCGCAGTTTGTCTGATCAGTATACTGAATCTGTCGGGGTGCAGTACAGCTGCATCCACCGCTTCACAATCGGTACCGGTTGTGATTTCGGAAACAGCAGAACCCTGGCTGCATATGGAAGACGGCTATTCTCTGCTGGATGAGGCTTCGTCACAGCAGCTGCAGTGCCAGATGCTTCTGCCCGGTGCAATGGGCTGGTATGGAACATCAGACGGTGTGGTGCGGTACTGCGACAGTTCCGGCACAAACTGTGCAACGCTGGAATACCGTTCCGGAGATGATTTTCAGCGGTGCTATGAAACATATCTGCATGACATCGGGTGCAGGCTGCCGGCCGGCCGTATGCAGACCTATGAGCTGCAGACCATCGGTGCAGGGGCATATTCTGCCTATCGGATTGATGCAAGAGTGCTGGAGGAAAGCAAGCCGGAGCACATGATTACCTATTGGTTTATTGACAAGCCGCATAGAGAAGGCAAACGTGAGGGCTGCTATATTGTGACACTGGATACCATTGCAGAGAATCTGGAATGCGTGATGAACAGTATTCAGACCTTTTCTCTGCTGCGTGATTTTCACCTGAATGAACAGGAGGCTGTCGAATGAAGAAACGTACAATCACAGGAATCCGTCTGGCGGCAGGTGCCGTTGTGCTCGGCATATTGATGGCTTTGCCGCTGAAGGATCAGTTCTTTGGCGGTAATGACCTGACACTGCCTGTTTCTGTATACGGAAAAGCAGGTGATACAGACGGCAACGGGATACTGGATATGCAGGATGTGAAAATCATCCGTGAAATCAGCAGCGGTCTGATGCCCGGAACAGAACAGATTCGTCAGGCGGCAGATTTAAACGGTGACGGACAGATTACCTCAGATGATGCAGGCATATTGATGCTGTATCTATCGGATGAGAATGCAAAGAAAATGACGCCGGATGTTTATTATCAGTATAAAAAGGCGGAAGAGGTTGATCAGTGGTGAAGAGGAACGCATTTTTGAACAGAGGGGCTGCCCTTTTTCTTTGCCTGATGCTGAGCGGATGCGGTACAGCTGCCCCTGAGACTGCGGAACAGACAGCGGAAAAGCCCGTATATTCATTAACGCAGGGAACACTTGATTTGTCTTTTTTTGTAAATCCGGTTGCGCCTGCGGAAACAGCACCGCCTTCGGAAAATCCCCTGTATCATACACAGATTACATCAGCGGATGGTGTGATTCTGGCAAAACTGCAGAACGGGGAATGGAACGTGACAGAAGAAGGTGAATCCTGCCGTGGATTTCTGGAGTCCATTTTCCCGGATGCCATTGTAGGACCTGAAATCACAAATGTTCTGCGGATTTCCATGGAAAAGGAAGAACAGTGTGCGCAGATTCTGCAAAAGGCAGGCATTGAGGGCTGTGTGATTGTATCTGATCCGCAGGGACAGATTGATATGATCTGCAATAATCCGCCTGACGTAAACTATGCGGCGGCACAGAATTTCAATGGCAGTACTGCCAAGATACTGATCAGCGCCGCCATGCTGGACCATGGGACAGAGGAACAATATGATGATCCCGGCTTTTATGATCCGGGCTGGCACAGATATTACAACCATGATACCACTGTGCCTTATGCCGCAGCGGTCACCCGCAGCCTGAAGGATGCTTTCACGGTTTCCAGCAATGCCTATTTTATGCACGCTGCCTGTGAATTGCTGACTCATGGGGAAATGAAGGAAACCTATAACCGATATTTCGGATACAATGTGTTTGGCAGTGCCCAGAGCGGATATTACTATCCTGGGGATTGGATGCAGATTCCCCAGCCGGACTGGGACAGCATCGCTGACAGTACATTTGAGCGTGGCAAATCCGCCATCGGACTGAGTGACCAGGTAATGATTACGCCGCTGTATCTGAATGCTGTCACCATGGCAATTGCATCCGACGGCATGTATCAGATGAACGTGCGGCAGGACAGCGCAGTGCGGAAACTGACGGAAGCCCAGGCCATCCCGGAGGAAATGAAACAGCGGCTGTGGGAGAATATGGACAGCTGTGCTGCGTATACGAATAAAAATATTTTTTCTTCCATGAAGGATGATGGCTACCAGTTTTATATAAAAACGGGTACGGCGGATACACATTACGGCGAAAACAATGAAAAATATTTAAAGCGGCTGCTGCTGACCGGATTTTTAACCAAGGATGGCCAGCCGGTGAAAATCATTACAATGTACTGTCATAACGGCGCTGTGACTTCCTTTGGAAGCGGCAGCGGCATGGCGCAGTATTACAAGGAAATTGCACAGCTGATGCTGGAGTAAGGCAGGATGTCTTACGTGTGATCGGCTGCTGTATAACAGGAAGGAAGGTGCAGGCTTGGTTCTGACGATTTTTTGCAGCATCATGCTGCTGGCGTTTCTCGGATGCCTGATTGCCACGAAGAGCGCATATGTGCTGTTTGCCGCAATTCTGCTGTTTTTTATTCTGACGGGCTGTTTCCGCAGACCGATTCATTTCAGCAGCAGGCGCCGCATTTATGTGCTGTACCGCTTTCAGATTCTGGCTGTGCCTGTGACAGAAAAAAAGATTGGGAATCCCAATGAGGTGAAATTCTACCGCTATGACTTGCAGCACAAGAATTCCTTCATTGCCCTGAGTGCAGGTGAGGAACAAATTGTATCCGGCATGACCTTGTATTCCTATCGTGGAAGACCGCTGTTTGTATTTTTTGCGGTTCCAGAAAAGCTGCATTCCGTATGGCAGTCGAACCTGTTTTTTTCTCTGGCGGTGGCCGCCTCTTTGACGATGCTGGCAGCTGTTGGCGTGCGTCCCTATCTTCGCCTGCAGCATACGAAGGAACTGATGAAAAATGCAGTCTGTACGGAAATCGTCCATTCTCCTTCAGCGGATGTGATTGACGACCCTGTGATGGACAATATTCTGCTGCTGTGCAGAGATGCTGACAACGGCATTGATCTGATGGAAGTGTTCAGCTTTCAGCACAGTCAGTCAGAAGTGATGCCCTTGTATCTGAACAGCAATCTTTATGCAGAACTGATGCCCGGAGAATATATGACGCTCCAGGAATTCGGCAGGACCCATACGCTGGAGGAGCTGACTGCGGCCATTGAGACACAGTATTGCATTCTCATCAATGATGTGGTGAATCTGCCCTATGAAAGCCTGTGCCGCATTACAGAGGCAGCCGGCGGATTTGCAGCGGAGATGACAGCCGATGAGATGCAGGAAACAAATCAGTGGCTGGCGGCACATCAGCAGATGCTCCTGGCGGAAACGGAGCGTCCGCAGGACGGTGTACTCTGCCAGTGGCCCCAGATTTGCGGATATCTGCATGCGGGAGATAATGCTGTTGTGCAGGATACCGTACAGCACGCCAGAAGAGTGCGGAATGTGACAAATCAGATGATTGCCCTTTTTTCGGATATACAGAAGGGAAGGATTTCTGTTGACTGCTGTACAGAAACCAGTTTTACGGAGCATCGGTTATACAAGCTGTGTGAAATGGTGCACTCAGACCGCACACACTATCAGTCAGCATATGAAACCTGCACGAGAGATGACAATATCAGTGCGCTTTGTGTGCCTCATCAGGGGCAGTTCCGTACATTGAACGGAGACAGGGTGTACACGGCGCCGGGTATCATACGGCAATATATGATACGGCTGCTGTATTATTGATGTATGATTGGAAATAAGGAGAAAACAGAATGAATCAACTCTTTTCAGATTTCACGGAAAAGATTTCTGATTTTCAGCAAAAGGCACATTTTCTGTCAGAAATCTTTTTTGCCGTCGTCTCCTGTTTTTGGTTTATGAGCAATATTCCGGTGGCAGATGCCTATGACACACGACTGCAGAAATGCATTCTATTTCTGGTATATCTTACGGTTTGCGTGCTGCTGAAATGGTATTTGTCAGGGTTTGTTCTGACGGAATACGGCATAGGGCATCTGTCCGGCTCCTATATATCATTCTTTCTGTCTATGATAGAATTGGGATGCTTTTTTGATTTCTATATAGTGGGCTACTCAGAGCAGCGGTCCATAGCAGAAATTGCATTGTATGCGGGATACTGGTATATTCCCATTGGTATGATTCTGGCTGCAGCATTGGCTGCACAGAGAATACGAAAAAACAGTGGACATGGTCTGTTTCGCAGGAAGAAAAAGTCCAGGGGGAAGCGGCCGGCTGCAAAGCGTGCAGCAGCATCAGAACAGGCAAAGCAGGATGTGCCTGGCAAGGCCTGGCATTTTCTGTGCAGTCAGCGTGCATTGTGGCTGATTCTGTTTGCCTATGCCATACTGGGTGCACTCTGTTTTCTGATGTTCCGCAACACTTCATCGTCGGATTTGCAGAAGCTTAATGCCAGAAACAAAGTTGGCGAAGCCATAAAACTGATACTGTTTTTCCTGTTGGCACTGTTTGCATCCGCACGGAAGAAACATCATGAGGGTGGGCACGGCATTACGGATATGACCTGGAAATGGCTCAGCTTTCTTGCCTGTGCGGTGACTGCCGGCGTGTATCTGTTATCCGGCGAATTCGGAAGTGCAATTATCATGGCAGTATTTGCCTGCCTGCTGCTGATTTACTTTTTCAGTGAACGATGGGGCATGGTGGCAGTTGTGGCTGTCATTTCCCTGTACCTCACAGGATTTGCCGCAGACCGCATATTCCGTTCAGACGGATATCCGCTGTGGATTGTCAACGGCATCGGCATGGAACGCTGGAATCGTCTGTATCATCTGGAGGCATTTCCCCAGGTGCTGGAAATGCGGACTGTACTCCGGAAAAGTGAATGGCTTCGGGGTCTGATTCCCTATAATGTATCCATGACAGGAAAAATCTATACCCGTATCGAGGATTTTTCCTATCTGAATCTGGTATCCGTATTCGGCAGCCTGGTGGCATTCGTGGTAATGGGCTATTATGTGCTTCTGCTGATGCGTGTATTTTATCGCCTGAATGATACGCTGCGGAAGAATCACGGCGAAATGAATTGCGTTCAGCAAAATCTTTTTCTGCTGGCACAGTTCATGTGTCTGTATATTGTTGCCCATGCCCTGATTCATGTGATTTCCAATCTGACCTTTTTATTCTTTACCGGTGTGCCGCTGCCCTTTATCAGCAAGGGCATCTCCAATCTGGCGGTGGTTCTGGTATGTTCGGCAGTCATTGTTTATTGTCTGCAATGGGAGGAGCGTTATGCCAAAAGAACAAAACAAGCAATCCGGAAAGCTCGGGCAGCTCGGAAAGCGTAGAGTATTTCTGACAGCCATTCTGATGCTCTCTGCCGTCTCGGTTGTATGGTTTACGATTCATCCGCTGAAGCAAAGCTATACGGTGACGGAGCAGCCTTCATCATCCGCTGAAAAAAACGGGGCATCTGTTCCTTATTATGCCATGAATCTGACAAGTACTGCAAGGGCAAATCTTGCAAGGGAGTTCGCAGCGTATAATGTGTACTATGCACCGAAAAACTACTACACCATGCTGGGCAGCCTTCTGGACAGCAATCAGCAGGTGATTTACAATATGCAGACGATTGCGAAAAGCTGCCCGGAAGAAAGCTATGAATTTCATCGTAATCTGCTGTGCATGTATCTGTACGGCGATACGATTTCCGCTGCAGAGCCGATTATGGGCATTGAAGCACTGATGCGCACTGCCAATGAGGAGTCGGAGGATTTTATACAGGGCAGTGATGTCTGTCTGACACTGCATTCTGCATTGGAGCAGCCGATTTACGACCTGCTGCAGGACAACGGTATTTCCGGCGGATGCATTTTGCAGGATACCGCCACAGGCCGCATTGAGGTGATGACTGCCACAAGCCGTTCTGCGGAAAATCAGAGCGGTACTGTCTCTGAGGCACTGCGGCAGGAAAAAAGCGGATTGTCGCAGCTGGAGCCCTGCATTTCCCCTGAGGCACTGCATGTGTTCGGACTGGATGCGGGAACTCTGGCAGAGGTCTTTGATTACCATGCGCTTTCTTCCGTTTCCACGGCATCAGACGGCGAAAACGGAGCAGAAGAGATTCTGCGGTATCATTTTATGACGGATTTTGACCTGCTGGATGAAAGCGAAGACGGCCGGATCAGTCCGCTGCATCTGAATGCGGTTACACAGCAGATTTTTTCAGGGAAGAAAACCACGCCGATGCTGATGGACAGCTTTGTTACAGGAAATGAGAAAACGAAACTGCTGCAGCCGCAATCGGGCGGAAAAATACCGTCAGAGATTCTCAGCAGCTGCCTTGCCGTATATGAACAGGAAGAAACCACAGAGGATGCGGTGCTGAAATACCGCATGGATGAACAAAGTGATTTTCTATATGTCACGGGAAGAATTCAGACCAAGGACGGCAGCAGGGACAAGTGTTTTACACTTTATGCCCGTAATCCACGGGGTGAGAATACACGGAACCGCTGCATTCTGCAGCTGCCGAAATGTATTGCATACTATATTGCGCATGAGGAGGAAACAGCATGATGAAATGGTCAGAAAAGATGAAATTTTTATTCTATCTGGCGGCAATGGCGGTTTATGCCGTGTATACAGCTGTCCGTATCGGTGTTGTCAGTCTGTATGGTACATTGGCAGAACTGCTGAGCGATCTGACCTCCGGCCAGCTTTCCTTATCAGAATATATTTTCTTTCGGCATGAACCTGAGCTGAACAGTCTGTATCTGCTGAACCTGATGCGGGGCGTATTCATCCTGGCAGTGATTTATCTGCTTGGCTGGGTGATACAGACTGTGGCTGTGGAGCGGATTGCTGAAAAGAAAGAGTCGGCTCCCGTACAGCGCAGGATTGTGGAAGAGGAATACGAGGAAGAGGAATATGAAGAGGACGAAGAGGAGGATGATGATATGAAATCCGGTTTTGCTTTCGATTTCTTCAGAGACAGAGAAAAAACAGCCCCTCAGAGCCGAAAACCTGTTTCTTCAGAGAAAAATGAAAAAACGGCAGTCTTTAATCCCTTTGAAGAATCCGCTTCAGAGCTGCAGTCTGTCAGGGAAGAACCCAGGAGGCAGCAGAATGATTTCTTTAGCAATCTGGGAGAGGAAGCGGACAATGTACGAGTAATTGTCAAAATTACGCAGTATGATGAAGAACAGAATAAAATTCTTTCCTTCTTCTGCGGAGATACGCTGAAACTGGAGCGATACAGCACCAAAAACCTGATGACGAATTCTGCGGTAGGTAATCGTGACATCAGACAGTACATCAAGAAAAAACGAAAAGAGCAGGATGTATTCTATGTATTTCAGATTCGGGAAAGCGCACAGAATCCTGTGGTATTGTGCGGCGATGAGGAGTATGCCGCCCGTCTGGTGGAGGAGAAAATCAGTCTGCGGATTTACCGGGAAAAAATGCTGTTTATCACACGGCAGGATGATATCCGTACCATTCAGAATGAGTCCCAGGGTGCCGCTCCTGTATGGGCAGTGGAGGGCATGAACAATAACCACTCCCGGACCCGTTCCTATCAGCAGAAATTCTATTGTCTGGATGACGGATTGGAATATGAAGTTGAAGTCCGTATCAAGTTGTGAGGAGGAATCCGTCTATGGGAATCTGTAAATATTGTTTTAGCAAGCTGGCACGGCCCTGTTTCGTTTTGCCTGAAAACTGCGGATATGATGCCTATCTGGAAGAAGATGCCACATTGCGGAATACGCTGACAAACTACGATGTCACCTGCAGTGCAAAGCGGCTTGTTATTTCACCGGAGGCCATTCGCTGGAAGGATGAAACCCTTTGGGAGCAGCAGGGCTATCTGGACGGCAAAACAGCGGAAAGAAACATTGAGGATTATATTTTGCTGCGGTCTGCAACGGAAAATGACCTGCAGAATCATGCTGCAACCATTAATGGAAAGACTGCCCTGATTCGTCCTGTGGACAATGCCCACCAGCCCTTGCTGATTACACAGCTGGCCTGCAGTGAATGCCATACCATTCTGCCTTACCGCACCTTTTCCGATGATGATACAGAAATACCGGAAATTACCAAGAAGGTATTTCGTGTGGTGCTGGTGGCCAATACCTCCGCAGGAAAAACCAATCTGACTGCTGCCATGTATCAGCAATTTATGAATGGCTCTGCCGGGGTAAGCCTTCAGATTTCGGAGCCCCTCTTTGCAGGCTATCATCGTGATACCGCAAACAACCTGAACTATCACGGCATTGTGCCCCCCAGTACACAGCACTCTACGCCGCCGCTTTCCGTAACATATGAAAAACAGGGAGGCGGACAGGTGGCCATTGATGTGGTTGATACCAAGGGCGAAATTACCAGCGTGGTGGATTTGGAGCCTTGTATTCGTGCAGACCTGATTATTCTGCTGATTGATATCCGTGCGCACGACTCTGCGTCAGGAGACGGCACACAGTCTGCGTCAGGAGACGGCACACAGTCTGCGGACTATATTACGGATATTGAGAAGCTTGCCACATATGTTTACAAGCTTTCGCAGTATACCGATTTCAAAAAGAGAATCATTGTTGCCTTTTCAAAATGTGATCTCTATGAACAGACTGCTAAAAAATATATGCTGCATAACAATCTGATAAATGCATCCGATAAATACCGGCATGCCAATCTGCGTAATCTGCGGAATTACTTGTTTTCCAATGATATGCAGTCCTTTATGAACGAAGTGTGCGCAGAAATCAATCAGAAATGTGAGGCGTCCCAGCAGATTTCTGAGAATTCCCAGATGGTTGTCAGCAAAATCATGACAGAGCTGCTTGCAAGCTGTAATAATATTTCCAGCTATCAGACGGATATCATGTGCGTGGCACCGCTGGGCACCGGCACTTTACAGGATGCCGATGGTACAGACAGGGTTGAACAGAATAAGCTGAATCCTCGCTATATCACGGAGCTGATAGAACTGATTAAGCTTTACGGAGGTGAGGCAAGGTGATTTATTGCGCCACAAGAACCTCCCGGAGTGAGGGCTTCCGCTGGGATGACGGCACACCCCAGGAATATCAGCGTGCTTCAGATACGCTGATGGGATGCAGCATATCTGATAAGCCCTATTATGTCATATGCGGCCATACGCCGCTTCGTGTTACCATTTCCAAGGGACAGAAGGTGGATTCCCGTGAAAACCGCCTGTACACCGCAGAGGAACTGATGGCAGCACCGGAGATGGAATACGGGCTGCAATTGCTGTCAGCAATCATCAGCGGTGCCAACGGACAGGGTACTGTCGTGTTCCGCAGTGTGAAACAGTTTGAGGGCGCACTTTGCTATGCTGCACAGTATCTGCCCCGCTCCCGTACCACTCATGTGATTATCAGCGAAAATGTGCCGGAATCCGGAACCACCATGCTGTTGGTTTACGGCAGAGAAACCTCTTTGCTGCCTGTGCCGGAATGGATGCAGCTTCTGCCGAGATTTGCGGATTCTGCGGAACCCATTGCCAAATCAGAGGGCGGTGTACCGCTGACATATGATATGGTGTATGACGTACTGGTGCAGATGAACAGCCATAATCATAATATTCGTATTCTGTCTTTTATCGCTTTTGCATGCGGCGGAGAAGCGGATGTATCCGAGCTAATGGAATATACCGCCTATATGCAGAGCTTTCAGCCCACAAATGACTTGATTTTCCGCTATTTCTGCGCTTTGCCTGATGACCAGATTGACCCTGTTGCCGTTCTGCCGATTCTCTATGGAATGACGGGTACCAAGGGGGAGCATCTGCTTGCGGAGTATGTGCGGGAATATCTTCCGGCAGAAAAACTGCATCGTCTGGGTGAGACAGGCCCGATTCCCAAAGTCAGCACGCTGACCTCCAGCTTTGCCCATGCTGCTGACAGGAATATCGGTGGGTTCTCCCTTGCTAAGGCAAGTCCTTCAGAATTGTTTGAACTGTATCGATATATCAGAGACAGAGATATGAAGGATGCTGCTTTGCAGAGTATTCTTGCAGAGGATGAGAACAGCCGTTCCATGTGCGAAACAGTGCGGGCGGTCCAGGAAAAAGAAAATGGCGACAAACCAGGAAAAGTCAGCGGTATTCTGCCGGCGGTGCTGTACTGGTATGATGAAATCAATCGGAAAACCTGTGCGAAAATGTATGGTTCTTCACAGCTCGCAGGAAAGATGATGCATCAGGTGAAGCAGATGATGCTGCCGAAACGGATGCAGAAACTGGAATATCGTGATGATTTCTATGACCCCAGAACGAAAAATGCCAGACTGAAAGATGTGCGGAATCTGCCGCAGATTCTGCTGGTCGCTTTGCTGACGGCAGTGTGCCTTTTGTTTGTCGGCGGTGTGTGCGGGTTCTTTATGTCGAAACACCAAAGCCAACCTGCACAGGATGCTTCTCAGAGCACCACAACCACGGCAGCAGCATCCGATACTGCTTTGACTACTGCCACAGAAACTACAGCATCAACGGCTGAAACCACAGAGACGACGGCGGCGCAGACGGATGTGAACCGCACGCAGCTGTGCAGATTGGATGCTGAGGAACAGGCAGAGGCAGAAGCAATGCTGATGGCGCAGAATGGGATTCCCGAGGGATGGAATGTTTCCCAGGGCGTGGTATACTACAGCGTGAATGGGGATATGAACACCTATATCACAATGAATTTACTGCCGGTGAAAAGATATATGATTCCCTACATCAATGCCTATGGCTGCGGTGTCATCTGTCTCGAAAAACAGCCCACCGCATCCCTGCAGCTTTTGGAGACCGTGCCGGGACCCGATGCGGAGACAGCACCTTCTGTCTGGTTCGATCTGGCACAGATTGAAAATGATTTCAGTGCGCTGACGCAGGAAATACTGCATATGGAACTGCTGTTGCTTGAAAATGGACCATACCGTAAGCTGGTTTTTGCGAGTGGTGAACATGAAAGCTATGTTCTGCCGTATCATTTTGATGCGGAAGGGGCAAACGGACTGCAGCCGCTGGAAGAAGGAAAAGTATATACATTGGACGAGTATTTGCAGTACATCAGTTGAACAGGAAGGGAGGAACAGCCAATGAAGAGAATGAAACCTGTCGCATTTGCAATGGCCTTGGTAATGCTTATGCTGACTGCATGCGCACCCAAGCCGAATACGGTGCAGCAGCAGGCTGTGGAGATGGAGTACCGCTATTATCCGATTACGGATCAATATGGAATGACAGAACCGGATTTGTATTTGCTGGGACAGCTGCAGACGGATTATGATACCATCCGACAGGCGCGAAAACAGCAGCTGGAAACGGAATTGCAGCCGAATGTCTCCGAACAATTCAATCGTGTGCCCCTGGATCCTGTTTTGCCGGTCAGCCGGTTTTCCCCTCTGGTGTCCCTGCTGTATGAGGAGAATCCTTCCATCAATATGAACCCCGTAATCGTCATGCGGAAAATACTGGAAGGCATGCAGGAAGCGGTTGTGCAGGCAGCCGAAACAGAGTATTTCTCATCCGTAATTCCCCTGTCGGAACCCCATGAAACGGATTTTACAAATGAGGAGCAGTTCATTAAGGAATGTCTGCAAAAGTATTACTATAATATGAATTATCAGATAACATACTCGGAAGGTGAGAATCTGTATTATGCGTATCTGTTTGATGCACGTTCTCAGCTTTGTGTGCTGGCAGTGTATTTCCGTTTTGATGAATCCAATCGCCTTATTGCGGTGGGTGAGGACAGTGTATTCTATGATTTGTATGAGATTACCTTGATGGAAGAAGGCAGATTTCTGCCGCTAACAGTACCGCCGGATGTGTCCCAGCTGTCTGCCATTTACAATGTGCGGACAATGGCACTGGCTATGCTGGGCTGTGCCAATCAGAATGTGCGGCAGGGCTGGCCGGTTGAAGAGGGTGAGCCGGCACAGTGTGACCATCGTCAGGAACAGCAGTATTATTATGCAGGAGAAGCCGCAGAGGATAATCTGCTGGCGGTGCGCATGATGGAATGGTATGAATTGCAGACGACAACCACAACCACAACCACCACAACCACAACTACGACTACCACTACTACAACAACCACCACCACAACAACTACAACCACCACCACAACAACTACTGTTACAGAAGTGACCACCACAAAAAAGCCCTGGGGACAAGGCATCTTTTTTGACTGGTAATGGAATCTCAGACACCTGCCGCCGGCTTTGGACGGCAGGTGCTTTTTGTTATTGACATGATGCCTTCAGTGTGCTATAATAGGAGTGTAAAAGGTACTATTCCACGAGAACATGCTGACAAAAACGACTTCGTACCTGCATCGCCTGCTCTTGTGGCATTGCCTGAATTCTGGTTTTTAACGGAGGAAAGTATATATGCAGCAAGCAATCAGAAAAACCAAAATTGTATGTACCGTCGGCCCTGCCACAGACCGTGATGAGGTTCTGCGCCAGATGATGCAGGCAGGTATGAACGTGGCAAGATTTAATTTTTCACATGCGGATTATCCCAGGGATCAGGCTAGGTTTGAGCAGGTAGTGAGACTGCGTGAGGAATTGGGACTGCCGATCGCAACGATGCTGGATACCAAGGGCCCGGAGGTTCGCCTGCGTAAATTTGAAGGCGGCAGCGCAGAGATTTTTGAAGGAGATATGTATACACTGACCACCAGAGATGTTCCCTGTGACAATAAAACCGGTTCTGTCAATTATTCCCGTCTGACCAAGGATGTGAAGCCGGGCGACACGGTTATGATCAATGATGGTCTGATTGAACTGCGTATTGAACATGTATCTTCCACAGATATTGAATGTCGTGTGATTCACGGCGGTGTTCTGACCAATCATAAGTCCTGCAACTTCCCGGATGTGCATTTGTCCATGCCCTATCTCAGTGATGCGGATATGGAGGATCTGGAATTCGGCGCAAAAATCGGATTTGATTTTATTGCAGCCAGCTTTGCCAGAACCGGTGCTGACATCCGCTATCTGCGCAAGTTTACCCAGAGCCTTGGCTGGTATGGCGTGCGTATCATCGCAAAAATCGAGAACTGGGAAGGCGTGAACAATATTGACGAGATTCTGGAAGCAGCAGACGGCATTATGGTTGCACGAGGTGATATGGGTGTTGAGATTCCCTTTGAGCAGATTCCGGCTATTCAGAAAAAGCTGATTCGCAAGGGATATGAGGCAGGCAAGCAGGTGATTACCGCCACGCAGATGCTGGAATCCATGATTACCAATGCACGTCCGACACGAGCGGAAATTACCGACGTGGCAAATGCGATTTATGATGGTACCAGTGCTATTATGCTGTCAGGTGAAACTGCTGCAGGTCAGCATCCCGTGGAGGCAGTGGAAACCATGGCACGCATTGCCACCACAACGGAGAGCAATATTGACTACAAATCTGAATTCCTGGCCCGTACCAACGGAAACACCACCATTGCAGATGCGATTTCCCATGCAACGGTTACCACAGCCCACGACCTGGATGCCAGTGCCATTATTACAGTGACCAAGGGCGGTGAAACAGCACGTCTGATTTCCAAATACCGTCCGGAATTCCCGATTGTGTCCTGTACCACTGAGCCGATGGTGCAGCGGCAGATGAATCTTTCCTGGGGCGTATATCCGCTGGTCATTGATGAAGAATCCAGTACGGATGCCTTGTTTAAGCATGCAGTGAATGCGGCATGCCATGCAGGATATGCAGAGCCGGGTGACCTGGTGGTCATTACAGCCGGTGTGCCTCTTGGCGTATCCGGCACAACCAATCTGCTGAAGGTTGAAACAATCGAATAATACCGGGTATCAATCAGACAAGCGCAGGACAGCCGAAGCCGTTCTGCGCTTGTTTTGCGTTTATTCATTGTTTTCGCAGCCCATCTGGAGGAATTGTACATAGCCGGTGGCGGTGTCAATGATGACGGCACCTGTGACCGGTTCCGACCAGTTGAGATTGGTGTTCATTATATAAATTACGGAGTTATCCGGAATCTGCGGGCTGGCTGACCAGATGCCTTCATCCAGCTGCAGACGAAGCAGACCGTCCTTTGTGCCGGCAGTTCCCTGTGCATCGGGAATGCTCAGATACATGCCGGGCGTATAGCCGGAAAGCGGCAGCTGATAACAGGATTCCACTTCAAATACAGCAGCATAAGCGGCTGCACGTTGGGGGAGAACCTGAAGGGATACGCTGTAATAACCATTGCCCCGGACTCCGTTCGGCTTGTAAGTGAAGTGATAGTTCCCCGTCACATCCTCACGAAAATCCAGAATCCAGTTTGGTACATCATGGTATAAGGAAATCAGCTTTCTTTGATAAGGATATCTGGAGGGTGCTCCGGAATGAATCTGAGGCGGAACAATCAGCAGATAGCTGATGACTGCCAGCATGGCAATGAAAGTGCAGGCAAGACCTGTCCGGTTTTTGCGGTGCCTGGGGCGTCCGAATAAACTGAAGCAAAGCGGAATGCCGCAGAACAGAACAACACCTGCAGCCGCCAGAAAGGTGAATGCATCGGTAAGCAGATAGACGAGAATACAGCCAAGAATAAAAAAGAGTGAAAGCAGCAGGGCGGTGATGCCGCCGCGGTTGCGTTTTTTTCTGTGTGCCATAGCGTTTTCCTTTCCCCTATGGATTACAGAATCAGCATTGCATCGCCGAAGCTGAAGAACCGGTATTTTTCCTCCACAGCAGCACGATATGCCTGCATGGTGTTTTCATATCCTGCAAAGGCGGATACCAGCATAATCAATGTGGATTCCGGCAGATGAAAATTGGTAATCAGCCCGTCAATACAGCGGAAATCGTAGGGGGGATAAATGAAAATACCGGTATCACCTTCACATGCGCAGAGCTTGCCGTGCTGTGCAGCAGCTCCCTCCAGTGTACGGCAGGATGTGGTGCCTACGGCGATGACTCTGCCGCCGTTTGCCTTGGTCTGCCGTATTTTTTCAGCTGTTTCCTCCGGTATGGTATAGTGCTCAATGTGCATGTGGTGATGACGGATATCATCTTCCTTGACAGGGCGGAAAGTGCCCAGACCCACATGGAGTGTCACAAATGCCTGGTCGATGCCCTTCTGTTTCAGCTCCTGCATAAATTCCGGGGTGAAGTGCAGACCGGCAGTGGGCGCAGCAGAGGAGCCAAGTTCACGGGCGTATACTGTCTGATAGCGGTCCTTGTTTTCCAGCTTTTCTGTGATATAGGGCGGAAGCGGCATCTGGCCGATTTCATCCAGCACAGCGTACAGGCTGCCTTCACAGGAAAATCTGACGATGCGTCCGCCGTCTTCGGTAATATCCAGAACCTCTGCTTCCAGCTTTTCACCAAATTGAAAATGGGTGCCGGGTTTGGCTTTTTTGCCGGGCTTGCAGATGATTTCCCAGACCTTTTCGCCAACGGGCTTCAGCAGCAGAAATTCAATTGGAGAGCCGGTATCTGCACGGGTGCCGTACAGTCTTGCAGGCAGAACCTTGGAGTCGTTCATAATCAGCAGGTCGCCTTCCTGCAAAAAATGGCCCAGGTCATAAAAATGGTGGTGGGCGTATGCGCCGGTCTGACGGTCAAGCGTCAGCAGTCTGGAGGAGGTGCGGGGTTCCACCGGTGTCTGGGCAATCAGTTCCTGCGGCAAATCATAGAAATAGGTGCTTCTTTTTGTGTATTCCGTTTCCATGACAGGATGTCATCCTTTCTTTTTCCGATATTGGAGCAGACCGCATAGAAAAATGAACCGCTGCCGGAAAGCAAATTTTGCTAAAATGACGAACCGGCGCAACAGTATGGAAATGCGGTGCAGTTTCTATTCAGGCTTCTAACCTAATAGTATATCATATTTTCATGCCTTTGTAAAGCAAAATTGTATTTTTGTGCCTTGATGATAACTATTCACAGAACAACACCCGATTTTTTGATAAGAATCGCAATAAGTGACGAAAGAAAAGAAGATTGCAGAATTGGGATTTTTCTTTTCATTTCCTCTTGCTTTTTTTTTTGGTATGCGGTATAATATAAAGTGTATTGTTATGCGAACATGCAAATCAGATGACGAAGTATGTATGGGAGGAAACATCATGGAAGAAACAAGCAAAAAACTGATATCAGTCATCGTCCCCTGCTATAACGAGCAGGATGTGCTGACGATGTTTTATAAGGAAATAATCAAGGTCTCTGACGAGATGAAAATGAAATTCCCGGAGGTGTGCTTTGAATACCTCTTCATTGATGACGGTTCCAGGGACCGTACATTGGAGATTCTGCGTGCTCTGTCAAAGTGCGATTCCCGTGTGCGGTATATTTCTTTTTCCCGTAATTTTGGAAAAGAGGCAGGCATCTATGCAGGCCTGAAAAATGCCAAAGGCGATTATTGTGTGGTAATGGACGCAGATCTGCAGCATCCGCCGGCATTTCTGCCGCAGATGTATGAAGCAGTATCCAGCGGCTTTTATGACTGTGCAACCACACGCCGGATCAGCAGAGACGGCGAATCCAAGGTGCGCTCCTGGTTTGCAAGACTGTTCTATAAGATTATGAACCGCATTTCTCAGACAGAAATTGTGGATGGTGCTCAGGATTTCCGCTTCATGACAAGACAGATGGTGGATGCTGTTCTGTCCATGAGCGAATATAACCGCTTCTCCAAGGGCATTTTCTCCTGGGTTGGCTTCCGTGTCAAATATCTGGAGTATAAAAATGTGGAGCGTGCAGCAGGTACCAGCGCATGGAGCTTCTGGGGACTGTTCCGCTACTCCATCGAAGGTATGCTGGGATTTTCCACAGCACCTCTGGCAGCCGCTGTGGTTCTTGGAATACTGACCTGCCTGGCAGCTGTGATTATGCTGATTGTGGAAATGGTCAGAGGCAGTGCAGTGGGAGATGCCATTGTGCTCTTTGTGGGCGGCCTGCAGCTGATTTGCACAGGTATTATAGGCATATATCTTGGCAAGACTTATCTTGAGGTTAAGAGTCGCCCGATTTATATCGCAAGAGAAACTGAGGAAAATACAGATATGTTCCTGGATCCCATTGATGAACAGAGAATGCGGATGGAACTGGAAGCATGCGAAGAGAATGCGTATGACGAGGACGAGAGCCTTTTCGAAGATGAGGAGTATTATGATGAGGATGACTCCCTGACTGAGGAAAGAAATGAAATTTTAGAGAGAGCACAGCGCCTGAAAGCGGAAGCAGATGAGGAATTCGATGCAATCGTGGATGCTGCAATGGAACAGGATGCTGATGAGGAGGAAGAGACATCTGCTTATGATGACATGGATTATGACGAAGCAGATGACGGCGAGCCGGATGCACCGGCAGAAGCTGCAGAAGAAACATTCTATGATGCGGAGGCATCTGAACCGGAAGATGTTGCGGCACCTTCTCAGAAAAAGGGTAAGCTGGAAGTAAAGATCGACTACGACAGCGTCAGCTACGACGATGACGAAGAATACGATGAAGAATACTACGACGACGATGAATATGGCGACGAATACTATGACGATGAAGAATACTACGATGATGCCGAGTATGACGACGAATACTACGACGAGGAAGCCTATGACGATGATGCAGTGATGGCACAGAGAAACGGCATCATCATCAAAGATGAATCCGTTGGCGGTGTCCAGGCATTCCTTCTTTTGCTGAAGGAGAAATTCGCTGCGCTGATTGACAGACTGAATACGGATAAGACAACTGAGGCAATGGAAGCTGCACTGGAAGAAGAATACGATGCGGAATCCTATGATGAAGCTTATGACGACTACGATGAAGAATATGACGAGGCATATGATGAAGAATATGACGAAGCATATGACGAAGAATACGATGCGGAATATGACGAGTTGTATGATGAGGCAGATGACTACGAAGATGCTCCCCCTGCGAAAAATGACAAGCATCGCAGACCGCATTCCTGAGATGAGCGTCTCATGCTGCGCATAAAAAGAAAGGATTTCTGCCTATGGACAATCGCATGAGACTGCTGATGCTGTCCTTGCTGACGGTGATTCTTGTGGCAAGTACTGTTATTGCGGATATCTGGATGGCAGAAAGTCAGTCTGTTACGAATCAGACAGAAATACAGCAGTCTGCAGAAGGTTCTTCCGTGGAGCTGTATGTGGGGCAGAACGGCCTCTGGGGCGCAAGAACCAACAAGGGCAGAATCCTGATTCAGCCGGCGTGGTATTACCTGCGCAATATGAGCGATTCTGTGTTGATTGCCCGCCGTGATGACGGCAAGGAGGATCGGTTTGGCCTCATACGTACAAACGGCGAAATCCTGATACCGTTTCTCTATACCTCCATTTCCTCCTGTAATCAGATACCGGATATGTGGCTGGGCTGCTTTACAGAGAATGGAAAGGAATATTGTCATTTGTATCACGGAGACGGTACCCGATGGTCGGATATTACCTGGGACAGCTGTTCCGTAGAGAATCATGTTCTGCATGCTGTCTGCGGCAATGAGGAGTTTGAGGGCGTAGTTGAGAACAATCAGCTTCTCTGGCAGCACTGGCAGACGGCCTATCCTGTGGGTCTCCATCAGCTGGAGGTTTCCTTTGAGGAGAATGATCTGAACCATATGCCGCCGATTGATACCCTGAATGATCTGGGCATGGCGGCAGCTGCCCTTCTGCGCTGCATGTTTATTACCAACGAACCCCCGGATCCCTCCCTGCTGAATCTGGAGGACGGAAGGGATTTGTACAGCGTCTATCAGTATCGGAACTGCCGTCTGCGGAAGGCGAAAATTTTACGCATCAGTCAGATGAAATCGGAGGGCCTGCCGGTCTACTGTGTACAGGTATTCGTTTCCTATGACCGCACGGATGCAGAAAACGGTACTGAAACAGTTGAAACATCCATGTATCTGCGTGTGAACAGAAACACCATGGGCTCATGCATTTACAGTGGTTTTTCTGATTCGCAGCAGATGGCTGCCGGATAATCTTTGATAAGGAGAGTTTGGAAAGATGAAAAAAGTAGCAGTAATTATGGGAAGCGACAGCGATTTCCCGATTGTGAAGGGTGCAATCACAGAGCTGAAAAGCTTTGGCGTTCCCTTTGAAGCTCATGTTATGAGTGCACACCGCACCCCTGCATTGGCTGCTGAATTTGCAGAAAATGCAGAGAAAAACGGCTTTGGCGTAATTATCTGTGCAGCCGGTATGGCAGCACATCTGGCAGGCGTGATTGCAGGCCATACGGTATTGCCCGTCATCGGCATTCCCTGCAAGGGCGCACAGCTGGACGGTCTGGACGCACTTCTGGCAACCGTGATGATGCCCAGCGGCATTCCGGTGGCAACTGTTGCTGTGGATGGTGCAAAGAATGCAGCCATTCTTGCAGTACAGATGCTGGCACTTTCAGACGAGGGCCTTGCAGCTCAGCTGCATGCACGCAAGGCAGAAATGATTGCAGGCGTTGAAAAGAAGGATGCAGCACTGCAGGAGAAGATTGCAGAGCTGCAGTGACAGTGTTCCGCTGCCTGAAAAATATACTGATTATGCGGATTTATCCGTACATGAATAAAGCAAATTATATTTAGGAGGAATATACAATGGCAAATGTTACAAAAGGCGAACAGCTCTATGAGGGCAAGGCAAAAAAGGTTTACGCAACCAGTGATCCCGATCTGGTCATCGTTGATTATAAGGACGATGCAACCGCAGGTGACGGTGCAAAGAAAGGCACTATCAAGGGCAAGGGCGTTATCAATAATCAGATGACAAATGTAATGTTCTCCATGCTTGAAAAAGAGGGCGTTCCGACACATCTTGTGGAAGAGCTGAGCGAGCGTGAAACATTGGTAAAGAGAGTTGAAATTGTTCCGCTGGAAGTCATTGTCCGTAACGTTGCTGCCGGCAGCTTCTCTAAGAGAATGGGTGTTGAAGAAGGCAGACAGCTGCTTACTCCGATTCTGGAATTCAGCTACAAGAATGACGATCTCCACGATCCGTTCATCAATGATTACTATGCACTGGCACTGGGCCTTGCAACCAAGGAAGAAATCGACACCATCGCAAAGTATGCATTCAAGGTCAACGAGTTCATGGTTGGTTTCTTCAAGAAGCTCAACATTGATCTGATTGACTTTAAGATTGAGTTCGGCAGATTCCATGGCCAGATTGTTCTGGCAGATGAGATTTCCCCGGATACATGCCGTTTCTGGGATTCCACTACCCACGAAAAGCTGGATAAGGACCGTTTCCGCAGAGATATGGGCGGTGTTGAGGAAGCATATCAGGAAATCATGAAACGTCTGAAAGAAAACGCATAATTGAAAATAACATGTGAAGCAGAAAACGGGCTGAAGCGTCTGTTTTCTATTCGCAAATAAAATCTGGAGGAAGTTTATGGGCGGTATCTTCGGCACAGTATCAAAGGAAGATGTCACAGCGGCACTGTTTTTCGGTATTGATTACCACACGCATCTTGGTGCACGCAGAGGCGGTATGGTTGTATATGACCAGGAAACGGGTTTTCAGCGCGCAATCCATAATATTGAAAATGCGCCATTCCGTACAAAATTCGGCAGCGATTTAGATTCTATGCATGGAAACATGGGTATCGGCTGTATCAGTGATACAGATCCGCAGCCGGTTCTTGTACGCTCTCATCTTGGCAGCTATGCGCTGACCACAGTAGGAAAAATTAACAATGCGGAAGCATTGATGAACGAAATCATCTCTCACGGCGGCCATTTTCAGGAGCAGAGCGGCGGCGTGCTGAACCCCACAGAACTGGTGGCTGCATTGATTAATCAGTGCGACACCATCCCGGAAGGCATTCGTCATGCACAGGAAGTAATCCAGGGCTCCATGAGTCTGCTGCTGCTGACTAAGGATGGTCTCTATGCTGCCCGTGATTATGTGGGCAGAACTCCGCTGATTCTCGGACACAAGGAGGGCGCATATTGTGCAGCCTTTGAGTCCTTCTCTTATATGAATCTCGGCTATCGTTATCTGCGTGATCTCGGCCCCGGTGAAATTGTATTCATGACACCGGATTCCTGTGAGCAGTTGATGGCACCGAACAAGAATATGAAGATTTGCGCATTTCTGTGGATTTACTATGGCTACACCACCTCCTGCTATGAGGGCGTGAATGTAGAAGTAATGCGTAATAACTGCGGTGCACTGCTGGCTCGCCGTGACAAGGGAATTGATGTGGACTATGTGGCAGGTATTCCGGAATCCGGAAACGGCCATGCCATCGGCTATGCCAACGAGAGCGGCATCAAGTTTG
This sequence comes from Oscillospiraceae bacterium, assembly GCA_024404915.1. Classification (GTDB taxonomy): domain Bacteria; phylum Bacillota; class Clostridia; order Oscillospirales; family Ruminococcaceae; genus Firm-04. The sequence goes on from JAKSPJ010000003.1 coordinate 79,228, forward strand.
CACGTCCCTTTATCAAGTATACCCCGACATGGGTACGAAGCTTTACACCGGCAAAGCAGTCTGTCCGTGATCTGACGGCACAGATGAAGCTGATTCCGGTTGAACAGCTGATTCGCGGCAAAAAGCTGCTGTTCCTGGATGACTCGGTTGTACGCGGCACACAGATGCGTAATACCGTTGCGTTCCTGTATCAGAACGGCGCAACAGAAGTACATATCCGTTCAGCAAGCCCACCCAGCATGTTTGGATGTAAATATCTGAATTTCTCACCCGGAAAATCTGACCTCGACCTGATTGCAAGACAGGTTGTGCGTGATTTTGACGGTGATGACCGCTACCTGAAGGACTACTGTACAGATGGAACCGAGCGGTATCATGCAATGGTGAATGAAATTGCAAACCGTCTGAACTTTACTTCTCTGAAATATCATCTGCTGGCAGATGTAAAGCGTGCAGTGGGCATTGACCCCGATTCTCTCTGCACCTATTGTTTCACCGGAGAAGAATAAACGACTTTGCGGGATAAAGCCGCAGTATTGCGGCCTCTTCCCCGGGCAGCTTATATTATTGTAGGAATTCATGGGATATCCGTCAAGACGGAAGGAGTAATTATGGGACACGGAAAAAACAGTTTTTCAGAAAGCTATAAGAAGGCAGGCGTGGACGTCACTGCCGGTTACAGAGCAGTAGACCTGATGAAGCAGCATGTTGCCCGTACAGCAACAGCTGGTGTGATGGAAGGCATTGGCGGTTTCGGCGGCCTCTTCCGTCTGGATGTCAAGGGAATGGAGTCTCCTGTACTGGTATCCGGTACTGATGGCGTGGGCACAAAGCTGAAAATTGCATTTCTGATGGATAAGCACAATACAGTCGGCATTGACTGTGTGGCTATGTGCGTAAATGATATTATCTGCTGCGGCGCAAAGCCACAGTGTTTCCTGGATTATATTGCCTGCGGCAAGAATGTGCCGGAGCGCATTGCAGAAATTGTCTCCGGTGTAGCGGATGGCTGTGTACAGGCAGGTGCTGCATTGGTTGGCGGTGAAACAGCTGAAATGCCGGGCTTCTATCCGGAAAATGAGTACGACCTGGCAGGCTTTTCTGTGGGCGTTGTGGATGAGAAGAAGATTCTGAAGCCCGATACCCAGAAAGCAGGAGATGTCCTGATTGCTTTGGCATCCAGCGGCGTACACTCCAATGGCTTTTCCCTGGTCCGAAAGGTCTTCGAGGTGAATGAGGAGAATCTTTCCCGCCATTTTGATGACCTGGGAACCACACTGGGCGAGTGCCTGCTGACACCTACAAAGATTTATGTCAAGCCGATCCTCTCCCTGCTGGATACCGTGAATGTCAAGTCCATTTCTCATATTACAGGCGGCGGCTTCTATGAGAATATTCCACGCAGTCTGCCGGAGGGCATTTCCGCACGCATCCAGAGAAACAATGTGAAGGTACTGCCGATTTTCGACCTGATCGCAAGAACCGGCAATATTCCGGAGCGTGATATGTTCAACACATTCAATATGGGTGTCGGCATGATTGTATCTGTGGCAGCAGAGGACGCTGACAAGGCAGTCGCTTCCCTGAAGGCATCCGGCCAGGACGCTTATATTCTGGGAGAACTGGTGAACAGCGATACCGGCGTTATCATTGAATAATGAGTTAAGATGGGAGATGCCTTAGGAATGGAAAATTGCATGCAAAAAAATATCGTTGTCCTGGTATCAGGCGGCGGTACGAATCTTCAGGCATTGATTGATTCGCAGGAGCGTGGTGAGCTGGGATGCGGCAGAATTACCTGTGTCATCAGCTCCAAGCCGGACGTGTATGCGCTGGAACGTGCAGCAAAGCACAATATCCCTGCCAGAGTAATCCCCCGCAAGGCATTTTCGGATGCTGCATCATACAGCGCTGCAATGCTGGAAGCATTCCGGGAGGAAAAGGCTGACCTGATTGTACAGGCAGGCTTTATGACCATTCTGGATGCCAGCATCTGCCGTGCATACCCCAACCAGATGATCAATGTGCATCCGGCACTGATTCCCAGCTTTTGCGGAAAGGGCTTCTATGGACTTCATGTTCACGAAGCTGCACTGGCAGCCGGTGTGAAGGTAACAGGTGCTACAGTGCACTTTGTAACAGAGGTATGTGACGGTGGTCCGATTATCCTGCAGAAGGCTGTGGAGATACAGCAGGGAGATACACCGGAGACACTTCAGCGCAGAGTTATGGAACAGGCAGAATGGCATATCCTGCCTGAGGCTGTCAGATTGTTCTGTGACGGAAAATTACAGGTGAATGGCCAAGTGGTCAGCATTCAGGAATAAGATTGAATAGGAGAATTGATTATGGCAATGATTCAGCTTGATCAGGAATTGCAGAATAACAGCTATCCGGGAAGAGGCATTATTCTCGGAAGAACAGCAGACGGCACAAAGGCTGTCGCTGCATATTTCATTATGGGCAGAAGCGAAAACTCCCGCAACCGTGTGTTCGTACCGGATGGACTGGGACTTCGCACCAAGGCTGCGGATGAGTCCAAGTGTTCTGATCCGTCCTTGATTATTTACTGGCCGGTTCGTGTGCTGGGCAACAAGACAATCGTTACCAACGGTGACCAGACCGATACCATTTACGAGGCACTGGATCATCAGTTCACATTTGAGCAGGGTCTCCGTGCACGTGAGTTTGAACCGGATGCACCGAACTACACACCTCGTATTTCCGGTATCATTCACTGCGAAAAGGGCGGCTTTAACTATGCACTTTCCATTCTGAAGAGTGCAGAGGGCAACCCGGCATCCTGCCAGCGTTTCACCTTTACCTATGAGAACCCCATTGCAGGCCAGGGCCATTTCATTCACACCTATGTGGGCGACGGCAATCCGCTGCCGACCTTTACAGGTGAGCCGAAGCTGGTTGCAATTCCCAACGACATTGAGGAATTTACGAATCTGCTCTGGAACAACCTCAATGCAGACAACAAGATTTCCCTGTTCGTCAGATATATTGACCCGGTTACAGGTGACACAGTCAGCAAGACGGTTAACAGATATCAGGCAGTAGACTAATCATCGCTGCTTTCATATCCCATTATTTTGTGACAGCAGAAAGCTGTCAGAAAGGAAAAAATCATGGAATCAGAACGTCTTTTGAAATATGGATGCAACCCGAATCAGAAGCCTGCCCGTGTATATATGAATGACGGCAGTGCTCTTCCGATTACCGTACTTTCCGGCAATCCCGGCTATATCAATCTGCTGGATGCCTTCAACGGCTGGCAGCTTGTCCGTGAGCTGAAGGCAGCTACCGGTATGCCGGCAGCAACTTCCTTCAAGCATGTATCTCCTGCAGGTGCTGCAATTGGCAGACCGCTTTCCGATACACTGAAGAAGATTTATTTTGTGGATGACCTTGGTGAGCTTTCTCCTCTGGCATGTGCATATGCAAGAGCCAGAGGCGCAGACAGAATGTCCAGCTTTGGCGACTGGATTTCCCTGTCTGATGAGTGTGATGCCATCACAGCAACACTGATTGCACGTGAGGTATCTGACGGCATTATTGCCCCGGGTTATTCTGAGGAGGCACTTGCCATTCTGAAAACCAAGCGCAAGGGCAATTACAATATTGTTCAGATTGATCCGAATTATGAGCCTCCGAAGGTGGAGCATAAGGAAGTATTTGGCGTAACATTTGAGCAGGGCAGAAATGACCTGGCAATCAATGAGGAAACCATGCTTTCCAACATTATTACAGAAAACAAGGATATTCCGGAGGATAAGAAGTTTGATTTGATTATCTCCCTGATTACCCTGAAGTATACACAGTCCAACTCCGTATGCTATGTGAAGGACGGCCAGGCAATCGGTATCGGCGCAGGTCAGCAGTCCAGAATTCACTGCACCAGACTGGCAGGCACCAAGGCTGATAACTGGTGGCTCCGTCAGGCACCTCAGGTTCTGAATCTGCCTTTCAGAGATGATATCAAGCGTCCGGACCGTGACAATGCAATTGACCTGTATATCGGCGAGGATTACATGGATATTCTTGCAGACGGCGAGTGGGAGAGAGTCTTTACAGAGAAGCCGCCGGTATTTACCAAGGAGGAGCGTCAGGCATGGATTGCACAGAATACCGATGTATGTCTGGGTTCTGATGCATTCTTCCCCTTCCCGGATAATATTGACCGTGCCTACAAGAGCGGCGTAAAATATATTGTGGAACCGGGCGGCTCCATCCGTGATGACATTGTAATTGAGCAGTGCAACAAGTACGGCATTGCAATGGCATTCTGCGGCCTGCGACTGTTCCATCACTAATGAAATTCAGGATGGGATACTGCATTGCGGTGCAGTATCCTCATCGTAAAGTGAAGCGAATCCTTGAAAGGAAACCAGTAATATGAAAGTACTAGTAGTTGGCGGCGGCGGCAGAGAGCACGCCATTGTCATGAAATTGGCAGAAAGCCCGAAGGTGACAGCATTGTACTGTGCACCCGGAAACGGCGGTATCGCAAAGTATGCGGAGTGCTTCCCTGTAAAAGCAACAGACCTTGAGGGTATGCTGAAGCTGGCAAAAGAGCTGGCTGTTGATTGGGTATTCGTTGCACCGGATGATCCGCTGGTTCTTGGAATGGCAGACCTGATGCGTGAAAACGGATTCAAGGTATTTGGACCTTCCAAAAGAGCAGCAATCATTGAAGGCAGTAAGGTGTTTTCCAAGAACCTTATGAAGAAGTATGGAATCCCCACTGCAAAATATGAGGTGTTCCAGGATGCACAGGCGGCGATTGATTATGTATGTGCAGAGAATACCTACCCTACAGTTGTGAAGGCAGATGGTCTTGCACTGGGCAAGGGCGTTATCATTGCACAGTCTGAAAGTGAGGCTGTGGATGCCATTCATTCTATTATGGATGACAAGATTTTCGGTGAGAGCGGTTCCCAGGTTGTTATTGAAGAATTTCTCACTGGTCCGGAGGTTTCCGTTCTGGCATTTACCGATGGTGAGAGCGTCGCACCGATGATTTCCTCCATGGACCATAAGCGTGCATTGGACGGAGACCGTGGCAAGAACACAGGCGGTATGGGTACTGTATCCCCGAATCCGTACTACACCAAGGATATTGCAGAGCAGTGCATGCGGCAGATTTTCCTGCCCACCATGCATGCCATGAGTGCAGAAAACCGTACATTCCGCGGCTGCCTCTATTTTGGTCTGATGCTGACACCCGAGGGCCCGAAGGTCATTGAATACAACTGTCGTTTCGGTGATCCTGAAACACAGGTTGTTCTGCCAATGCTGAAAACAGATCTGCTGGAAATTATGGAAGCAGTGGAAAATGAAAAGCTGGGCGATCTGACCATCGGATGGCGCAGCGGTGCGTGTGCATGTGTTGTTATGGCAAGCGGCGGTTATCCCGGCAAATATGAAACCGGAAAAACCATTCAGGGTCTGGATGAAAAAGGCCAGGCACAGGGCGCTGCTGTATACCATGCGGGCACCCGCCTGGAAGACGGTGCATTCCTGACTGCCGGCGGCAGAGTTCTGGGCGTGACAGCATCCGGCGAGACACTGCAGAGAGCCTTGGATGCTGCATATCAGGCTGTGGATACCATTTCGTTTGAAAATGCGCATTGCCGTCGTGATATCGGAAAGCGGGCATTGGCTGCCTTGAAGTAATCCGCCCCATCTGGAAGCAGGAGTATCCTATGGCAAACAAGCAAAAGTTGCGCGTACAGCGTTCCAAAGAACCGAAAGAAAATGTATCCCGGCAGACCGAGGCTGAGGGTGCATTCGCAAAGAAGCAGTATACCCTGAAGGACTGCATGAAGCTTGGCATCATCGCCAATCTGCTGTTCATTGCATTTATTATCGTCTGTCTGGTATACTACTATTCGTTTTCCAAATTTGAATTGGGTGCATTGTATGTGCTCTATGAGATTGTCGCATATACCATCGAAACAACAGCTTTTGTGCTGTTCACATTAGGCGTATACTGGCTGGACCGCCTTGTGCGTGCCAGAGGTGTTATGAAGGTGCTGCTGATTTCCTATATTGTTGTGGAAGTGGTGCTGATGCTGTTTGAGTTTCAGTTTTTGCCATGGACATTCTACAACGGCATGTCGCCCATATTGATTGTGGGACATGTGATTTTTTCGGCGGCGGTTTCCTACTCCCTGTTGATGCTGGAACCGGGCAACAAGAAGGTGCAGATGATCGTGGCTGTTACATCCATCATTATTCTGGCTGGAATGTTCTTCGTTCTGAATAAGAGCCGTGTCTATTCCAGTATCCTGCTGAATGCCGGTGCCTATGTATTTTTCTTTACTGCGATGCTGCGCCAGCTGGAAAAAGAGGATGTCCGGATTGACTGCCATGGTGATCAGGCAGAAGAGAAATCCTTTACCTCCACGATGTTTTCTGATGTGCCGGATATGGTGGAGAAAACACCGGAAAGCCGAAAGCTGAAAACCAAGGCGAAGCGCCTGGCACAGTCCTTTATGGATGAGGAGCATATGGTTCTGACGGACAAGCAGGAAAAGTTCGAATACGAATTTGGTGTAGATGACGACGAAGAAGATGAAGAGGAAGACGAAGAATGAATCCGAGACTCCCTTTTCTCCAGCGCAAGACAGCTGTGCTGACGACTTCTCCCGGTGTGTACATTATGAAAAACGCACAGGAGAAAATCATATATATTGGGAAGGCAAAAAACCTGCGAAATCGTGTGACAAGCTATTTCCGTGATCACCCTGATCATACGCCGAAAACAGCAAAAATGGTTTCGCAGGTTTATGACTATGATTTTATTGTTACTGCTTCGGAATATGAAGCACTGGTGCTGGAATGTTCTTTGATCAAACAGCACAAGCCACCCTATAACATTTTGCTGAAGGATGATAAGGGGTATCATTATATCCGGATTTCTTCGGCTCCTTACCCACGGATTACTGCTGAGGTACGGGCGGATGAGGATGGTACTTATCTTGGACCGTACATGAGTGGCTTTACCACAAAGCAGACTGTCAATACCGTGAACAAGATGTTTCAGCTGCCCACCTGCACACGCAGCTTCCCGGAACAGTTCGGCAGGCAGCGTCCCTGCCTGAATTACCATATCGGGCAGTGCATGGGTGTGTGCAAGGGGAACATATCCAGAGAAATGTATATGGAAGCGATCAATGATGCGCTGCATTTTATTCGCAGCGGCGGAGATCATACCATTACAGCTCTGGAAAGCCGGATGTATGCAGCGGCAGACCGGCTGGATTTTGAAGAAGCAGCCCGACTCCGTGACCGCATTGCGGCTATTCAGAAGGCAGGGGAAAAGCAGGATATCATGGACGCAGTGACGATGGATACAGATGTCGTCGGAACAGCATCCGCAAATGATACTGTTGCAGTCGCCGTGCTGATGTACCGGGGAGGGAGACTGTATGACCAGAATTCGTTTACCATACCGGCAGATGCATTTTCGGAGCAGCCTCTGGATGAATTTCTGCCGCAGTATTACAGTACAAAAAATGGTTCGGATTTACCGAAAACCATTCTGACAGAATATATGCCCACAGAGCATGCATTGCTGGAGCAGATGCTGACAGAGCATGCAGGACGCAAAGTTGCACTGGAGGTTCCGGTGCGTGGGGCAAGGCATCGTCTGCTGATGATGGCGAAGCATAATGCAGGAGAAAAACTCTCTTTGCAGCAGGGGCGGACAAGCAGGGAACTGCTTGCCCTGGAGGAGCTTGCACGGGCTCTGGGGATTGAGAAACCACCCCTTCGAATCGAATCCTATGATATTTCCAATCTGGCTTCCTCTTCTATGGTGGCCGGTATGGTGGTATTTGAAAACGGCAGACCGCTGAAATCGGCATATCGCCGGTTTTCCATTAAGGAGCAGCAGCAGAATGACTATGCAGCTATGCAGGAGGTCATCCGCCGCCGCTTCCATGAATACCATTTGGCACAGCAGGAAACGGATGAAAAGAAAAAGGCGTTGAATTCGTTTGCAGTTCTTCCGGATCTGATTCTGCTGGACGGCGGCAATACCCATGTGGCAGTCATTGCGCCGATACTGGAGGAAATGCATCTGCATATTCCATTATTTGGCATGGTAAAAGATCAGAAACACCGTACCAGAGCCATTGCAGCAGGGGGCAGCGAAATCGCTGTGCGTGATAAAGAGGCAGCATTTGCCCTGCTGACACGCATACAGGATGAAGTGCATCGGTATGCGATTACTTATATGAAAACAAAACATAAGAAGTCCAGCTATGAGCTGATATTGACAAAAATACCGGGCATCGGCGACAAGAAAGCAAAGAAATTGCTTCTGGCATTTAAAACAAAGGAGCAATTGCGCAGCGCAGAACCGGAACAGCTTGCAAGAGTGGCCGGTGTGAATCTGGAAACCGGTAAGGCGTTGTTTGACATAATACAATCAGAGTATCTCTGAATCATGGGAATGAAACGAATGATGCGAGGGGGAAATGGAATGGAACCGTTGAAACTGAAACCTGCAATGCAGGACTATATCTGGGGCGGTACACGGCTTCGGGATGAATTCGGTAAGCATACTTCTCTGGAGCGGGTTGCAGAAAGCTGGGAGCTTTCCTGCCATTCGGCTGGTCAGTCCGTCATCATGAACGGCATTAAAAAGGGCGTTACACTGAAAGCATATCTGGAAGAGGATTGGGAGGAGAGAGCCGGCATAGGTGCCGCAGCTTATTCTGAATTTCCGGTGCTGATTAAACTGATTGATGCATGCCAGGATCTGAGTGTACAGGTGCATCCGGATGACCGCTATGCACGGGAAAATGAAAACTCTGACGGCGGTAAAACAGAGTGCTGGTATGTTATGGACTGTGAACAGGGTGCAGCGGTTGCCTGCGGCCTGAATCGGGAAATGACAAAGGAAGAATGCCGCCTTGCAATTGAGAATGGTACTTTGATGGACTATGTTCAGCTGGTGCCGGTGCAGAAGGGCGATGTGTTCTTTATCGAGCCGGGAACGCTCCATGCCATTGGCGCAGGCATTGTCATTGCAGAAATTCAGCAGAATTCAAATCTGACCTATCGTGTATATGATTATGAACGTGTGGATGCAGACGGACAGCCCCGACAGCTGCATGTGGAAAAAGCATTGGATGTGATGAAAACATGGGTTGCGCCGCCGAGAATGAAGAAACCCCTGGTACAGCAGGAAGGCTATTCCTCTGCTGTGATTGTGGACTGCAATTACTTTACCACCACAGAACTGCATATTACAGACGAGGCAGTATTTCCGGCAAGTGAGGGTGTTTCCTATACACATCTGCTGTGTACGGACGGCGAAGCGGTACTTGTCTATGATGACGGCGTTGTGATGCCGATTGACAAGGGCGAATCTGTTTTCCTGCCTGCAAATTTCGGCGGGTATCAGCTGCGCAGCAGCAATTGCACCATTCTCAGCACACGGACAATGCCGAGAAAATAACAGGAGGCTTAACATATGGATTTTGATTTGGATGCACTGAAGCAGTGTTTTCAAAATCTGGGACTTGACACAGAACAGGCAGATGAGCTGACACAAACCGCAGGGCGAATCGGGGAACAGCTTGAGGAAGATCCGAGCCGTCTGAAGGATTTTCTGCCGGATGATTTGCCCGGCGGTATTATCGGCAATATGCCGGATGGCTTATTGGGCAGCATGATGGACAGTGTATTCGGTACGGCACCGGATGCGGCAGAGAATGCTGAAAACCTCCCCCCGAAGGATTTTAACCCCCAGGACTTTTTATCAGAGGTGACCATGAATCTTCCGGGAAATATGGGACAGAAAATCAATGAGATGCTGGGCTCTCTGTTTGGAGATGACGACAGCATTGATCTGGAAGAAGAGACTGCGGAATATCAGCCCCAGGCAGAAGATTCCGCTGAGCGTGCATTTGTGACAGAGCTGCGTGCCTGGGTGAAATGGTGCATGGGTGAAATGACCGCAAAACAGCCCACAGCATTGCAACTGGGATATTTCTGTATCCCGGAGGAGCCGAAGGGCATCATCTGGCTGGCATGCCGCACAGGTGCAGCAGATGACTGGAATGTCAGCGGCTGGGCAGATTATCAGCAGCTGGATGATGATGTGCTGCAGGCGTTTCTGGAATCTCAGGGATATGATTTGCTGGAAGATGAAGAAGAACTGACGGAGCGCATCTATGACCTGGCGGTGGTGGCACTGATGGAACTGCGAAATGAAAATGCCATGCAGAACGTGTTCGGCAAAGAAATCCCCATAGTGGTCGAGGGCAGAACCTATCGGCCGAAAACCGCAGTACGTGCATCAAAAATCAATCAGAAAGAATTGCTGGATGCTGCATTCATGGCGGCATGCGGAATAGAGTGAGGAGGAAATTATGAAATACTATGTAGGAATTGACCTGGGCGGCACAAACATTGTGGCAGGCCTGGTAGATGAGAATTATCAGATTTTGAAAAAGGTATCCCGCAAGACAAATCGTCCCCGCCCTGCTGAGGAGATTGCAGCAGATATGGCGGCATGCGCACTGGATGCCATCAAGGAAGCAGGATTGACCACGGAACAGGTGGAATGGATTGGCATCGGTACACCGGGTATCGCAAATTCTGAAACCGGAATCATTGAGTATTCCAATAACCTTGATTTCCACAATGTGCCTATGGTGAAGTGGATTTCTGAGGCAACCGGTCTTCCGGCATTTGTGGAGAACGATGCAAATGCAGCAGCATACGGCGAATTTGTGGCAGGTGCTGCAAAGGGCGCACGCAATGCCATCTGCATTACACTGGGTACCGGCGTTGGCGGCGGTGTGATTATCGACGGCAAAATCTATGCAGGCTCCAACTTTGCAGGTGCTGAGCTCGGCCATACAACTCTGACTATGGACGGTCCTCTTTGTACCTGCGGCAGACGCGGCTGCTTTGAAGTATATTCTTCTGCAACCGGTCTGGTGCGTATGACCAATGAGGCAATGGCCGCACATCCGGAGAGCATTATGCATGCAAGAGCGAAGGAAGAGGAAAAGGTTTCTGCACGCACAGCATTTGACTGCATGCGTATGGGGGATCAGACCGCAAAGGAAGTCGTGGATTTCTATATCCGTGCACTGGCAGCCGGTATTACCAACATGATTAATATTTTCCAGCCGGATGTATTGTGCATCGGCGGTGGTGTGTGCAATGAGGGCGATGCATTGCTGTTGCCTGTAAAGGAACATGTTGCAAAAGAGGTTTACACCAAGAATTCAGACAAGAATACGGAAATTGTCATTGCAAAGCTCGGAAATGATGCAGGTATCATCGGTGCTGCATTCCTTGGAAAAGCAATCTGAGAATAAAAAAACAGAGCCGGAAGTATTCGGCTCTGTTTTTTATTGTGAACGGCATTGATGGAATTGATGCATGGAAAATTCTGCATTATTGAAATGCAATCATGCAGAATTCCTTATTCCTGGACATCCTCTTCTGTAAGGCCGAGAATGTAGTCTGTTGTGGTTTCGTAGTATTGTGCCAGTTTCATGATAATCTCCACCGGAACAATTCGTAGGCCTCTCTCGTACTTTGAATAGAGTGACTGATCACAGAATAGATATTCGCAGATTTCCTTCTGGGTTTTGTCATGACTCTCTCGTAAACTTCTGATTCGTGGGAAGTAAAGCATTATAACGCCTCCTTGTGGATGTGTGATATACATATTATAACGCAAATATGTGGATTTTTTTTAAAAATGGACATGATGGCTTGAATTTTTTTGAAAATATTGGTATAAGAATTAATATAACGTGTGCAAGAACCTGCAAACAATAAAGTTAAACATAACGAGAATACTACAATAAAATAGATATATGCAGTGTGGACATTTTGTACATGAAATATTGTACTATTCGCAAAAATCAGAAAATGCGAAGTATTTGCAGTAAAATGTAATATGCCCCAAAAAAGACACATTCAACAGGTAAAACTGTTATCAGCGTTAAGCAATTAAGCTGAGCGTTCCCGGATGAGGGAATGTGCGGAAACAAGTCCAGATACATCTTATGCTGTCAGAAAGCGGAAAATAGAAAAATTATCGGATTTCTGCATTCATTTTTCTTTTATCTATTGCAAAAAATGAAAAAATAGTGTATAATAGTGAAGGATGCGGAAACCTGCAAACAGATTCCCGCATATTACAAAATAAACTCTCTGTTGAAAGGAAGTTATTATCATGGCTGGACTGAACAAAGTTACAGTAGACGACATTCAGGCAAAGGGCAAGAAGATTCTTGTTCGCTGCGATTTCAACGTACCGCTGAAGGACGGCGAAATCACAAATGACAACCGCATTACAGCGGCTTTGCCTACCATCAAGAAGCTGCTCGCAGACGGCGGCAAGCTCGTTCTTTGCTCTCACCTGGGCAAGCCGAAGAACGGCCCGGAGGCAAAGTTCTCTCTTGCACCGGTTGCAAAGCGTCTGCAGGAACTCCTGCCGGAGACAAAGGTTGTCTTTGCTGCTGATGATACTGTTGTTGGTGAAAACGCAAAGGCTGCTGTTGCTGCAATGAACGATGGCGAGATCGTGCTGCTGGAGAATACTCGTTTCCGTGGCGCAGAAGAGACCAAGGAAGCACAGTATGACGGCTTCTCCAAGGAACTGGCTGACCTGGTTGACGGTCAGGCATTCGTAATGGACGCATTTGGTTCTTCTCACCGTGCACATGCTTCCACCGTTGGTGCAGCACGTTTCGTAAAGGAAACAGCAGTCGGCTATCTGATGCAGAAGGAAATTCAGTATCTGGGCAATGCTGTTGAGGATCCGCAGCATCCGTTTGTTGCAATCCTGGGCGGTGCAAAGGTTGCTGATAAACTGAACGTTATCTCCAACCTGCTGGAGAAGTGTGATACACTGATCATCGGCGGCGGTATGGCTTATACCTTCGTTAAGGCACAGGGCGGCGCAATCGGCAAGTCCCTGGTTGACGATGAGAAGCTGGATTACTGCAAGGAAATGCTGGCAAAGGCAGAAAAGCTGGGCAAGAAGATTCTTCTCCCTGTTGATACTGCAATCGCAGCTGAGTTCCCGGATCCGATTGATGCGGAAATCTCTGTTGATTTTGTTGACACATGCAAGATTCCGGATGATATGATGGGCCTGGATATCGGTCCGAAGACTGCTGAGCTGTTTGCTGCAGAAGCAAAGGCTGCAAAGACAGTTGTTTGGAATGGTCCGATGGGCGTATTCGAGAACCCGACTCTGAAGAAGGGTACTGTTGCAGTTTGCGAAGCTCTGGCAGCAGCAGATGCAACAACCATTATCGGCGGCGGCGACTCTGCAACAGCTGCAATTCAGCTGGGCTATGCAGACAAGATGAGCCATATCTCCACAGGCGGCGGCGCATCTTTGGAATACCTGGAGGGCAAGGTTCTGCCGGGTGTTGCTGCAATCGCTGAAAAGTAATATCTGATACTTGACACATACGGTTTGAGGCGGATTATCTAATCCGCCTGAACTGTATTATAACTATTGTTCTTCGTCTGATGAGGAGAAAAAGATGGATCCCATTGAAATGCTGAGGCGAATTCCTAAACTGATTTTTCCGGAAGAGCTGCCGAAACTGATGCGGATTATACAGTATGTCACCATTGGCTTCATGACTATCGTAGGCTTCCGCTTTGGTGTGAGTGCTTTGATACACGAAAACGGTTCATTCTTTGGAAGCGTGCTGCTCTATGTGCTGATCGGCATCGGATGTGCCGCATTGATCGGTAATTTCTGGGCGATGCTTTGTAATATTCAGAAAAAGGGTCTGTATGCAAAAGCAGACAGAGTTTACCAGGAAGAAGGATGCAGTCTGCATCTTGCAGAATGCCTGAAGGCCGGCAATATGAATGAGACCGTGGAAGACTGGCTGATGAGTGCATTTGTTCTGACACAGTGCGAAAGCTACAGCGAAGCGGAACAGGCCTTGAAACGGCTGAACCAGCATAGCCTGACATCTCGTCAGATGGCCATGTATGTAACCACGCAGCTTCGCATTTACCTGATGACGGCACGTCTGGAAAAAGCAGAAATCCTGTTCCATGAGCAGTATGCCCGTCAAATGGAGATATACAGCGCACAGCCGGATCTGATGCCGGTTTACAAGCCCTATGCAGATGATGCCTTGGATTTTTATCTGATGAGCTTTGGCATGCATGCGATGGAGGCTTGTGATGATGCGGCAGAATTATGCCGGCAGGAAGCAAGTTTTCGTGTGAATCAGCGGGATGCTTTGGACTTTCAGCTGTATCCGGATATCATGCGGCTGATTGGTCTGAATGCGGCTGGAGCATTTCAGGAAGCCCATGACCTGCAGGCGGATCTGAACGGCAGAATCTATTCCGCCAGATGCGCTGAGGGTAAAAAAAGGGAATTGAACCGATTGACTGAACAGGCAAGAATTTTCGGCATGAAGAAAATGATGAATCGCCGTCCTGAACAGTCTGAAAACTGGGAACTGCCATTGTAATGGCAAATGATACAAAAGGAGAATGAATATGAACAAGAATCTGAGAAAGGCAATTATTGCCGGTAACTGGAAAATGAACAAGACACGTCCGGAAGCAAAGGCTCTTCTGGAAGAAATCAAGCCCCTGGTTGCAAATGCAGAGGGCAAGGTTGAGGTCATCGCATGCGTACCTTTCACCAACCTGGAGACTGCTGTTAACACAACCGCAGGTTCCAATGTCAAGGTTGGCGCAGAGAATGTTCACTTTGAGAAGTCCGGTGCTTTCACAGGCGAGATTTCTGCTGATATGCTGACAGAGGTTGGCGTTGAGTACGTTGTAATCGGTCACTCCGAGAGAAGACAGTATTTCGGTGAGACAGACGAGACTGTTAACAAGAGAACTTTGGCTGCACTGGAAGCGGGTCTGAAGCCTATCGTTTGCGTTGGCGAGACTCTGGAGCAGAGAGAGCTGAACATCACTGAGGAAGTGATTGCAACCCAGATTAAGATTGATCTGAAGAATACCTGCCCTAAGTGCATCAAGAATGTTGTAATCGCTTATGAGCCGGTATGGGCAATCGGCACAGGCAAGACCGCTACACCGGAGCAGGCTGAGGAAGTTTGCGCATTCATCCGCGGCGAGCTGGCTAAGATGTTTGACCAGGAGACAGCAGATGCTATCACCATTCAGTACGGTGGTTCCATGAATGCAAAGAACTGCGCAGAGCTGCTGGCTAAGCCGAACATTGACGGTGGTCTCATCGGCGGTGCTTCTCTGAAGGCAGAAGACTTCAACGTTATCGTTCAGGCAGCTGTTGAGGGTTAAGATGAACCATGTTCGTGCGTGAATCGTTTCTGATTTCACGCGCGAACAGATTTTTGCCAGGGGGAAAATATGAGTAGTACCAGGCATACCATTCGCACTTTTGCAACGGTTGGGCTTGTGTTGAAAGTTATATCTATGGCGGCACAGATTGTAGTGCGGCTGATACCGAAGCCCGTTCTCAGCATATTTATGCGAGTCAGCCCGGACCTTTCCGACAGTATGCAGGCAATTCACAATCCATTTGTTTATGCCGGCTTGCTGGGCAGCTTTGCCATTTGCCTGACATTCTACCTTGTGCTGATTTCACAGCAGGAAAGCAAAAATGAGATGGCATGTCTCATAACAGTCATCTGCCTTGCGGTGTCCTGCTTCATCTGGCCTGTTTGTCAGTATGTTCTTTCAACGGTGGGAAATGTCTGGCTTGGAAGATTCTATGGCTTGGAAGAATTGGCTGTTTCCAGAACGCTGTCAACGATAGATGGCGTGATTTCCCTCATAAGCGGCCCGGCGATTCCGCTGCTGGCTATTGCTGCAGGTATGAATCTGCAGCGCTGCAAAAGTGAAAATGCAATGAGTAAGGAATAATTATATTTTTGAAAAGGAGATATCATATATGAGCAAAGCACCTGTTGCACTGCTGATTATGGATGGTTACGGCATCAATCCCAGTGAATACGGCAATGCGATTGCAGCGGCAAAAACACCGAATCTGGATTGCTATTTTGCAAAATATCCGAATACAATTATTGGAGCTTCCGGTCTGGATGTTGGTCTGCCGGATGGCCAGATGGGCAACTCTGAGGTTGGACACACAAATATCGGTGCCGGCCGCATTGTTTACCAGCAGCTGGTGAAGATTTCTAAATCCATTCAGGATGGCGATTTCTTTGAAAACGCTGCGCTGAAGGCTGCTATGCAGAATGCAAAGGATAAGGGCACAGCACTGCACCTGATGGGCCTGCTGTCTCCGGGCGGTGTACACAGCCACATGACACACATGTATGGTCTTGTAGAAATGGCAAAGCGTTATGGCCTGGAGAAGGTCTATGTCCATGCATTCCTGGATGGACGTGACGTTCCGCCTTCCTCTGCTGCGGAGTATATGGAAGAAGCAGCTGCTGAGCTGAATAAAATCGGTGTGGGCAAGGTCGGCGTGATTTCCGGCAGATTCTATGCAATGGATCGTGACAATGCGTGGGATCGTGTGGAAAAGGCATATGCAGCACTGGTTTACGGCGAGGGCGTACAGGAAGAAGATGCAGTTCAGGCTGTAAAGAATTCCTACGCAAACGGTGTGACAGATGAATTTATGCTGCCGACTGTTGTTGCAAAGGATGCAAAGATTGCAGAGAATGACAGCGTTATATTTTTCAATTTCCGCCCTGACCGTGCACGTCAGATTACCCGTGCGTTTGTGGATCCGGAGTTCACAGGCTTTGAGCGCAGAAATGGTTTCTTCCCGGTACATTTTGTCTGCATGGCACAGTACGATGCAGCAATGCCGAATGTCTCTGTTGCATTCCCGCCGGAAGAGCTGACTATGACACTGGGCGAATACCTGGCACAGTGCGGCAAAACACAGCTTCGTATCGCTGAAACACAGAAGTATGCTCACGTTACATTCTTCTTCAACGGCGGTGAAGAGACACAGTTTGATGGCGAAGAGCGTATTCTGATTAAGTCTCCGGATGTGGAAACATTCGATATGAAGCCGGATATGAGTGCATACGAGGTGACTGAGGCAGTTCTGAAAGAGATTGCTGCTGATAAGTTTGATGCAATCATTCTGAACTATGCAAACTGCGACATGGTTGGCCATACCGGTATTTTCAATGCAGCTGTGGAGGCTGTGGAAGCTGTAGATGATTGCGTTGGTCGGGTGACGAATGCAATTCTGGCAAAGGGCGGCAAGGTGATTATCACTGCTGACCACGGTAATGCTGACAAAATGATGGAAGCAGATGGTTCTCCGTTTACAGCACATACCACATTCCCTGTACCTGCAATTATCTGTGATGATACATTGCCTGCAGATACAAAGCTGCGTGAAGACGGTGTGCTGGCTGATCTGGCACCTACCATGCTTCAGCTGATGAATCTGGAACAGCCGAAGGAAATGACCGGCAAGACATTGCTGGCATAATTTCTGATTGAAATAATAAAGCCCGAAAAGAAAATGGCCTTTTCGGGCTTTTTACATAAAAAAGGTGACAGTAACTGTTGAATTGTCTCCTTTTGATGTCTTAAAATATCAAAATATTACAGGAAATATTCTTAATTATTACAATATGGTTACATAATATTGTTTAAATAATAGGGCATGATATACAAAACACGAAATAAAAATGATATAAAGTGAATAAAAAAACCGTGGTGATATCCGAAAAACAGCACTCTACATCTGTTTAATAAATAAAAAAATATGTTTTCTGAAGAGTTGACAAATTTGTTACAACGTGCTATAATGTCCATGCATTCAGAAATAGGCGTCCATATTTTACTTTTGAAGAAACAGAATAATATAGACAATAAGAATTCAGAATTTCATAGAAATAGAAAACAGATAAAATTCAACAAAACAAATCAGGAACATTGGGAAAGCCGAAAGAGAAAGTTGTAACTACAATAAGAAAAGAGAAGGTCACCCAAGCTATGAAAGATACAATTAAACGGATCGGTGCAGTGCTGTCAGCAGGGCTTGTTATGCTGGCAGGCATTGGATTATCACAATCAAAAATGCCGTCAGCGGCGACAGTATATGCTGTGCAGACAGCAGCATATGAAACATCATACTATAATGTTTCGGATTCATTTCTTGCCAGACTGAATTCCATTTATAATGGACAGTGCGGCTTGTATGCGGATTCTGCAAGAACACCCCTTAATGAAGACTTATCCCTGGGACATTCTTTGATCAATACAAAGGATTATTGTGCAGTGACGGATTCCGGCAAGAGCTGGACTGGCCGTCAGTGCTATATATATGCCCAGGGCTGCTACAGCATGCTGTTTGGCGAACTGCCTTATCACGGCACTTCCGCCTATGATCATTCCCGTGTGGTGAATCACAGCAGATACAGCGTTTCCGGGGCATCTCTGCGGGCTGCCGGAGTTATGCCGGGTGCGTATCTTCGTACCACAGCAAACAGCGATGGCTCCTATCATTCGTCAAGCGGACATTCTATGCTGATTGTTGATTATACGGATACGGCCATTACTATTCTGGAAGGCAATGCGGACGGTTATGGAAAAATTCAGAAGTCAACAATGACCTATGAGAAATTCAATAAGAGTTATCTGGAAAACAAGGGCCGTGTCATCAGCCACATTGTGCAGCCGACGGATGATTATTATCGTTCAAAGTATGGCATGTCTTTGTGTGGCGAGATGATTACAGTGACACAGCCTGCAGCAGCTGTGACAACAACTGCTACCACGACTACAACTACGACCACGACCACAACTACGACCACGACCACAACTACGACCACGACCACAACTACGACCACAACCACAACCACTACTGCCGCAGCAACAGAAGCTTCTGCAGAGACGGAGACCACTGCATCAGAACCGCAGCTGCCGTCTGACCGGGAGGCGGATTCAGAGCCGGAAATATATACCGTTTCCCAGCTGGAATTCCATCGCACTGACTGCTGCTATTATTTGCAGATGCCGATGGAGGGGGATTATATCTGGTCCAGCTCTGATCCGGATGTTGTGGCTGTCGATGAGAATGGCATATTGACCATCGGACGCAACGGCGCAACAATTCTGTTTGCACGGCTGGAATCCATTGTGTATCAGATTCCGGTTCTGGTGAATGCAGTTTCCTGGTCGGAACTTGGTGATTTTGACCGCAACGGTATAACAGATGCCAATGATGCCAATGCACTGATGCAGAGCTATCTGGCAGATATGATTACGCATTCTCAGCTGGATTGTTTTTCCAGTGAGCAGATTCTGTACACAGATGTTGATGACAATGGTATTCTGAATCTGGATGATGCCCAGCGAATTGTGCATTACTATGCAGAGAAAATGGTTGCGTCTGCATATGTCAGTGATTTTGACATTTGGATGAGAGTATTACAATCGTGAATAAACGATAAGTCGCCTGTATTTTCCACAGGCGATTTATTGTGTTATAGAGAAGGAAATTATGATGACACCTCAGTCGATATTAAAAGAATATTTTGGATATGAGCAGTTTCGTGAAGGACAGGAAAAGCTGATTCAGCATATACTGGGCGGCGGTGATGTGCTGGGCATTATGCCCACAGGTGCCGGCAAATCCATTTGCTATCAGGTGCCGGCAATGCTGCTTTGCGGGCTGACCGTTGTGGTTTCTCCGCTGATTTCCCTGATGCAGGATCAGGTGGCGGCACTCCGTGAAGCCGGTGTACCTGCTGCTGCATTGCACAGCAATCTGACGGCAGCGGAGTATTATCGGACGCTGGATGCCATACGAAGCGGCCGAATCAAATTGTTGTATGCCTCTCCGGAACGGCTGTTGACAGAGGGCTTTCTGGGCATCATGGATACCATTGCAGTGGCAATGGTGGCGGTGGATGAAGCACACTGCCTTTCTCAGTGGGGACAGGATTTCCGCCCCAGTTATTTGCAAATCATTGATTTTCTGAAGGCACTTCCCAGACGGCCTGTGGTGGCGGCATTTACAGCAACGGCCACACAATCTGTGCGGGATGATATATCGTTTCTGCTGGGGCTGCAATCCCCTCTGGAATTGGTAACAGGCTTTGACCGCCCGAATTTGCAGTGGCGTGTGGAACAGCCCAGGGATAAATATGCGGCATTGCTTCGGATTCTGAAAAAGAATCAGGAGAAAAGCGGGATTGTATATTGTCTGACAAGAAAGAATACAGAGGAAGTCTGCGAAAAGCTTTGTGCAGATGGCTTTGCCGCTACACGTTACCATGCAGGACTTTCCCCGGAGGAGCGCACAGCCAATCAGGAGGCCTTTATCAGGGATGAAAAGCGCATCATCATTGCAACAAATGCGTTTGGCATGGGCATTGACAAATCCAATGTGGCCTTTGTGGTGCATTATAATATGCCCAAAAGCATGGAGGCGTACTATCAGGAAGCCGGCCGTGCAGGCAGAGACGGCGGCCCTGCCGAATGTACGCTGCTTTACAGCGGTCAGGATGTGCGGCTGAATCATTTTCTGATTGAGAATTCAGATGAGAATAATCCGCTTCTGACAGAACAGCAGAAGAAGGATGTGCAAAGCAAGGACAAGGAACGGCTTCAGGCAATGGTGCGGTATTGCAATCGGACGGATTGCCTGCGTGCCAGTATTCTGAAGTATTTTGGTGAAAATCCGCCGAAGCATTGCGGCAATTGCAGCAATTGTCTGACAGACAGCGAAACAATAGATGCAACATTGGAATCACAGAAAATACTATCCTGTGTATATCGTGTGGCACAGAAGGGCAGAAAATGCGGTGTGCGTACACTGTGTGATATCCTGCAAAAAAAGGAGACACAGGCAATTCTCAGTGCAGGATACGAACAATTGACGACCTTTGGCATTATGGAGGATACACCCCGTGCAAGACTGGAACAGATTGTGCATATTCTGGTTTCCAGAGGATATCTGGAATTGGACACGGGACAGTATCCCACATTGTCTCTGACTATAAAAGCCAATGCGGTTCTGCGGAATCAGAAAAGAATACAGATGGCATTGCCGAAATTACAGGCGGAACGCAGCAAGTCTCAGACAGGCGGAACGCTGACAGCGGAAGGGCCGGTGGAGGAATCCCTGTTTCAGATACTGCGCCGAACAAGAGAAAAATTGGCGGAAAGGGAATACGTCCCTGCGTATATTATTTTTACAGATGCCACACTGCGGGATATGTGCCGCAAAAAACCAAAGACAATGGAAGAAATGCTTTCCATTTCCGGCGTCGGAAAATATAAGCTGGATAAATATGGAGAGACATTTCTGAAGGTTATTACCTCTTATAAAGAAACATGATGTTGAAAAGCTGACGGTTCTATAGCGGAACTGTCAGCTTTTTGTGCATGTGTGTGTGCGTATATGGACAGTATTTTAGTATAACTGTATATTGCATATTGTCTGAAAATATGTTATAATACAATAAAAATATACTGCATGACGAATAAAGGAGAGAAAACGCATGAGTACCGGTATTTCTGCAGGGGGAAGTTGGGCACTATGCCTGGACCCTGCCCCTTGTCAATATCAAAGTCCACCGGCAGCATATCCGCTTACGATGCTGCTGCCCGGTACCACCGCACAGCAGGAAATCGGCGAATACAATTCTCATCGTGCCACGGGGACACTCAGTGAAAAGTATCCCTTCGAGGGCCAGATCTGGCTGAAAAAAACATTTTCTCTTTCTGCTGACCAGGTTGGAAAACCCTGTTTTCTGCATCTGGAACGGACACGCATTACCAGACTGTGGGTGAATGGCGTGTTTGTCGGAACAGAAAACAGCCTTTGTACACCCCATATCTATGATTTGTCTGCGCATACTGCGGAACAGATGGAAATCGTACTGTGCGTTGCCAATATCGGTTATCCGACACGGGGCGGACATATGACATCCCCGGATACACAGACAAACTGGATTGGCATTATTGGAAGAATGAAGCTGGAATTTCACGCTGATACCTGGCTGTCTGATGTGCAGATTTATCCGAACTGTGAATATAATACGGCTGTTATTGAAGGTGTTCTTCATGGCGCAGCGGAGATCGTGGCAGATATTGTGCTGAAAGATCAGGAACGAAGCACGTTGAATCTGTCATGGCGGCTGACACTGCATGCCAATGCGGAGGGCGCATTTTCAGTGACGATTCCTTTTCTGGAACCACTGCCCTTGTGGGATGAGTACCATCAGAATCTGTATGATCTGGTAATTTCCCTTCAGGATGGCGACCATGCGGCAGTCACATTCGGTCTGCGGAATTTCTGTGCCTGCGGCAATCATTTTGAGGTAAATGGAAATACAGTGCTGCTTCGTGGAAAACATGATGCCATGCTGTTCCCGCTGACAGGAGCTGCCCCGGCAGATGAAGAAGACTGGACGGATATCTTTCTGACAGCAAAAAAATGGGGCATCAATCACTATCGTTTTCATACCTGTTGTCCCCCGGAGGCTGCCTTTATAGCAGCCGATGAAGCAGGGATTTATCTTGAGCCGGAACTTCCCTTCTGGGGAACAATCCATGGGGCGGATGATCCGCAGTATCATGCGGAGGAGCAGGCGTATCTTTTGCGGGAGGGCCTGCGGATTTGCCGTGCATTCGGCAATCATCCCTCATTCTGCATGTTCTCCCTGGGAAATGAATTATGGGGCGATACCAATACAATTGGTGCTATGATAGATACCCTCCGCAATGCGGATTCCCGTATGCTGTATACACAGGGCAGCAATAATTATCAGCATATGCCGCTGCAGCTGCCCCAGGATGATTTCTGGGTAGGCGTTCGTACAGGCATTGGCAAACGGCTGCGTGGTTCCTATGCAGAATGCGATGCTCCTTTGGGGAAGATTCAGGTTTCTGCGCCTTCTGCCTCCTGGAATTACGAAGCGGAACTGAATGGGAAAGCCGTTTCTGACGGTATGGCATCTTTTTCACATGATGTGCAGGTGGGACAGAATACGATGCATGTGGAGCAGCAGACGACACAGAAGGGATTTGTTCCCTCTGTACCTGTGATTACACATGAAATCGGACAGTATAATATGTGCCCGGATTATTCGGAAATTGAAAAATATACCGGCGTACTGGAAGCAAGAAACTTTGAAGTGTTTTATGAACGTCTGGAGCAGGCCGGCATGGCGCATCAGGCAAGGGCATTTTTTGAATGCTCAGGTGCATTGGCGAGAGACTGTTATAAAATGGAATTGGAAGCGGTGATGCGTTCACCGGGAATTGCGGGCTTTCAATTGCTGGATTTGCAGGATTATACGGGACAGGGAACTGCGCTGGTGGGTATGCTGAATGCCTTTATGGAAAACAAAGGCTTTATTACCCCGGAGGCGTGGCGAGGATTCTGCGGTGACCTGGTACCCCTTGCGCAGTTTGATTCTTTTGTGGTGGAGGCAGGAAAAACTTTTCTGACCACACTGGGAATCCGTGTCAGCCGTCCGCATATCGAAAAACAAAAGATGCTGGTATCTCTGCAAATTGGTGCTACATCCTTTAACGGAGAAGTGGAAATTCCGGAATGCAGCGGAGGATATCATCGCATCTGTACTGTGGGCTATGCCATTCCGGAGTCTGCCATCGGAAATGGTGTGCTGACACTTTCCCTGCCGATGGAGAATATCAAAAACACATGGAAACTGACATTTATGCCACCGGTTTCATCCTGTGAAAATGAAGTGTGTGTGGTGCATTGTTTTTCAGAGGCGGAACCGTATCTGCGTGCAGGACAAGCAGTTTTGCTGCTGCCGGATAGAGTCACAGATGCAGTGGAAAGCTGTTATTGCACGGATTTCTGGAATTATTCCATGTTCAAGTCTATTTCGGAATCCCTTGGAAAAAAAGTGCCGGTGGGAACAATGGGCTTGTGTATTCAAAAATCGCATCCCATAGCAAAAGCCATGTTCAGTGAATGCTACAGTACACCTCAATGGTTTGAGCCGGTTTCTAATGGCACCTGTGTGGTTCTGGATCATACGCCAGGTGATTACCAGC
Organism: Oscillospiraceae bacterium; assembly: GCA_024404915.1. GTDB lineage: Bacteria > Bacillota > Clostridia > Oscillospirales > Ruminococcaceae > Firm-04. The sequence goes on from JAKSPJ010000003.1 coordinate 103,237, forward strand.
CCATTGTGCAGGTCATTGATAATGTCACGAGAAATCATAAGCTGGGGTTATTATTTGAAGCAGATGTTCTGGGAGGAAAACTGCTGGTATGTGCCATGCGATTTGACAGAAATCCATTTGATATCAGTCAGAATCGCTTGAAGCATGCTGTGTATGACTATATGAACAGCAGTGCATTTGCACCGTCGCAGCAGCTTCCGGCGGAGTATTTGAGAACATTATTTGGATGAGGTGAGGCGTATGGGACTGATGGATGGGGAAAAAATCGTCGTTTGCGTGGTGTTCAAACGCAAGGTGCATTGGTTTATTTCAGACAAAATATTGTGGAGAATGGATTATCTCCGCTGGTACGATGAATATCATGATGCCTATCGCAGAACCGGAAAAAATGATGCTGTGTTCGTAAAGGAGATTGGTTCCTTCGGAGAGTTCAGCAGCAATCGGTTCCGTATTACAGTGCTGGATAAGGATACTATAAAAGACTTTATGAAAAAAATACCGGAGCAGGAGATTTCCGGCGGAGAGCTGGCGTATGCGTATGCTCGTGGAAATCAGGCGGAACAGGAATTGCAGAAGCCGTCTCTTGCATTGGATTTTGATCATAGAAAGTATTGGTCAGGTTTGCCTTCAGAGGATCGGTTTGGGGCATATGTGCCTCATGGCTGGGCTTCGGCATCCTGTACTGAGATAATCCCTGCCAAAGAACAGTATTGGAAATAATTTTTTCCACTGGCAGAAAACCAGCGAAAAAGCAAAGGCGGCACCGTGTTCCTTTGGGGTGCTGCCTTTCGGTTTCATATAGTTGGTAAAATGCATAATCACTTGACGATACTGCTTTTTTGTGATATAATATGGATGGTATAGTATGCCTCGATAGCTCAGTAGGATAGAGCGGCTGCCTCCTAAACTTTCTACCGGGCGATTGCCTTTTCTGTTGTTTTACATGATATGTCCCAGTACCTCAGCTGGATAGAGGATCCGCCTCCTAAGCGGGCTGCCGCAGGTTCGAACCCTGTCTGGGACGCTTTAGCACAGCGAAAACGTTCGAAAACACGTGCGTTTTCGCTGTTGCTGTAAAATGGTGGATGGGGAACAGATGACGATGATTTCCATCGGCAGCACCGTCAAAATACTGATTGCAGTCAGTATTCCCGGACTGAAAATCCGCCAGCAAATTGCAGTTTGCCGGGTCGGAAAAGCGAAATGCGCCAGCAGATCCGCCATCAGTCCGCAGTGTTTGTGTCATCTTCATTGGTTTTTTTCGTTGTCTGTTGTCCGTCTTGTTCCGTTTCGTCCAGAGCTTTGAAGAACTGATCGGTATGGTCAGCGAGTTCCTGACGGGACTCATCCGTGATCGTACTGTAGATCTCAAGCAGCATCTCGCTTGACGTATGACCCATATCGCCCTGAACCGCCTTGATGTCATGTGACATTGTGAGTTTGAAGGTCGCACCGGAATGGCGGAGCGAATAAAGGTCAACCTCACGCAGACCATGATCGCGGATCAGGTGTTTGAAGCGCTTGACGAGTGTTGAATCCGAGATCGGATTGCCGTTCGGATGACAGAACAGCAGATCGTAGGACGGAAAACCATTGTTTTCCATTTCTTTTTTCTGTTTTGCGATGTGCTGTCTCAGTTCTTCCGAGAGATCATCCGGAATATAGATGTTGCGCACACTGGATGCCGTCTTGGGCTTTTTCAAGACCATAGCGGTTTTTTGATTCGGTGCAAGCTGCGGAAACGTGAAATATACTTCGGTTTTCGTCTTTTCGATGTTCTTCTGACTCAGGCGGGCGAGCTCTTTCTTGACCGAGATATACGGGCGTTTGCCGTCCTTCGTCCTGTAATGGACGTCTTCGTAAGATAAACCAGTCAGCTCGCCGGTTCGGAGCGTCGCTGCGAACATCAGCTTCAACATAAGCAGGAGCGTCGGATCGTCGCAGCATTGAAACGCCTTCTTCACTTCTGCAAAAGTCCACTGTTTGCGCTTTTTCTTGTTAAGCCGCGGCAGCTGCACATTCAATACCGGATTGCTGTCAATGTAACCCATTGTCACTGCGTAAGCAAAAGCAGGACGCAGGAGCTTGTGAATCTCGCGCACAGTACGGTTGCTGATCGGTTTCGGCTTGGCACTTTTCCGCATCTGAACCGCCGGATGATTCGGCAGATCGTCATAATAAGCTTGCAGATCACGGGTACGAATCGTATGAATCAGATTGGAACCGATATACGGAAAGATGTAGTTTTTGCTGATGGATTCTGCAATTCCCCTCGTAGCTGCTTCCCAAAGGCCAAGCGCTGAGTGATGCTCAATATACATCAGAACAAGCTGCTGAACTGTGATTTTCGTGTCCGCTTCCAATGCGGGAATCTGCGCTTTGACGCCGGTTCCGAGAATCTGAAACTCCAGCGGAATCTCGTATTTTTCGTTACGGGCTTCTGCGGCACTCACCTCTTTTTTCAAGAGCTTTGCGTCTGCAAATGATTCGCATGGAATCCAGTGCTGATACCGTGTACCGTCCTCGCGCCGAAGGTTCTGCACTAAATAGTATACCGTTCCGCGCTTTCGCTCTTTCGGAACAATCATAGCCATTACGCAGACACCTCCGTTTCGCCGAGAATATACGAGTAAAAACTTTTGCGGAGCACGCGAAAGCACTTACCGATTTTCAGGACCTTTATGGGGCCATTGTTGCGGTAAGACTGCTCAATGAAAGAATAGGCCAGTGAGCGGCTTACGCCGAGAATTGCGGCTGCCTCATCAATTGTAATGGTAAGGCACTCCGGAGCGCTGGTTGTTTTCTGCATAGTGATTCCTCCTTTTTAGCTTTTGAAACACACTTTCGTGTCGCTACACAGCTTTGTGTTGCGTTTAGTATATCACAGATTTTTTAGTTTGTCAAGTGTTTTGGAGGATTTTTCTTATGATGAATGAATATTTTTCTGATAAAATTGATTTCCCGTTTCAAACAGGCCAAAAAATCCGAATAATTCGGAAAAGAAAGGGCAAGTCTGCGAAGGATATTGCAGCGGCATGTCAGATTACTGAGCCTGCTGTCAGAAATTATGAGCAAGGTATTCGCCAGCTTAGTGATGAACGCATCAATGATATGGCAAATGCGCTGGATGTGAATCCATCTGCACTCAAGGATCATAATATAGAAAGCATTTCAGATATTATCCACACGCTATTTGAACTGGAGAGTGCTGGTATTGTATCTCCGTTTGCAGAAGATGGAAAAGGAACTTGTGGTGTCCATTCAACACATCCTCTGCTGAGCAAAGCAATTGAAGCTTGGCTTGTGCAGCATACCAAACGGCAGAATGAAGAAATATCCGAAACGGATTATGCAGAATGGAAAGATGCTTTTCCGAATCAAGCCGCTGCAATCGAGATCACCGATGATGATATATTCAACTTCGGAGAAACCCTGTTCAACGGCACTGAACGCATAAAAAACTATCCTTACTACATTCTTGTGACCTTACTGAAATTAAAGCAACAATTCATCGAACACTGTACTAAAATTAAAGAGCAACTCGCTTCAGGTAAAGCGGAGAATGTTGAAATCAAATTTAGCTTATTGTATTCAGACATGGTCGTATCATTCGATCAGGAGATTATGCGCCTTGTCAGTGAAGCTGACATATTGGAGAGAGCTCCTGAGATTAAAGCAGAGGCAGAAGCTCAGTATCGAGACAATATAGAACTCTACGGAGAGAATATTGAGTAAATCCGTATAAGTCTTGCTAATACACCGCGCAATAATACATAACGTGCGTTATATCACCTTTTTACGCCTAATAACAGCGACTCTCTGAAATCATTTAGAGAGCCGTTGTTTTCATTTATATAAGGCTTTTCATGAATGCCAGCGGACTGCTCCAACTGGTTTCTGCGGCTGCAGGCAGAAACGTTCCACTTATATAGTATCCATACTATATCGTCCATAGTAAGTTTTATTGCAAACCGTTGACACGTAGTGCTAAATATGGTATAATATAATAGAATAATTATAGTCAAAACAACGGAAAGGAGGGGCGGAATGAGAACAATAGATCTGCCGCCGTATGCACCTACTCTAATTGAATCCACACGTGCCATCGGCTATTCGTTTGAATCGGCTATATCGGATATCATAGATAATAGTATCGCTGCATCTGCCCAAAATGTTGACATATTCTTTTATCCGATTGGCGAAGCATATATTGCCATTTTGGATAATGGTTCCGGCATGAATACAGAGCAAATCGATCTAGCTATGCAATATGGAAGCAGGAATCCACTGGAGCTTCGAGATAAGACCGATTTAGGACGGTTCGGGCTGGGTTTGAAAACGGCATCGCTGTCACAATGCCGAACCCTTACAGTCATATCCAAACAGGGAGAAACTGTTGAGGCCAGAAGGTGGGACATTGATCATGTGGCAAAGACGGGACAATGGTCCTTAATAGTACTTGATGCAGACGAAGCAAAGGATATCCCGCATTTCAATGAGTTATGTGCTTATGAATCCGGAACTCTCATTGTATGGCAAAATCTGGATAGACTCAAAGCAGGGGAAATCAATTTTGAAGAAACACTTGGACGAAAGATTGATGGTGTCCGAGAACATATTTCGTTGGTGTTTCACCGCTATTTATCTGGAGAAACAGGTATCAAACGGCTAAAAATCAATATCAACAATGAAAAGGTCACTCCTTTTGATCCGTTTTTGCCCGGTAAGAGCCAGCGGCCTATGGATGATGAAATTATCCGAATTCAAGGTGAAAAAATTATAGTCCGTCCGTATATCCTCCCTCATATCTCGAAAATGACTGCTGAGGAAATAAAGCATCTTGGCGGAAAGGACGGTTTGCGCAAGCAGCAGGGATTCTATGTCTATCGAAATAAGCGGCTGCTTGTGTGGGGAACGTGGTTTCGTATGATGAGAAAGGGAGATTTGTCCAAGCTTGCGCGTATTCAGGTAGATATCCCCAATACGCTGGACGATCTCTGGACACTGGATATAAAAAAATCATCTGCACTTCCTCCGGCTGAGGTAAGGAAAAATCTTGAATTGATTATAGAAAAGATAGCAGATAAAAGTAAAAGAACGTGGGAATTTCGCGGGAAAAAGGAAATTGACGATTCCAAAATGCATATCTGGAATCGAATGAAAGCAGCAAAAGGCGGGTTTTATTACGAGATAAACCGCGACCACCCGCTGTTAGAGCAGGTTCGGGAACACCCTGAGTCAGCTTCCAACTTGATCGAAAATATACTTCGTATGATTGAGTCCGGACTTCCATTAAACCAATTGTATATCGATTTGAATAATGACGAGCAAATCAAGAATGATCAGGCATTTACCGATAAAGAAATCTTAAAGATGCTGCGGGATGTACTGGCTGTTCAGAGCTCTCAGGATGCAAAAATTCGTTTCTTGGAAGCACTTGAAACAATAGAGCCCTATGTCAACTATCCGAGTGTAGTTAAAGCAGTAAAAAAGGAGCTGGGAATATGAGTACAAACGAGTGCGATATCCTTGAAAATATGATTTCTGCTGGTGTTAATTCGGCATATCCTACCATTCCTCCTACAGAAACAGAGTTTTATGAAAAGACAGCAGAGCTTCGCAGCGTGCTTTCTGCAATGTATGCTGTTTCCGACGAAGAATTTGAAGGAATTAAACGGCGTTTAAGAGAACGTATAGCCGTTCAGATGGACATCGGTGTTTTTATTCAAGACCGCAATAACGGTCATCAATCGTGGTTGCCGGCCAAAAAATCGCAGTTCGATTTCTACTTTTGGAACCGCTATAAGCGCTATCTTGAAGAAGCGAAACATTGGAATCCGCGTGTCACTGCTTCATTAAGCCAAGTAGCAGAGGAAATCCTTGATCTTTGCGGTGATCCTTCGCAGGCGGTTTTTTCAATTAGAGGACTGGTACTAGGTGATGTGCAGTCTGGAAAAACCGCAAATTACACTGCCATCTGCAATAAGGCTGCTGATACCGGCTACCGTTTGATTATTGTGCTTGCCGGTATGATGGAAAACCTGCGTCAGCAGACGCAGGAACGATTGGATGCAGAATTTGCAGGAAGAAAGAGTGAGTACTTTCTGGATCCCAAAGCCGCAGAAGAAGCTAAAAACTTCCCTGTCGGCGTTGGAAAGTACAGCGGGCCTGCGGATGCCTCCAAAAAGATCGCTTCATTTACTTCTGTGCGCAAAGATTTTGACAGCGGCATTCTGCGCAGCAATAACCTCAGTCTCGATAGTGTCAATTGTCCGGTTTTGCTTGTAATAAAGAAAAACAAGCGTATTCTGAACAACTTGATTACTTGGCTGAAAAAGAATAATACTTTGAATGCGAACGGCAAGATAGCTGATCTTCCGCTGCTGCTGATTGATGACGAAGCAGATAACGCATCCGTCAACACCAAAGATGCGGATTCCGATCCGACAGCTATTAACGCAAGTATTCGAACGCTGTTAGGTATGTTCCAGCGCGTAACATACCTCGGTATTACCGCGACGCCTTTTGCGAATATTTTCATTGATCCAACAATTGACGAAGATCTATTCCCTGCTGACTTTATCTATACATTGAAGCCGCCGACCAATTATATTGGCGCAGAGCGGATCTTTGGTGAAAACAGTGATTCCGGCTTTATGCTTGAGGAAATCGATCAGGATGCCAAAGAGTTATATATTCCAGCAAAGCACAAAAAGGACTTGATTGTCGATGATCTGCCGGCAGATATGTATGAAGCAGCATATTACTTCCTGCTGGTAAATGCTATTCGTGATTATCGTGAAGACAGAGGCACACATCGCACAATGATGGTACATGTGAGCCATTATACCGATGTTCAGGGGCAAATCGCAGAGATCTATAATGAATGGCTGGTCCGAGTTCAATCTGAATTGCGAAACTATTCAAAATTGCCGCTTGACAAAGCAGAGCAGCTGCGTCATATTCATATGCTTCATGAGATATGGGATAAATATGGACTGTCCTCGATTTCTGGTGCTTCATGGCAGACTATCCTGCATGATTATTTATGGGAAGCTGCGGAACCCGTTTGTGTTCGCGCTGTAAACAGCAAAACAGGTGCTGCCAGCTTGGACTATTATGCTCACATTGAGGATGGACTGCGCGTAATCGCCGTTGGCGGAAATAGTATGTCCAGAGGATTGACCTTGGAAGGACTGTGTGTTTCGTATTTCTGCCGCAATACGCAGATGTATGATACACTCATGCAAATGGGGCGCTGGTTTGGGTATCGGCCCAACTATGGTGACCTGGTAAAAATCTGGCTGACGCTGGATGCGATGGATTGGTATGGGCAAATCACAAGAGCTGCCGAGGAACTGAAAGACGAGATCGCTGCTATGCGCAATGCACATCAGACGCCGCGTGATTTTGGCTTGAAAGTGCGGCAGGATCCCGGCACACTGATCGTTACTGCCCGCAACAAAATGCGTACTGCTACTCAACTGAATCAGCCTGTATCTGTTTCCGGCCATTTGTTGGAAACACCGCGCTTAAAATCGGCACCGGTCATTCTTAAAGAAAACAAAAAAGTCTTCAAAGCATTTATTGCGAATCTGGATGATATGGGAACAAGGCTGCCTTCCGATGTTGAACGGACGCATGGTCATTACTTTTGGGAGCATGTATCCGGCACCGCTGTCGCGCAATTTCTCCGAGACTTTGAAACACATCCGTGGCATCTCAGCTTTAATGGACGTGCACTGGCAGAGTATACGGAAACCTATCATTCCAGCGATGAATGGGATGTAGTTCTGATGTCCAGCGGTGAAGGCGCTGCATATTCCGAACCCCTGCAATGCGGAGATTCAGAGATCGTCCTTTCCCATACAGCAAGGAGAAAGGTGTCTGTCAAGAACAGAAGCATTTACATTAACGGCACAAAGGTGAGAGTCGGATCCGGCGGCTGCACGAAAATCGGTCTAACAAAAGAGGATATTGAAGAAGCTGCCAATGAATTCAGGAGCACGACAAAAAAGAAGAATGTTCCGGATTCCGCGTATTTAATTGAAAAACGGCCGCCTATTCTCATGCTGCACATCATTGAGGTCGGTGATGTGATTGATTCCGATGATCCGACATATCAAATACCGGATTATTTGTACGCAATCGGTGTTGGCATTCCGAAAAACAAACATGGCAATCGTACCGTGACTTACATGGCAAATATGATCGAGTTGGAAAACTGGATCGCACCTGATGAGGATTACGACGATGAATGATTATGAAAAACAGCTTCACGAGGCGTGGAATCGCGTTCAGCCGTATAATGGCTCAACTGTGCAGCTGTCTGTCCAGCATCCGTTGGAATGGTATGTAGGTTACTATGCGCCGACACAGAAAGCAGTAATTCTTATCAGTGATTCGCCTGTCAAAAATGTAGAATCGCTGAAAAGTATTGTGTTTAACTGCGCACAGCGGCAAGACGGAAAGTATGCAATTGCCTTTATACTTGTCTCCAGAGAAATGGAGGAAGTATATATAACAATGTGCGGCGATATTATTCGCTATTCCAGCGCGGAACAAACTCCAGCGAACGCACTTATTCGAGTGATCGGAAGATATAGGCAATGGATTAAGCTGCTTGAGCATCAGCGCAGCGCATTGATGAGCAACGCCGCACAAAAAGGACTGATCGGGGAACTATATTATTTGCGAAGCAAACTTCAATCCGGTATGAATCCGACAGATGCTGTGGCTGGCTGGGTTGGACCAGAAGGCGCTGATCAGGATTTTCAGTATCAAGATGGATGGCACGAAATCAAGACCACAGGCTTGTCTTCTGATGAAATCAACATTTCCTCTATTGAACAGCTGGACAATGATGAAGCCGGAGAGCTGATTGTGGTTCGAGCCGACAAGTGTGCTGATACGAAGCCAAACGGCGTTACGCTCAAGAAAATGGTTGAATCGGTATTATCGCTGCTGCAAAGCAATTACGCTGCTGCGGATGCTTTCCATGCAAAGCTGAGCAGTGCAGGATATCTGGATTTACCAGAGTATGATCAGCAATATTATTACATCGCCGGCACAGAGGCATATAGTGTGACCAGCAGTTTTCCTCGTATAAAGCGGTCATCACTGCCTGCCCCGATTACACAATGCAGCTATTCTATCAGTTTATCAAGTCTGGCTCAATGGAAAAAGTAAGGAGGCGTTATAATGGATTCGCTGGAATTTAAGCAGGATTTTCTCACGGGAGTGAAAGCAGCTGCTGCTGTTTCCGGTGAGGGATCATGTGCCGCATTCGTTAATGAAATGGCACAGTACTTAATCGATTCAGAAGTGCTGTCAGATTTTCAGCCATCATTTTATACAGGTACTAAGAGCAATCGTAAGTATCGAGTAGATGGCTATAATTTCGACGAATTCGATAATACGCTTTACTTAATTATTGCTGATTACAGCGGTTCATTTGAAGACAGCACGATCACGAATGCTGCCGCTAACCGCCTGTTTGGACAGCTCAGACTATTTATCGACATGGCGCTCAAATCAAAACTCCATGAAGAAATTGAGATGAGCACCCCTTGTGCGGATTTGATTGACCTCATGCGCTACAACAGTACACGGATACGAAAATTTAAGCTGCTGATTTTTACTGATGCAGACATGAGCTCATTAATCAAGAGCATCGAACTCGATAACTATGAAGATCTGCCGGTTGAAGGGCAAATCTGGGATATTGAGAGACTATACCGAGTATGCTGCTCGGATCTGAGCCGACAGGTTGTAGAACTCAACTTTCTGGATTTTTGCGAGGAAGGAATTCCCTGTATTGAGGCCAGCAGTGCGGCTTCTGAGAACTATACCAGCTATTTAGGCATTATTCCGGGATGTGTATTAGCTGACATTTATGATAAATATGGCAGCCGCTTGCTCGAAGGAAATGTTCGTTCTTTTCTTTCGACAAAAGTCGCCGTGAACAAACAGATCCGCACTACCCTGCTGAAAGAACCGAAAATGTTTTTTGCTTTCAATAATGGTATTTCTGCGACTGCACTGGATGTGAAGGTCGAAGATACCGATCATGGCAGATTTATAACGTTTGCGCGGGATTTTCAGATCATTAACGGAGGTCAGACTACAGCGTCGATCTCAAACGCCAGATTCAGAGATAAAGCGAAGCTCGACGAAGTATTCGTGCAAATGAAGCTGACTGAAATTGCTGCAACTGCGTCACAGGATGACACAGATACCCTAATTCGCAATATTTCCAAATCATCCAACAGCCAGAATAAGGTCAGCGATGCCGATTTCTTTGCCAGCCACCCATTCCACAGACGAATGGAAACTATATCCAGAAGGTTGTTCGCTCCCGCGACAGATGGAGCTCAATACGAAACCAAATGGTTCTATGAACGAGCAAGAGGTCAGTATTTGCAGGAGCAAATGCACTTAACCCCTGCTAAAAAGCGTCAGTTTGCACTTCAGCACCCAAAAAACAAGGTCATTAAAAAGACCGACTTAGCGAAAGTGCAGAATACATGGCTTATGAACCCCCATACGGTTAGCCGCGGTGCGCAGACCAATTTCAATGCTTTTGCCGAATGGATTGACGATATGTGGGAGAAAGACGACACGAAGTTTAATGAGCGATACTTCGAGTCAACTGCTGCGCTTTTGTTGATGTTCCAATTCTTAGAGAAGCAAATTCCTAAGCAGCCGTGGTATGAAGGCGGTTATCGTGCAAACATCATTTACTATACCATTGCACTATTCCATCATCTTGTTATTAAGCAGTTCTCCGGAAATGATTTCGATTTAATTTTGATTTGGAATAAACAAGATTTGCCGGAAATAGTCCAAAAGTGCCTTCTGGAAATCTCAGAAAAAGTATTCTTCCAGATTACTGATCCTGAGCGGCGTATTATTAACGTTACACAGTGGTGTAAAAAGCAAGAGTGCTGGGATGGCGTAAAGAAGCTCTCGATCTCCTTGCCGGAAGAACTTGAAATTTGCCTTACGGATAACGGATTAGCGAAAGCTGCTGAAAAGCAGGCAAAAAAAGACCAGCGCATGACAAACGATATCAATGCCGAAGCGGAAGTAGTAAAATACCCGGCAGAGTTCTGGAAAAAACTCACAGAATTTGCAGTTATGCATCGTCTGATTGAAATGAGAGATCAGCAAGCATTGAAAAAAGCCTGCCAAATACCATTGAAACTGCCAAATTCTGTAGAAAGCAAGAGATTGCTTGCACTTCTTGAAAAAGCAAGAAACGAAGGATTTAAGGATGAGTAAGAAGTCAAAGAGAAATCAATCTGCGTCTGAAAAGAAAAAAATAAAAGAATATAACACTGTTGATCTGTTTGCCGGAGCCGGAGGCTTGAGTTTAGGTTTTAAGCAAATAAAGGGAAATATACGGTTTAATATACGGGCTGCATTTGAGAACAACCCATATATGCAGGAGACATATAGAAAAAACCATCCGGGGACAGACGTATACGGCGATGTTTGTACTGCCGATTATCAAGAAATACAACGGCTATACGGTCCTATCGATGTTGTGATTGGCGGTCCGCCCTGCCAAGGCTTTTCAAATGCTAACAGACAAAAGTATGCTGCTATAAATCTGAATAACAAATTGGTTAAACAATATGTTCGGGCAATTACTGAGCTGCGGCCTAAAGCGTTTGTCATGGAAAACGTCAGTATGCTGAAATCGGATGTCCACCGATTCTATTTGGAACAGGGCGACGTGGAGGCGGTTGATCGCTATGGGATAGAAACTCGTGATGACTCGCTGATTTTACTGGACGAACAGTTCTATTTTGAAGGTGCTGAGGCGTATATCGGCGGCCTTGAAAAAATCGAACAGTATGAATGGCCGGATGCTCTCCAAACAGAATTAAGAGTTATCTATAAGTTCTCCAAAAACTCGGCAAAGCTTCAAACCACGTTAGAAAAGCATAAAAGCAGGATTTATAAAGCAATCACGTCTTATTCTAATTCGGCTGAGGCTAATTCCGATAATCCTATTGTATGTGAATCACTTCGGGCATGCAAATGCATTTTGAATTATTATGAACAGACCATGGATCTTACGAAGATCCGTGAATCAATTGAACCCGCTCTTATGATCCAGCGAATGTTAAGCCGAATGAAGGAAATCCTCACTAATCATATTGTTATTGATGAAGTGAATACTGAGTGTGGATTGAAAGTCTCTGTGCGTACATTCGCAGTATTTGAGTATTTGTCAAAGATACTTCAGTCTGATACATATAATTACGCGCTGAAATCCGATGTACTTTGCGCTGCTAATTACGGAGCACCGCAAAAAAGAATGAGGTTTGTTATTATTGGTGTTCAAAGAGGCATTTCCGAAGAGTCTGATCTTCCTGCGCCTAAAGTTAAGCCAGAGGATTATTCTAAAGTGGAGGATGCGATCGCCGATCTCGAAAAGGTCTCAACAGTTGATGATATTGCTGAGGATCATGGTGCTGTCCCTGCTGTTAAGGTCAGAACCGGGCCGCTGTATAAGTTAAGAGATTCAGCCGTTATTTGGAATCATATTGTGACAAAAACTACTCCAACGGCATTATCTCGATTCAAAGCAATCAGAGAAGGGCAAAACTTTCATGCTTTGTCGGAGGAAATGAAGTCTAATACCTATACAGATCCTGCGAGGACACAAAACACCATCTATCTTAGATTAAATTATCAGGAACCGTGCGGAACAGTGGTTAATGTCCGCAAATCCATGTGGATACACCCCAGATTAGACCGTGCAATCAGTATTCGAGAGGCAGCTCGGCTGCAAACATTTCCGGACAGCTTTAGATTCTACGGCTCAAAGGATCAACAGTATCAGCAGGTTGGAAATGCAGTTCCGCCGATTATGGCGAAAGCAATCGCAAAGCAAGTTAAAGAATTGCTAAAGAAGGACAACGATGGCAGATAATCATACGAAAGAAGTTCGCAGCTACAATATGTCTCGCATTAGATCGAATAATACAAAGCCGGAAGTGCTGGTACGGTCGTATTTGCACAAGTGCGGATTTCGCTTTCGCAAGAATGACAAGCGATACCCTGGCAAACCGGATATTGTACTGCCGAAGTATAAAACCGTAGTATTTGTAAACGGCTGTTTCTGGCATAAACATAATTGCCCAAAGTTTGTTATGCCTAAAAGCAACACTGATTACTGGATCAAGAAGATCGACGGTAATGTGAAACGAGATGCTGGGCATTACCAAAAGCTGAAATCTATAGGATGGCGTGTGATCGTTATCTGGGAATGCGAAGTGTCTGATGAGCAGCTTCAAAAGCTGGCGGATTCAATAAGGAGCGATGATAATGGCATTACTTAATGAAGCGAATATTACCCGTGAAGATAAAGAGCGCAATAGCGTACATACCGAAGTCCGTGCCGCATATACGGTCTTTGAGGAAGGTGGAAAAAAGTACTTTCAGCTTGATCCCTACGGGAAAGCAACAAGACAGCAGCCCGAAAAATAAGTCAATCGCTGCAGCTGGATCAGGAGGCTGCCAAGCACCTAATCAAACTGCTGATAGACAATTTGTTATAAGTCTGTTAATGCAAACTCACAGCCATTGGTATTGAGTTGACACAAGTGTCAACTTTGAAAAATAGGCGAAAGCATCGTTTTTTGTCCGTTGCTTTCGCCTTTCATGTTAATTGTTTAGGATGATATTCTTTCTCTGAAAACAGTGTTGCTGTGATTGCAGGTACATACCCTTGACTATAGTTTCTTATTATGATACAATGAATATGTTATTGTCTTATCTGAAAAGTAGCGTGCGTACACAGAATAAGGAGGCATGATGACGATGGGCTTAGTAATCCAATATATCTGGGTAAAAAATTATAGGTGCTTAAAGAACTATGAAGTGAACTTCACTAATCGTGTCAAATTTCACTATAATGAAGAACTACATCAGATTGAATGTTTGGAAACAAATCCGAATTATATTGAGGGCTTCCATAGTAAACAAATAGATTTTACATGTGTCGTTGGGCGAAATGGAGCTGGAAAGACAACACTTTTAAGGTTAATCAAAGACATTTTTACTAGGAGATATGGAAGGTTTCCGGAAAACTGCATCGCTATCTCTTTCGATGGGACCAAGTATTATGCTGATTATCTCTTCAGCGAAGAAGAATTGAGACTGGATTCAACATATAACAATCTCGAGATTAGTAACATCAAAGAATATCATGCTGCTGAAAGAATGCGATGCATATATTATTCCGCTCATTTTGAGCAATTTCAGTATAGACAACCATGGGGCAATGATGATCTATCAACATCAAAGCTATTATATAAAATAAAAGATTACAATGAGGAATCTGGACATGATCGTGTAGTTTTGTTCTTTCAAGAGGAATTTAGCAAACAGATCACATTTATCCATGATTATGGCGAAAAAGTTAAACTATTTTCTTTAAATTATCCTCCGTATGTAACAGCAAGTTTCTTGTTTGAAGAGCAGTATTTTAAAGAATGGTGCAGCAAAAACTGGGAGAATAAGTTTGATACTGTTGATTTGAACGACATGATAATGCGGTTTCTGACGATCCATGTTAATAGTCATATAGACGCGTTTAAAGAGCATTGTGCAAAGGCATTGTTCCTGAATGCCATTTATCGCATTGGACATACAGTTTATAATTATAAACAAGACAAAGAATTGTTATATTATATGATGAAATGTAGACAAAAAAACATTTTTCAGAGTGTACTTTCTTTTTTTACGGATAAGGATTTTTGGGATAATCCTCAAAATATAATGATGCTGCCATATCGGGATAAATATATACGCTTTCTTGAATATATTGATAGCCTATCTAATGAGATGGCTAAGATACATCCGCTATATCCTACTCCAACTCATTCTGATCCATTTTTCATAATTCCGACAAAGATTTCATCTGTTGAGGATGAAGACTTGCCTAAGGACAGTATCCCTCATGATATTCAGCAATTTTTTAGTGAATACAAGGAAGTCGCAGATTTTCATGATTTCTTATATTTTTCATGGGGATTATCTTCCGGAGAGCAATCAATCTTGAATATTATGGCTAGGCTTTACAGTAAATGCACTCGATCTGAAGAAAATGGCCCACATTATTTGTTTGACACAGATCAAGGAGAAAAATCCGAAGATGATGCCATTTTATTATTGGATGAAATTGATGATTATTTGCATCCGAAATGGCAAAGTCAACTAATAAAATCGCTCATTAAATTTATAGAAAGCGTATATAGCACCACTCATGTTCACATTATTCTGACAACACACTCTCCAATCATGCTTTCAGATGTGCCCAAACAGAATACCATCCTTGTTGGGGGAGAACAATCGCAATTTGATGAAACGTTTGCTGCAAATATTTATTCCCTATACAATCGATCTTTTTTTCTTGATGAAGGCTGTGTTGGCTCGTTTGCAGCTCAGGTTATTCAGGATTTGACAAAAAAGATTGAAGACTACAAACCAGAAGATGATAAATGGATAGAAGAACGCTTGACCATAATAGGTGACAAATTCATGCGTTCATTTCTCACAAGGGAATATCTTAAGCAGAAAAGAAAGTATAATTTTTCTGAACAATCTATGACCGAATTGGAATTGATTCAGCGTGTTCATCAGTTAGAGAAGGAAAATCAGAGACTATCTGAAGAAAATGCAAATCTTAAAGGCACTTGAACGGAGATCGAAGAATGAATCAGCTTAAATGGCCGTTTGGCTTTGCAGGAGTGCTTTCTGCTGATAATAGCGGTGCTGCAGCAGAGTGGGCAGATGAATACGCTAAGAAGATGATAGCTAAAATCCAAAACGCCTATCTGCAAATAGAAAAAGATGCGCAGTTAAAGCCAACGGACTTAAAGAAAAAGGGAACATTGGAAATAGCTCGTTATTTTTTAGAACTAACAAATCTAATTCAACCTAAGCAACCTACAGTAAAATGGGACGATGAACGATTAATAATCCTTCTGCGCGGCACTCGAAAAGAAGTAGAACAGTCAAAACTTTATGATCCGTATATTCAGCTTATGGCAAAGATAGATGGTGCTATAACTCAATGTGCGGAAGAAATGAAAAATCATCATTTATCTTCTGTAACGGGGACTTCTGATCTAATTCAGCATCTTTCGAAGAAGCAGGGGTGCGGAGACCTGATTTTACTCATTCAGTTCAATTCGCATTATGTAGATGAATACTTCGATAATCATAAAATAAATAACAACAGCCTTCATTTTAAAAATGCACTGAAGAAAACATATCAGGAACCTTTGAAAATGATTTTCGATTACGAGGATTGGATTAAGCCTTACCGCTCAACTATCTTGGAGCATATTTCAGTGGTAAAGTGCCCATATTGTGATCGAAACTATATTGCAAATGCACACGACGAAGATGGTGGGATTTCAACAACAGCCGATCTGGATCATTACCATATTAAATCCTTATTTCCAATGTTTGCACTGTCTTTGTTTAATCTGATTCCTGCCTGCAATACCTGTAATTCCAAATTCAAAGGGGCAAAACAAACACGTACAACATACCCTTATGAAATTGGATTTCAGAATCATGCACAGTTTTATACAGAAGCGTCTCTTCTCGAAAAAATAAAACTTATGCAAGGCAGAACTGATGCTAATTTTATGATTAAATTGAAAACTGCTGATGGTGTCAGCCAAGAGAAACAACGTATGATCCAGGGAGATTGTGATGTATTTCAACTGGAGAGAGTATACGCACTTCATAAGAATCTGGTCAGAGATCTGTATTGGAGAAGCATTATCTACTATTCAAACGATTATATCGCTGCAGCAAAGAAATTATTAAATGACAATCAGATTGACAAAGATTTGTATTGGTTCCTTTACGGTTATGATGAGAGCGATGACGGACAAGATCATGAGAACACACTTTCAAAACTAAGAAGAGATATTATTCAGGAAATCGAGGAACTGTATACTGAAATGGATATTCAACTAGGTGACGAAAAAGAATAAATAAACGTAAGAGCAACATATAAGACATATCCGGTTAAATAATCAGGCTCACCTTCACGGTGAGCCTGATTGACTATCAGTACGCTGATGTAATAAGCAAACCTAAAAGACTTGGCACATAAAACTAAAATTCATTTCAATGAATCAAGTTTACGGAGCATCCAGTATTTGATAATCTATATAATCCTCAAAAATCAAGGACCTTAAACAAATGATAATTAAATTCCATAGCAAAGTTTGTGCCTTTCCAATTCTCCAGTTTATCACAGGACACTTCAATTTTCGCTACAGTACCGGGAGTCAGCTGGCCTTTGCTGATCCGTTCAATATATGTTTCTTCTTTCCATTAGCCAATATGTATACTACTGGTTTACTTGACATTTCTATACTAAACGTGATATAATGATTCACTGAGGGGGATCTCCCCATATTTCTAACAAATGAAAGGGTGAAAACAATGTACGCGATCATGAACAAGCGCAAAGCAATGTCCACAGACATTTGGAATTCTGATAATCAGATGTCAAGCTATAATCTTCAGTCG
Source organism: Oscillospiraceae bacterium (assembly GCA_024404915.1). Classification (GTDB taxonomy): domain Bacteria; phylum Bacillota; class Clostridia; order Oscillospirales; family Ruminococcaceae; genus Firm-04. Next base: position 120,811 of record JAKSPJ010000003.1, read on the forward strand.
GAAGAGAATAGCTCGATTGTGCTGTGCACAAGACATCAGAATGCTTGTTCAGTTGCCCTGACAGGGTGAGCAGAGATCGTGTTGCATTGTAAGCCGCCGTCTTCTGATAGAACAAAGCCGTCTGTGTGCAGTATGAAAACGCATACAGACGGTTCTTTTTATTCTATCAGAAAGGTGGTTTTTCTTATGCTTACAGCAACTCCGACGATCGATGCGATCGCAACAGGCGCGAACATCAGAGCTTTGATCAAAAACAAAGGGCTCAAAGTGACTGATGTACAAGCGATATTCGGATTCCGCACACCGCAGGCGATCTTCAAATGGATGAGAGGAGACGCTTTGCCGTCCATCGACAACATTGTCATACTGGCACATATACTTGATGTGACCATTGATAAGATCATTATTACCAATATACCATAGAGGAGATGATAACCATGAGCAGAAAACTGGCGAGTATACAAAGAATATGGAAGATCGAGCCGATCGAGGACGCTGACAGAATCGAATTGGCATATGTCCTTGGCTGGCAGTGTGTCGTAAATAAGGGACAGTTCAAGCCGATGGACTTAGCTGTCTATTTTGAGATCGACAGCTTTCTTCCGATACGCCCGGAGTATGAATTCATGCGGGCATCCAGCTACAAGAACACGGACATCATGGGCGAGGGATTTCGTCTGAAAACGCAGAAATTCCGCGGGCAGGTATCGCAGGGATTGCTGCTGCCGATCAGTTTATTCCCTGAAATACCGGCTGATGCAGAGCTTGGAGCAGACGTCACAGAGATCCTTCAGGTTCGCAAATGGGAGGTAGAGGAGCGTGCAACATCGGGCGGTACCGTGATCGGTGATCTTCCGAGAAGCATTCCGCATACGGATGAAACAAGAGTACAGGCCGCTCCCGAACTCCTCAAAGAGTTTGCTGGACTGCAATACTACATCAGTACCAAAATGGACGGCAGTTCCCACTCTGTCAGTATCGACGAAAACGGCATTCATGTGACAGGCCATAACTATGAATACAAGGACGACGGCAGCAGTGATTTCTATAAGCTGGCCAACGAGCGTGGTTATGCGGATAAAATCAAGGCTTTCGCAGAAAAAGAAGGCTTGAAAGAGTTTACCGTACAAGGAGAATTCTGCGCGCCCGGTATCCAGCAGAACCGTCTGAAGCTCAAAAGACCGGAGTGGTATGTTTTCACGATCATGGAGAACGGCAGGCGTGTCGGACTTGACAGAATGCTTGCAATCTGCAAGGAACTGGAGTTCACCGCAGTTCCGATCGAAGAAGTGGATACCGATCTGCCTGCAAAATATCCGACCGTAGAGGCATTGCTTGTACGTGCAGACGGAAATTATCCGAACGGCGGTAAAAAGGAAGGTATCGTGATACGTCCGACGGAACCTGTATACAGCAGCAGCATCGGCGCTGAATTAAGTATGAAGGTCGTGAGCAACAAGTATCTGCTGAAAAACGACAATTGAGTATATTTACAGTCTTTCCCGGTTTAAAAGAAATGCGACATTTATGAATTTCAAAAGCGATTTTCATTAGATTCGCGGCTTTCAGATACAAATAAGGCTCTCAGAACGAATCTGAGAGCCTTATTTTGTATACGATAAGAAAATAGCGGGCTATCCGTTAATACTGGTTCATGTTTGTGAACAGACCGAACAGCTTGTCATACAGCTCGTAGACCGCAGGTGCGGCATCTTGCAGCGCGTCCGGCGTCACGGCTTGCAGCCGATCATCGGCAATCAGAATCTTACGTTTCAGAAAATCGACGGTCAGTTCATATCCGTTCATTTCAAAGATATACTGCACTGTGTCCGATGAAACGCAGTCGCTCTTGAAGACATTGCTGCCAAGCTCCATCTGATCGACCGCATCGGCAAAGATGTGGAACCGCTTGACCGCTGCCCGGACTTCGCCCTGATACTGTTCATCGTCAGCGGCATTCTGCGAAAAGAACACATCCTTTGTACGGAGCGTTTCGCTTGAAAGCAGCGCCTGTGCCTGCCTGCGGATGATGCCTTCCATTGCCTTGACGCGCTCCGGCGTAAAAACATCATCGCCGCGGAATGCAAACGAAAAATCACAGATTGTTTTGACACGGTCGTGCAGCGCATCGTTCATCGCCATTTGTCCGATACGGGTAAAATCATCGCCGAGAACCGGCGCATACTCAAACAGTTTGTCGCCAATGTTGTCAAAGTCTTTCATGGAGACATACGGCAGCATGGAGAGATTCAGGTCGAAGATCGGCGCCATGCCGGTGATCTCCAGCGTGTCATTATCAAACAGCACACCGTAATTGCCCGCGTGTCTGTCCTGATTGAAACAAAGAGAATCGACTACAAGCATTTCCCGGAACGCCTGCGACGCACCGATGCGGTCAAAGAAATCGAACACATCCTGCAAGCTCTTGGCTTTCATCAGCTTTGAGAACGAGGCATAGCCGTGCTGCTCGTTTGTGAACAAGTTGCACTTGGACGCGAGCTTTTCATGCAGCAGCACCGTGCAGTAGGGCACATAATTGTCCGGGCTAATGACGGCAGCAATCTCCGATGCCAACATTTCACAGTATGGTTCTAAGCCCGGTCCGAGGTCGTTGCCGCGTTTATAGATAAAGATATCTGAGCCAAAGCTGCCGCGCTGTTTTTCCTTGCGGAAGCATTTTCGGAAGGAGCCCTCACAGGAAAGCTCCGGGGATGTTGACGAGAAGTCACCGGCATACAGACCGACACCTTCAAATGCCAGACGGGAGATCGTATCGGTGAACGGATTGCGGTACAGCGAGATCTGCTCCCATGTCAGGTTTTCAAGGTCAGACTTGATCCAAAATGTATCGTTGATCGTAGCGGCATGCGTCGCTCTGATAAAGCCTTCATTGTCATCACAGCCCATTTCCCGCATCAGCTTCCGCAGGTGCGCGTTGTGCTTGGACGACTTCCGGCTGTTCAGCCATGCGTTGATGTCCTCAAAGCCAAACGGCAGCTTCCCTATCCGTTCAGCCTCACGGAACAGCACTTCATCTGAAAATTCGGCGGCAGGCTGCTTTTCAAACGCTGCAACGACCGTATTCTTGTTCATTAAAAAGTACATAGCCTGACCTCCCTTCGCTTTTGCTGTGATTTTCCTTATTATATCATACTTTTTCAAAGATAGCAAGTGGAAAAGCCTATCGGCATCAAAGAAAGAGGCAATTCAGTCCTTCTCGCAGCCTTGCACCAGACAAATTTCACCGTTCTGTTTCGTCTATCAGTACTTCCACATCATGCATCAGGAAATGCATACGGTCGATTCGCTTGTTGATGTGCCAATGCCCAAGATACCACGCCTTGTAGTCCAGCATTTCTTCAATTGTATCCAGCCATTGTTCTGTGCTGTTGTCCACAGTGGACTGATCAATTCCGGGCAGGAAGCATTCCATCGGGATATACTTGAACGGGCAAGTATGCGAGAAAACGACATCAACAGGATGTGCTTTGACCTGCTGTTCGACATATTCTTTGATCGTGGGTGTCGGCTGCTCATCCGGCCACCAGTTATAGCCCATCCGCAGCCGGTAGAATTTATCGACGCTGTAGGCGCCGCCGATTACGATACACTGCTTGCCCTCAAGGTCAAAAATGTCGCCGTCAACAGGGAAAAGGATATTCGGAAAATCCTCCTCATACAGCACACGGCCGCCATGCCACTGCTTTTCCTGATAGGAGCAGATATTCTGCGGTCTGTTCTCATGATTACCGTGAATGCAAAAGAACGTGACATTCATCTCGTTCATTTCCTGTTTCAAAAGACGGTCGCGCATTTTTCCCGTATAATTGACACCTACATCACCGAGCAGAACGATCACATCGTCGGGCTTTGGCTGATGCCGTACATACAAATCATAAACCGGTTCTATTGAACCGTGAATGTCACCTGTAATGAATACCATATCTGCACCTTCTTCATTCTGTACTGCTACTATTATACCATGTTTTATGCGAAACTGCAATCAAATTCGACGTGTTAAGGTGCCTCATAAAAAGATAGAGCGATTCATGATTGACTTTTCACCGGATTATATGATATAATATAGTAGATAATAACGATCTGGTTTTGCCGGAGGTGTCCCGATGAAACCCTCAGAACTATTTAAAGAATACGCTAGAAAACGCGGTCTGTACAACATCATGCCTATTTCCAACATTCGCTCTGTATTAGAGCATGGGATTCTCTCCAACAAGTTGGCCAATAGAATCCTGCATCAATCCGTTGCAATGGCAGAAGTTCAGGAGAGAAGGGACAACATCGAGATTCCTAACGGCCGGAAGCTGCACCGCTATGCCAATTTATACTTCGATGCACGAAACCCTATGATGTATTTGCGAAAGGCAGAGGATATCTGTGTATTGAACATAATGCCGGAAATATTGGATTTCGAAGGTGTTGTAATATCAGATTGCAATGCTGCCAGCCGGTATGCTCGCTTTTATGAAGCCTCAGAAGCATTTACACACTTAGATTATGACTTGATTTATGCGCGTGACTGGCGCGATGATGACCTGTTTAAATATCAAAAGAAAAAATCAGTAAAATGTGCTGAAGCATTGATACCTGAACGAATCGCACCGGAGTTTATCTCATCGGCAGCTGTAAAAACAGCAGCAGACAAAAAAAGATTGTGTGAATTGGGATTCACTGGCCAGATATTTATTGTTCCAGATTTATTCTTCCAGAAAGGAGGGTGAGCCGGATGCAGATCAAGATCGGTGATATTTTTGAAAGCCAAGCCGAAACCATTGTCAATACTGTAAACTGTGTTGGCGTTATGGGCAAAGGCATTGCTCTTGAGTTCAAGAAACGATATCCTCAAATGTTTGCGGAGTACGCCGAATTATGCAGGAACGGTCAGTTAAAAGTTGGCACGCCGTATCTTTACCGTGATCTGACCGGCGCATCTGTTCTGAACTTTCCAACGAAAGAGCATTGGCGTTCACCTTCTAAACTCTCCTATATTATAGATGGATTGGACTGGTTTGTCGCCAATTATCAACAGCTTGGTATTCATTCGATTGCATTTCCGCCTCTTGGTTGCGGAAACGGCGGTTTAACATGGGAAACTGTTGCTCCGGTCATGTATCAGAAATTGCGCGATCTACCAATCTCGATAGAAATCTATGCGCCATACGGTACAAAGCCTGCTCATTTAACGACTGCATTTCTGGAAAAGCAGAATTCGGATCTAGCCGAAGTAACGGGTGAACGATTCGGAAAGTATAATCCGAATTGGAATATGCTTCTGTATATTGTTCAGGAGTTAGGAAAAGGAAAATATACGCTATATGTTGGCCGGACAATCTTTCAAAAGATCTGTTATGTACTGACACGCTGCGGTATTAATACTGGTTTTTCCTTCTCAAAAGGAAGCTATGGCCCGTTTTCTGGACAGATTAAAGAAGCCATCACACAAATGTCCAATGCAAATTTAATACAGGAACAAGCATGCGGCAACATGATGCGCCTCATGGTTACACCAAGATTTTCATTTAATGCAGCTCAATTAACGGACAAGGAAAAAGATGCTGTTAACATGACTATTGATTTGTTTAGCCGCATCAAAAATACAGATCAGGCTGAAATGGTCGCTACTGTCCTTTATGCATATGACTGCTTACATGCAAAAAAAGACAATGTTTCTGATGCAGAGGTATTCCGATTTGTCATGGATTGGAAGCCAAAATGGATTCCGGATAAACAGGATGTCGTGTGCGATACGATATTAAACTTAACTATGCTTAATTGGATGCAGGTTACTCACAGCAGTGAATTACAATATTCTGATAACTAAAAGGTTCGGAGTCATTCGGCTCCGAACCTTTTGCTATATAATCGTCAGGGCGTCGTCACCGCGACCAGCACCTTCTCCCGCATGACCGCACTATCAATATAGTAATCGCGGGTATACTTCCACGAGCGGTACGCGTCCGGATCCTCCAGCGGGGGATTCTGCTGCGCATACTGTTCGGCGAGCAGATTATAATAATTGCACGCATCGCTGTTGACCGACTGCGCCACAGCCTCATATGTCCCTGCTTTCTTCATTTCTGCGACGAGCTCCGGATGATTCTCCTCCATGAAATCCATCCATGCAAGACCGTAATAACCGGCTGTTTTATGTCTTCCCATTGTAATCCTCCTCATCTGATTAGGGGCGTATAGCCCGGCGTGTTGTTGTCGGCGGCATAAGTTCCGTTCGGGACAGCCTCTGCCGACCGTGCTTCCTTTTCTGTATTGACCATGATCTGAATATGTGCGCCGGAATAGATGCGCTCGGCAAGTGTATAAAGCTCCGCTGCTTCTTTGAGCTCCGCCTCTGCCTGTGCCAGTTCCTCGGCAGCATTCGCCGCCTGCGCTCTGCTATTCGAGAGCATCGTCTCGACATTGCGCCAGTTTCCAGCGGTGATCGACGGATATTTCCGCAGCGTTTCCTCTGCCTGCTGTTTTGTAAACCGCTTCGACGGGATCCCGCCGAAGATCAGCTCTAGTTTCTCTTTCAGATCGAGTGCGAATTGCAGATCGTGCTTTTCGGATTGTGCGGCATCGTACTTCTGATGCATTGCCTCATCCTTGGCAGCGAAATCCTGCCGCAGTGACTGCAGCGTTGCACCGTTGTTGATTTCCCTGTTCAGCGCAAGCATACGGTCAAGCTCCGTGTCATTTGCCCAAGAATATACCTGATCTGTTTTTTTCTTGCGCGGTGTAAGGCGGCCGTCTTTTACAACGCCGATATACAGCCGAACCATGCGGAGTACTTGTGTATTTTCCTGACGCTTCTCTTTTGCTGCTGCCAGCTGTTCTTCAAGTTTTTGTTCAAACTCCTGGTTGGCTTTGATCCGTCCCTTCAATGCAATTTCACTGTACTCCACGCCAAGCGACTTCAAGCGAATAAAATTCTTGGCGCCTTTGGCGCGAAACGCGAGATACTTTCCGTACTTGATGTCATATCCAGCTTTGACCAGATAGCCCATCAGATAGAAAATATCTTTGGAGAGCGGAACAAAACGGTCAATGTCCGCGCGCAGCTTCTCCCTCGCCGACTGCGGCTTCGGCTGATACGACTGCTCGATTTCACGAATCGCCTGCACATGACATTCCTGCGCTTCAAATCCGTTTTCGGTTTGCCGGTATGAAATATGCAGGCGCTCCATTTCCGCTTGCACATACGCCTGCTTGTCGCGGTCGGTGTAGAAAAAAGATTTGAAGGGCAGCAGCTGATCGTGTTTCATTTTCTCGACCTCAGCAGATAGTTCCGCGATGCGGAACCTCATGCTCCGCGCAAGTCCGATTGTGTTCGCTTCCTGCCGCTTCTGTTTTCGCAAAACTAACACGGCCTGCTTTGCATCCTGCGTGCGTTTGTATTCCGCGACGGTCATGTGTGCGTAATGTGCGTTCTTGTCTTCACGCTTGAGACCGTGCTGCATCAGCAGCCGTTCCATTTCGATTCGCTCAGCCTGTTCCCATCCCATTGCCGCGGAATCATATCTGCTGTGCGCTGCGAATCCCATTTCTTCCAATGCCGCCCGCATCGAAACACCTTTCGGCAGTCCATGCTTTCGCGCCTTCGAGTAAAACGGAATGAAGTCGATATGCAGATGCGGAGTCGCTTCGTCCATGTGAAGCACGGCATTGAACACATACAGATTCGGATTTCGTTTTTGAAAAGCCTGCATATATTCGATCAGAAGTTTTCTTGCAGTCTCTCCGTTCGGCGTGCCGCACGCTGCGGTTTTGCAGTCACCGAATTGCACGACCGCTTCGTAAAATGCTTCCTCGCGTTTGCCGTTTGCGATGTGCTCGTAGTAATTCTGAATGCGGCGGCAAGGCTGCCGCTGCTTCGCATTGTACGCTGCGAGTGATTCCGCAAAAAGTTTTTCGTATGCGGTTCGGATCGGTTCTCTTGTGAAGATGATGCTTTCGGCTGTTCGCGTCGGATCAATGTTCGGCGCATAAAATTCGCGGTTGTTGTGCGCAAAGTCTGCGCAATTCGGACTGCTTGCCTTCCCGACTGTGAAGCTGATGCTGAACTGTCCCATTCGCTTTTCCTTTCTTTTTTCAGCAAGGCGTCAAAAAAGCGCGTTTCAGAAGCCTGTCTGAAAGATAACCCAATGCCAGTTCTGCACGCCCGTACCGGAGCTTGCAGAACTGCTGTTTCGCGCTGCTGCACGCATTGGGTTCCGGCAAATCAGTTTTCTGTTTTGTCGGAAATCGTCTGCTCCGCAGATTGGGGATTCCCCAAGCCCCTTTTGCGGGAACGTCCGATGCGGTCATAGTAATCTTCGGTGTTCTCCTGCACCGCAGAGAGATACATACTCACAAGCTGAATGAGCGTCGATGCCTCGTTGTCATAGAAATAAATCGACACAAGTTTCATGTCGTCGTGCGGGAAGGTGCGTCCGTGCTTGATGATTTTCTGCATCAGCTTCTGCGCAGACTGTGCGATGTGATTCTCAGGATCGATTGCTGCAATCTGGTTCAGCGACTGCAGCAGCGCGTTGACACTTTCGCGGTCAATCTTCACCGCAACCGGACCGAGATTCGTTTCCTTCATTTTTCAAAACTCCTTTTCATTTTTTCGTAAGCGGTTTTGTCATAGCTCCGCTTGACTTCGTTTGAGGTTGTGTGATATAATAATCTCAAATCACAGCAAGCTCCGTATTCAGCTTTACGCGATACGAATTCAGACTGCTCCAAAGGACAGCCTTCGCATAGCCGGCATAGTTCTTGATGTGTGTCGAGGCGAGTGCATCGGTGAAGTCATCCAGTGCGGAGAAGATCATTTCGGTGAGTGTTCCGCAGCCGCAGCACACTGACGCTGCATTGATCGCGTCAATTACGGCACAGGCATCGGTCTGTTCGCCGGAGTAGGTTTGCGTGCCGGTTCTCGTTGCCATGCTGACCAGACTGTTTACCAGCAGCACAAAGTTGTCAAAGCGGTCAACGGTTTTTAGATCAGTCTTGTCGCATGGATGCTCCATGTAGAAGTCATACTCACAAAGCCAGCGAATTGCTGCCTGCATCTTTTTCGGACTCTGCGAATAGGCATACGGAATCCGCTGCGCGGTCGTGATTTCAGAAATCACCTGCTCTGCGATCTGCGCATCCGTCAATCCGTCCGCCGCATCTTCGCCGCGCGAAGATGGATGGATAGAAATCTCTGTAGAAGTCTTTGTAGTAATCTCTGTATTTGTCTGGGGAAATTTACTATAGGGGTCTGTCGAAATTTCGGCACACCCCCCTCGAAATTCCGACACAGGGGTACTGCAAATTTCATCAGATACCCCGTCCGATTCTTCGGGACACCCGTCCGGTGAAATTTCACCACATGGGTAGGTGAGCGCTTTCAGACGCTCCACATCGAGCGCGAGATAGAGAACATTGGCGTAAACCATGCCGTTTGACCGCAGCGTGCGGAACTCCCGGAGCACAACACCCATTTCCTCAAGGAACACAATCGCATCCTTGGCCTGACCGGACGAGCAGCCGAACTGCTCCGCAATCTGCGCATAGCTGCGCTGCAAGAGATCGTCCCGGAACTTCTTCTGATAACCGATCACCTGACCGCTGCCCTCGTCGCGAATCTCGCGCGGGCGATACCAGTAGACGATGTCCGCGAGGATATTGATTGCCAGCAGATGCGGCTTCGGGTGTTTGAGATCAGACTTGACGAACACACGATACCATATCTGCGGTATCACATTGCCGGTGAAGGCGACTTCTCTCAGCTGGTCACAGGTCGGGATTCCGGTCGTATACATGATAACTTCCTCCGTTTCAGAGCGATTTGAAACAGAAAAGGTGATGGCGGATCCGCCAGCAATTTTGCCAGCAACTAGAAAAACTAGACAGACTATACGGACGAAATAGTGCTTTACGGATAAACGAAATGGCTCGAAAAACACTAAAAAAGCCCATTTCAGACGAAATGGGCAATCGTGAATATAGGCGTATAGACTCCTAAGCGTTAGGCCATCGGTTCGACTCCGGTTTGGGGCGCCAATTCCGGCGTGATTGCGTATTTTTTATGCAATCTCTGCCGGAGTTTTTGTCCAAAAAAGAAAAACAGCAAAGGCTAAGGAATAAAAGAGCTGGTTCCTTTTCCGGCGTTCTTTGTGCGGTGTTGCCTTTATATACTCGAATAAAATGAAAATATCAGGAGTGGCTGCAAAATTTTTTGCAACCACTCCCATTTTATGGGAATAGTATATAATAGAAGCTTCTAATTAAAAAAAAGGAGGGCAAAAGCGATGGATGACACCGAAATCATTTCACTGTATATGCAGCGAAATGAGCTTGCGATTTCTGAAACAGACAGAAAGTATCATGGATACTGCATGTCGATTGCCCGCAGCATTCTGCGGGATGAACAGGACGCTGCGGAAGTCGTGAACGATGCATTCTATGCTGTTTGGAACAGCATTCCGCCCAATGAGCCGCAGACGCTTATGGGGTATTTAGGAAAAATCACCCGTACACTTTGTCTGAAACGGCTGCGGACAGCGTATACTGCAAAGCGGGGCAGCGGCGAAACGGCGATTGCAATGGATGAACTGAAGGAGAGTATCTGCGCCGCTGACAATGTGGAACAGGAGATTGCTGCAAAAGAACTGTCTGTATATATCAATGCGTTTCTGCGGAATCTGCCTGAGAAGGAGAGAAGCGTTTTTATTTGCAGATATTGGTATTTTCAGACGATTGATGAAATTGCCAGGCAGTATGGTGATTCCCAGGCAAAAGTAAAATCCATGCTCTTTCGCATTCGTTCACGTCTTCATAAGTATCTGGAAAAGGAGGAGTTACTATGAGAGTGGAAACTATGATTGAAGCCATTGGCATGATTGATGATGATATGATTCTGGAAGCACGGAAGGTGCGTTTGAAAAAGCCGGTTCAGCGCAGAAACCGCATTGCTGCAATGCTTTCTGTGGCAGCAGCAGCGGCCTGTCTGACAGCGGGTGTCTGCGCAAATGTGGGACGTGATTCAGATTTGCTGAATCAATGGTTTGGCGCAGAAGGAGAGCAGTCTGTCAGCCAGGATAATCTGCCCGCACCTATAGTCTTTGAAAATGAAAATATGCGTGTGATACTTGAAACGGAAATTGATGACGGCATAGCGCATCTTGCACTGCTTTCTTTTGAAAATCTTGACGGTACACCCTTTGAACAATATGTAAGCAGCGGAATGTATACTATGTATGTAACCGAAAACGGTGAAATGAGCAATACACTTCGCAGCAGTGCTTTTGGTTTCAGATATAAAGCGGATAATGAGATCCCGGCGCCAGGATGTCTGGCAGCCATTGTCGATTATGACAGTACCCTGATTGAACCGACTTATATGACTTTTGTTCAGATGGGAGCAACGGAACAGATTACCCCAAATCTGCTGGAAGGAATCCGTATTCCTCTTCATTTTGGAAAAAATACAGGACTGCTGTCTTTTGAAGCGGAAAATGATATACAGTTCCGGCTTTCATGCTTTGAATTGGAGTGTATCTGTCCGGGAGAAGAATATGAGACTATGGAGAGTAGTCTGTGGAATAACAAGCCGGTTCTGATTCTGAATGACGGGACCAGAAAGATTCTGGATGCCAGAGGCAGTGGAGCCGGTCCTCTGTCAGATGACAGCGGATACTGGCGCATCAGCTTTACCGGATTTGATTATCAGGATATAAGTCAGGTGGCAGCATTGGAATACAGAGGCAGAGTATATCCTGTAAGCAGACTGGATTGAGCAGCTTTTGTGTGCTCTCTGTACGGAAAATACCTGCAGAATGGCAACCCGCACAGTCTGAATGACTGTGCGGGTTTGTTTTTATCTGTTAATGTCTTTTTTTCTTGGCACCATGCTGATGATGATTGCCAGTATGCCTGTTGTCAGCAGGAGAATGCCTGTGCATAAAACCATATGCAGTACAGACTGCAGTGTATAGGTAACCAGTGTGTAGGTCGTGTATTCCTTGATGGAGAAACGCATAATCAACCCGGAAAGCTTCACATATAACGCAGGTACTGTAATAATGATTCCGGATGCGAAAAGAGATGTGCCAATCCAGTACAGTGGCTTTTTCAAAAACAGCAACACGGCCAGCAGAATAAGCAGGGCACTGGCAGCACAGTGCAGCAGTACGGGCTTCAGATGCAGCAGGGTATCGATTTTTTGCAGAATGCCGGATTGTTCCATGGTTTGCAGATGATAGACATCTACCGCTGTGTCAGCAGTGCGGATGGCAAAATCGATGGATTCTTCCAGTCTTTGCTGATATTGTTCATCCTTTATAACATGGTTTTTATTGGCGTATTCCTCAAAATATGCGGTGATGCTTTTTCTTGCCGGGTAATAATCCGGTGCGGCTTCATCGAATACTGCGCCGGTGGCAAGTATGATTTTTGCATTGACAGCATACCTTGTCCATTCCTCCGAAAAGGCTTCTTCATAAACGGAGACGGGAATAGATGTGGTGTTGTACAGGTCTGCAAAGCGTTTGATGAGGGCATCATGGGTATTGTCATAGGTGCCGGATTCTTCAACCTGGTGAAACAGAAAATCCCTGTTATTTGAGATCTGATGGAAAACCATCATACCGCTGAACAAAATCAAGGCAAAGGTCAGCAGAATGGATATAGTTATTTGCAGTACAATTTTTTTCATTGTATCCCCTCCTCCTGGCCGGAGGCTGCGGCCTTCTGGTAAAATGCCTTTTCCTCCAGAAGGCATCTGACGCCGACTCTCTTGTTAGATTCTGTCAGCAGATTTGGCTCACAGGTATACAGCGTCAGCACATTTTCCTCTGTTTTTTTCAGGTAGTGCTTATCCGTGGAAAGAAATTCGATTTGTTCTGTAACAGTATAGGTGAACCGGCCGTAATCAGTATAAATGGATACAGTATCACCCTTTTTTAATTCTGCCAGGTCGTGAAAGAAGGTGTTGACATGAGCACTGATGACGGTATTGCCTTCACCGCCTGCTGCCTGGGATGAGGGCGTATTGCAGGCACCTTGTTCCAGAAGGTCTGCACCGCCGCCCCAGTATACGGGCACATACAAGCCGATGCGTTCAGAGGTCAGAACGGCATATTGTGTGCCGTATTCAGGATAGACAATTTCACCATCTTCAGACACTTCTCCTGCATAATCCGTATCAATATCTGTTTCCACAATGTTCAGCCCTGCGATGCCGCCTTTTTGCGGGACAACGGTATTGTTATCCATAAAGCCGATATGCAGATAGGTCTTGATTTTTTCATATGGGTAGATGGATGCCAGCAGGAGCAGGGCACCACAAAAGAATGTGATGCACAGGGGGAGCAGCAGCTGTAATCTGCGTGACAGTTTTTTCTCCATTTTGTTCACCTGCACTTTCTGAGGATATATCCGATGCCGAAAGCGGAAAGCAGGATGCACAGAACGGCGGACAGAACAGGGAGGGTATAGGGAATGCCGGTTTTTTCAACAGAGTCTCCCAGTACCGTAACGCCAACCAGTTTTTCGGATTCATCTCTTGCACTGATAATGACAGAACCATCTGAAATATCTTCAATCGAAAAGCTGTATCCGAATGCTTCTCCAAATCCCAGCATGCTGGAAATGACCTCTGCCTGTTGTGTGGGCTCCAGTTCCTTCAGCAGCTGATTTTTCTCTTCATTGGTCATCAAGTCCAGGTATTCCTGTTTATCCTCCTTGGGAATACTGGTGATATAGTCTTTTTTTTCTGCCAGCTCCATATTTTCAAATACTTCAGGCTTGACCGGTTCCGGCTGGGGGGCACTATCCGACGGGTTCCCGTTTGGCGCAGGGGCCTGAGTCGTACCGGGCGTGGTATTTTGTGATGCATCGGGGGATGCGGTTTCATTTGAGCTGCCGCCGCTGATGGCATCATCTCTTTTGAATTCATATGTACTCAGTATGGCAATGGCTTTGTCACATTGTTCCGAAGTGTATTCCATGCCGCTGCCCATGGCAATATAGCTTTGTACCATGTCCTCCGGCATGCCGATGGAACGTGCATAGGCAATGACATCTGCCACGGTGGTAGCAGATGCTTCCAGGGATACAACGGACACGGATAACGCCATCGCAGACAGAATCGCTGCAAGTATTTTTTTCATCATCTGTTTTCCTCGTAAATGATATATCGGGCGGAATGCAATCCCGTTACAGGGGGATTACATGAACGAGACCGCCAGAAGGGCAGTCTCGCTTGTGTTATGCTTTGGGGAGATATCCGGCAATGCGCTGCATTGCTTCCGCAATCACAGGCTTTCTGACCTTTCGCAGAAGCAAATCCCAGTTGGGTTTTCTGTTTTTCAGGTTATGACTGTCCGAACCGAAAATGACAGGGTATTCGTCCTTTATCAGCCGGCGGACAAAGCGGCGTTCCCTGAAATTACCAAAGGCTTCATTGTTGATCTGAAAGATGGCCTTGGTTTTCAGCACCTGTTCCATGACATCTTTCGGATAGAATGACAGATACCGATGGATATGGGCAATCACCGGCTGTAGTTTGTAAGTCACCGCAATTTCGTGCAGCTCTTCGCCCATCCAGGGAGAATACCCCGTGTAGGGATATTCCAGGAGTATCAGATTTGTACCCTGAATGGCAAGCTGTTCAATGCCCTCCAGTTTGGAAATGCCGTGTTCAATCGCAACTTCTGCACCCAGCAGCATATTGGCAGGTGCGTCAAGAGCAGCATAGGCTTTTTCACGCTTTTCCAGATATGCCGCCAGAGATTTCTCCCGGTGGGCATAAAAGTGCGGCGTTGCAATAATGGTGGCTACGCCCTGCTTCTGAAGAATATCCAGCATCTGACGGGAGGTTTCAACGGAATCGCTGCCGTCATCCATGCCGGGAAGAATATGAATGTGTGCATCAATCATTTCTTCTTCTTATCCTTTTTCTTATTCTTCTTGTCCTGCTTGCTGTTGGTCTGTTCTTCCTTCTTTTCCTCTGTGGTTTCAATTTTTGTCTCGTCTGCTTTTTCTTCTGCCGGGGCTGCCTTTTCGTTGCTGTCAGTACTGTAGTAGCCGTACTTTCCATAGTGCTTGTAATAGTACTTATTGCTCTTCTTTCTCTTGACTCTTGTCAGTACGCAGCCCAGAACCTCCATATGTGCCATCTCTGTTTTATTCAGAAGGGCTTTGAGATCATCATCTGTGGTGAATCCGCAGCGTACCACGGAAAGCATACCTGCCACATACGGGCTGAGGTTCAGCGTATCAGATACCACATTGACCGGCGGAGAGTCAATGATGATGGTGCTGAATTCTTCGCTTGCCTTTTCCAGAAGTGCTGCCGTCTGGGGAGAACTGAGCAGTTCAGACGGGTTCGGCGGAATCGGGCCGCTGGTCAGAATGCTCAGGGTTGGCAGAGCTGTTTTCTGAATGCATTCTTCGGTTGTTTTCATTTTCGACAGTACGGAGGAAAGACCTGTTTCATTCTTCACATCAAAAATAATGTGCTGTGTAGGCTTTCTCATATCTGCGTCAATCAGCAGAACCTTCTGTCCTTCATCCGCCATGGTGATTGCAATATTGGCGGCGGTGGTGGATTTGCCCTCTCCCGGATTGGCACTGGATACAATCAGAGCCTTCTTTTCGGATGTAGAAAGTGCAAAGGTAATATTGGTTCGTATGGATTTGTAGCTTTCCACGATGTTGAAAGGCGTATTTTCGTGAAGCAGTGTGACCAGCTCTTCTGTCTTCTTCTTCTTGGAAACTGCGATGTCATCGATTTCGCCCAGAATCGCCTTCTGGAACCGCTTTGTCACAACATCAGAATTCTTGATGGTGGTATCAAAGAAATCGATGAGGAAGATGATGAAAGCAGCCAGTATCATAAGGGCAATGCCGCCCATTGCGGTATTCTTTACGATGTTCGGCGATACAGGATGGGGATATACCTTTGCTGTATCAATGGATTTGATTTCGCCAACGCCAATGGCACGGTCCGTAAAATCATTTGCCTGGTCGCAGAGGACATTGCAGACAGCCGCAGACAATTTCGGATCTTTTGTAGTTGCCACAATCTTAATGGCACTGGTATCTGTGACGGTGCTGATGGCAATGCAGGATGCAAGGGAAGAAGCCCTGATTTTTCCGTTGGAGTAGGCAAAGCTGTCTGCAATGATGCTTTCATCGAACTGCTTGCACAGTTCTGCACCAACGGAATCCATAACAGCATCATCCTTCAGCACCTGAATGTAAGTGTTAATCAGCTGCTTGGACTTATTGATATCATTGTAGACATTATCCGTCTGATTGCCTGTGACGGTATAGGTTTGTACATACATGGAAATATGGGAAGAATACTGCGGCTCAATCATATATTTTGTATATGCATATGCGCCGCCGCCGCCGATTGCCAAGGCAAGCAGCAAAATCCAAAGATGACTCCAGAACAGGACAAAGAGGTCTTTTAAAGAAATCTGTTCATTTTCATTCATTGCTACATACTCCTTCTCAAAAACAATTTCAGCCCGATACACGACAGTGCAGCCGGCGGTTATTTTGTCAGATCATCATACAGCGTTTCTTTATAGATGCCGTCTGCAATCATCTGCCGGATATTCTGTCTGACCTGATCCGTATCTTCTTTGTATGTGACGCCAAACCATTTGTCTCTTGTTTCCAGCAGCTGTACGCTTGCCTCGCCGCACTGCAGCATTTCGCCAATCAGTACGGGCAGCAGGAATTCAGATTTCATGGGGTCGGCGGGAACTGTATGTTCCATAAACTGCACCATGCGTTCCGACAGTACCTGCAGGAAGGCAGGTGCCTGTCCGTTTTCTGCCGGGAATCCCCACATGTTCATGGAAACGTGGCATTCCGGATTCAGCTGAACGCCATCGGATTCCACTTTGTCCCCATTTATGACAATGTTTCTGGTTTCCGTAACATCCAGAACATGATGCGCTGCATCTACAGCGCAGATGCCTCTTGTAACACTGCCGTTTTCGCTGAGGGTGTTTTTGAGGATGAATCCTGCCATGCAGTATTCATTGTCCCCGTGCTTCTGCTGCAGCCAGCTGTATACGGTGCGGAACGCTTCTTTGCCGTAGTAGTCATCGGCATTGATGACGGCAAAGGGACTGCGAATGAGATTTCTGGCAGCCAGCACCGCCTGACAGGTGCCCCAGGGCTTGGTTCTTCCCTCCGGAAGAGTGCCCGGGATATCATGGACATCCTGGAAACAGTATTCCACCGGAATATTCAGTTTGCTGCAGACCATACTGACATGATTGCCGATGCGTTCCCTGAAGTCTTCCTCAATTTCTTTGCGGATAATAAAAATAATATGGTTAAAACCGGCTTGAATGGCATCATGAATGGAAAAATCCATAATGATTTCATTGTTGCATCCGACTGGTTCCAGCTGCTTGATACCGCCGCCGTAACGGCTTCCAATTCCGGCAGCCATAATTACCAGTGCTGTTTTGTTCATGCTTTATCCTCCTCGATAACTCGATAACATCTCTGTGAAATCAAAATCCCTACAATGATACAAACGGCCTCACGTAATGCGGTTCAGCAGGGAATCAGCCGCTTCTTCCGTATATTTATCAAATCAGTATATTAACTATATTATAGTATGATTTTATTTGTCTGTCAATAAAAAACACAGCTGCAAGTCATAATTTAGCCCATTCATACGAAAAACATATGACAATACATCATATTTTCGGGTAGAGTGTATCTCGTTTTTGTGTGCGGAAAAGCATTCAGAAGTCTTTGTGAAGGTGAGCTGGAAGATGTACTGCTTCAGCGGCTCTTGTCAGAATACTTTGCAGAATTATCGATTTGTTAGAAATTGCGGTAAATCTTAAAATTTTATACAGGAAAAGTGACGAAAAGCAGATACAGTTCTCGTGCAGTTTCTACAAAAAGGTATAATATATTTTGTTTGCGTTGACAAATGCAGATTGCTATGCTATAATAAATATAAGTATCATCTGCGAGTGTGCCTTCATGCTGTATTGTAGTTTGGCATCAGAAATAGATATGACTTGTTTTTCATGTTCTGCATGGGCTGAATTCTGCCGGAAACAGAAAATACTGTTTCTCTGCATTTATTCTGACTCGAAAAGATACTGTGAAAATACAGACAATCGGTATTGTGTCTGCAATGACAGACACCACTGGCATTCTTTTGGGGATCCTCGGGGATTTGAGGTCGTCAGCGATATGGTTGTCGGAAAAGGAAGATGTGAATTATGGATACAAATATAAAAAATATTCCATTCAGCCCGCCTGATATTTCTGCGGCAGAAATCCAGGAGGTTTGCGATGCTTTGAAGTCCGGCTGGATTACAACAGGTCCCCGTACCAAGCAGCTGGAGCGTGAAATTGCAGAATATGTGGGCGTGAACCGTGCGGTCTGCCTTAATTCTCAGACAGCCTGTGCAGAGATGGCACTTCGGATTCTGGGCATCGGACCGGGAGACGAGGTCATTGTTCCTGCCTATACCTACACTGCTTCCGCATCTGTGGTGTGCCATGTGGGCGCAAAACTGGTGCTTGTGGATGTGCAGAAGGATTGCCTGGAAATGGATTATGATGCGCTGGAAGCAGCCATTACTGAAAAAACCAAGGCGATTATTCCGGTGGATCTGGCAGGTATCCCCTGCGATTATGAGCGTATTTATTCCATCGTGAACAGCAAAAAGGCGATGTTCCGTCCCTCCGGTAAAATCCAGGAAGCTATCGGCAGAATTGCCGTCTGTGCGGATACTGCCCACGCCTTCGGTGCACAGAGACTTGGAAAAATGGCCGGCAGCATCGCTGACTTTTCCTCCTTCTCCTTCCATGCTGTGAAGAATTTCACCACAGCAGAGGGCGGTGCCCTGACATGGAATACCATTGAGGGTATCGATGATGAGGAAATCTATCATCAGATTCAGCTTCTGAGTCTCCATGGACAGAGCAAGGATGCATTGGCAAAAACCAAGCTGGGCGCATGGGAGTACGATATTGTCGGTACATGGTACAAGTGCAATATGACAGATATCGCTGCTGCAATGGGGCTTGCACAGATGAAGAGATACCCGGAGATGCTGAAGCGCAGACGTCAGATCATTGAAACGTACGATGCGGCGTTCCGTCCCCTTGGCGTGAAGACACTGGCACACTATACAGACACCCACATTTCCTCCGGCCACCTGTATCTTACAAGAGTGCCCGGAATTGATGCGGAGGAGCGTTCTGCACTGATTATCCGCATGGCGGAAAAGGGCATTTCCTGCAATGTACACTATAAGCCGCTGCCGATGCATACCGCATATCGGAATCTGGGCTTTGATATTCAGGATTATCCGAATGCATATGCACAGTTTGCAAATGAAATTTCCCTGCCGCTGCATACCTGTCTGACAGATGATGACATGGCTTACGTGATTGAAGGCTATTGCGAAGTTCTGAAATCCCGTTGATGAAGAACTTATTACGGCGCTTTTTAGCTTGGAAAGGTTGGTAAGATGTTATACAGAAAATATATCAAGCGTTGGTTTGACCTCTTTTTTGCAATTATGCTGCTGCCGTTTTTCTGCATTCTGTTTATTGTGGTTGCTCCATTGATTTACCTGGAGGACAGAGGCCCGATTTTCTACAATGCACCACGGCTCGGACGTAACGGCAAGACATTCATGATGTACAAATTCCGCTCCATGAAAGTGAATGCCCCGGACCTCCGCAATGAGGATGGCACCACATTCAATTCGGAAAATGACCCCCGTGTGACACGCATCGGCAGACTGCTGAGAAAGACATCTCTGGATGAAATCCCCCAGCTGCTGAATGTACTTCGGGATGAAATGAGCTTTATCGGCCCCCGTCCTGATTTGCCGGGCTCTGAAAAGACAACCTACAGACCGGGTGATATCAAAAAGCTGATTGTAAACCCGGGCATCACAGGATACAGCCAGGCATATTACAGAAATGCTTCTACCCTGGATCAGCGCTTTGACGGTGATTTGTACTATGCAAAGCATGTATCTCTGCTTCTGGATCTGAAGATATTGTTTAAGACAGTTGAAATCGTGCTGAAGCACACAAATGTATATAGGAACTGATTATGCAAATTAAAGAAACACCATGGGAAAAGAGAAACCTCGGTGTGAATTCCAGCGTGGAATTTCTCATCGGGAATGATGATACACCGGATACAATGAAGGAACTGGGTGTTTGTCAGCATGAATACCAGGTAGCCCATATTGCACCGGGAAATGTCGCTGCATTGCTTTATGCGCAGGAGCAGGGATTTCGTATCATTGAAATGAATATTCACCTGAAGCGCTCCCTGGAAAATGTGGAGATGCCGAAGATTTATAAGCGATATGAGAAGGTCCTCGGATACCGCTATGCAGATGAAAAGGATATGGAACAGGTACTGGCGGCAGTGCGCAGCGGCGATATGTTCCTGACGGATAAAATCGCACTGGATCCTGCATTCAGTACGGAGCTTTCCGGTCATCGCTATGCCTGCTGGACAGAGGATGTTCTGGCAAGAGGTGCAGTGACTGTCATTGCAACCTATAAGGACCAGCCGGTGGGATTTGAAATCTACGAAGAATCTGAGAATAAATGCACCAATTTTATTGGCGGCGTTTATCCGGAATTTGCTAATAAGGGCTTGGGCTTTGCACCGCTGTATATGGAACTGCTGAGCCAGAAGGAACGAGGAAACCGCTCCGTAATCACCGGTGTCTCTTCCAATAATATCCCTGTTCTGAAGCTTCATGAATTGCTGGGATATTCTGTGGATGCAATGTCCTATGCGCTGGTGAAGCATCTGTAAAAAGGAGAATGCGGTATGAGCGATTTATTAAAAGGAAAGGTTTGTCTCGTTACAGGTACAAGCAAGGGTATCGGCAATAAAACAGTGGAACGCTTTGCAGAAGAGGGTGCCATTGTGTATGCCACCGATTTTGTGGAGGGCTCCATTGATGCATTTGCTGCAGAAATGAGCAGCCGCTATCAGACGGAAGTGATTCCGCTGTACTTTAACGTGATAGACGACAAGAGCGCAAGACAGGCATTTCAGACCATCAAGAAAAACCACGGCAGACTGGATGTTCTGGTGAATAATGCCGGTATTATGCGTGATAATGTCATTGGCATGATTCAGCCCCAGCTGATGCAGGATGTGTTCAGCGTTAACGTGTTTGCTGTGATTAATCTGATTCAGCTGGCCAATAAGCTGATGAGCAGACAGAAATCAGGAAGCATTATCAATATTACAAGCATTGTTGGATTGGAGGGTGCACCGGGTCAGGTGGTTTATGCCGCCTCAAAGGGCGCAGTGGCTTCCATTACCAAAGCAGCTGCCAAGGAACTGGCACCCAATGGCATTCGTGTGAATGCCGTTGCACCGGGACTGATTGAAACAGGATTGCTTCAGTCTATCAGTGATGAGATGATTGCAGAGAATGTTAAAAATATTCGTATGGGAAGAGCCGGACAGCCCCTGGATGTGGCAAATGTCATTGCATTCCTTGCATCTGACCTTTCCGGCTATGTAACCGGCAAGATTATTGGTGTGGACGGCGGTATGTCCGTTTAATACAGGATAAAGATGCAGCATCTGAGCTGCGCAAATAAGAAAGGCGGTAATTTATTATGACAAATCTGGAAAAGTACAATCAGGCATTTATTGATTCCTTCGAGATTACAGAGGACCAGCTGGCTGGTCTGAAGTATCAGGATATTCCGGCATGGGATTCCGCAGGCCATATGGGTCTGATTTCCGCACTGGAAGACGCTTTTGATATTATGATGGATACAGATGATATCATTGATTTCAGCTCTTATGAAAAGGGCAAGGAAATTCTTGCAAAAGATGATTACGGAGTAGCAATCTGATGATCTGGGATTTCAGCCGATTTGCAGATACCCCTGCAATGATTGATGAAAATGGCAGACAAGTTTCCTATGCAGAATTGAAACAGGCATCCGAGGTCGTTGCGCAGTGCGTTGGCGGCCGTTGCCTTGTATTTTGTCTGTGCCGCAATGAAATAGGCTCTGTTGTGGGCTATACGGGATTTCTGAACGGCAGCATCCCGCCTGTCATGCTGAATTCACATCTGGAGGAGGAACTGCTGCGAAACCTGGTGGATTCTTATCAGCCGGCATATCTTTGGTGCCCTGCGGATCAGATGGCTCAGTTCCCGGAAATGACTGCGGTGCATGAGGCTTATGAGTATGTATTGCTGAAAACCAATTTTGAGCACAGCTATCCGCTGCATGAGGATCTTGGTTTGCTGCTGACAACCTCCGGTTCCACAGGCTCTCCGAAATTTGTTCGCCAGACTTATGCCAATGTGCTGGACAATGCCAGATCCATCGTACAGTATCTGGAACTGGATGCGACAGAGCGTCCCATTACCACACTGCCGATGAACTATACTTACGGCTTGTCCATTATCAATTCACATCTGCTGGTGGGTGCAACCATTCTGGTAACGGAAAAGGGCCTGATGCAGAAGGAATTCTGGAGCTTTTTCAAGGAATCCGGCGCAACCTCCTTCGGCGGTGTGCCCTATACCTATGAAATGCTGGACAGACTTCGTTTCTATCGCATGAAGCTGCCGACACTGCGCACTATGACACAGGCAGGCGGCAAGATTCTGCCGGAGCTTCACGAGAAATTTGCAAATTATGCTGCAGAAAACGGCAAAAAATTTGTAGTGATGTACGGCCAGTGCGAAGCGACTGCAAGAATGGGCTATCTCCCTGCTGATATGGCTGCTGCCAAAAAGGGTTCCATGGGCATTGCGATTCCCGGCGGAAAATTTCACCTGATTGATGCAAACGGCCAGGAAGTGACAGAGCCGAATGTGACAGGTGAGTTGGTGTACGAGGGCAAAAATGTTACTATGGGCTATGCAGAGTGCGGCGATGACCTTGCAAAGGGCGATGAGCGCAACGGCATTCTGGAGACAGGCGATATGGCACAGTTTGACGAAGATGGCTACTACTATATCGTGGGCAGAAAAAAGCGTTTCCTGAAAATCTACGGAAACAGAGTGAATCTGGACGAGGTGGACAGACTGGTGCAGGGCAAATTCCATGTGGATTTTGCAAGCTCCGGTGTGGATGACCATATGTATTTGTTTGTGACGGATGAACAGTACGCTGCATCTGTCCGTGACTTTGTGATTGCAAAAACGAAGCTGAATCCCGCTGCATTCAAGGTGCAGGTAATTGATGAAATACCGAAGAATGATGCAGGAAAAACTTTGTATAAGGAGCTGACAAAGTATTATGTGTAAAAAACAGATATTTTGTTTTCCTTTTGCCGGCGGTACTTCCGCTTTTTACGATCAGATTGAAAAAGACTTGCCTGCATATGAACTTGTCAAAATGGAATATCCGGGACACGGCACACGTCATAAGGAGCCGTTATTGAACGATTTTTCCATGCTGGCGGATGATGTGTTTTCACATATGCAGGCGGCCTATCACGGCGGTGATTATGCACTGTTTGGTTATAGTATGGGCACAATCACCTTGTCGGAGGTGCTTCGCCGTATCATTCTTTCTGATATGCCGCTGCCCAGATGTGTATTTCTGGCGGCTCATGAGCCACAGACCTTTGCATCTCTGGCGGATTATCAGGATGAAGGTAAGGACGAAGAAGTTATCAGACGTACCATTGCATTTGGTACTGTCCCGGAAAAATTAATAGATAATAAGACATTTTGGCGCACTTATCTTCCGCTTTTAAAAGCGGATTACGCAATGATTGGCAAATACCGTTTTGAAGACTTGAAACTGCAAACTAATATTCCGGCCTGGATATTCTATTCAGAAGAAGATACGAAGCGCTGTGATATGGAAGGGTGGCGAAAGTATTTTCAGGGCGTTTGCGAGTATCAGGCGTTTGAGGGCAGCCATTTCTTTATACGGAATTATCACGAAGCGATGGCTGAAACCATTCAGGATGCATTCATTTGATTGATTGAGGTGAACAAATGACATACGAGGAAATCGTTTCAATTTCACCCTATTCCCTGTCAAAGGCAGAAAAGGAAAAGCTGCTGACAGAACGGTTGGTGGAGTTGACAAAGCTGCATCAGGAAAACTGTGCAGAGTATGCGAATATACTGGAAAGTCTTGATTTTGATGTGGACAAGGTTCAGAGTTATAAGGATTTGCCGTTCCTGCCGGTACGCATGTTCAAGGAGCTGGAACTGAAGTCGATTCCGAAAGAGGAAGTCATCAAGACCATGACCTCCTCCGGTACAACAGGACAGGCGGTCAGCAAGATTTATCTGGATAAAAATACATCATCAAACCAGCAGAAAACCATGGTAAAGATTGTATCAGAGTTTACCGGTTCCGGCCGTATGCCGATGATTATCATTGACTGTCCCAGTGTTATCAAGAACAGAGCCATGTTCTCTGCACGAGGCGCAGGTATTCTGGGCTTCTCCATTTTCGGTTCGAAAAAAATCTATGCGCTGGATGATGATATGAAGCTGAACATCGAGGAACTGAAGGCGTTTCTGGAAAAATACCAGGGCCAGAGAATTTTTCTTTTCGGCTTTACTTTTATGATCTGGCAGCATTTCTATAAAGAGCTGGTTCGCCTGAAGGAAGAGGGCATTGTCTTCGATCTTTCCCAGGGCGTGCTGATTCACGGCGGCGGCTGGAAAAAGCTGGTGTCAGAGGCTGTCAGTGAAGAGGATTTCCATCAGCGTCTCAAGGATGTCTGCGGACTGGAATCCATTCACGATTACTATGGCATGGTGGAACAGACCGGCTGCATCTATATGGAATGTGAGTGCAGCCATCTTCATGCAAGTATTTTCTCCGATGTCATTATCCGGAATCCGAAGGACTTTTCTGAGTGCGGAATCGGTGAAACCGGTATCATTCAGGTGGTCTCCACCATCCCGGAATCCTATCCCGGCCACAGTCTGCTGACGGAAGACGAAGGTGTTCTGTTGGGTGAGGATGATTGTCCCTGCGGCCGCATGGGCAAATATTTCAAGATAAATGGAAGACTGAAAAATGCTGAAATCAGGGGGTGCAGTGATACTTATGCCGATAAATTTAAATAAGAAAGTGCTGGAAAAAGCAACCTATCTGACAGGCGATGCAGACACTGCGGCAATGCTGCCCACTGTCCCTGCAAAGCAGCCCTTTGCGGAAGATATCATTGAGTTCCTGAATGATGTGTCCAGGGAAATTATGAAAAACCGTGCAGCAAAAATCTATTCTGATGTTGTCACATTCGGCTTCTGGATTCGTAAGGCTTCCATTCTGAAACTGAAGGAACGCTATGATACGGAAACCAAGGACATCCGTATGGGACGTGGTGTGGCATTCCATATTGCACCTTCCAATGTGCCGGTAAACTTTGCATATTCCCTGGTGGCAGGCCTGGTCACAGGCAATGCCAACGTGGTGCGTGTGCCTTCCAAGGATTTTCCGCAGGTGAAGATTCTGGCAGATGCCATCAACAAGGTGCTGGAAGAACGCCCGGAAATGAAGCCCTATGTGCTTCTGGTGCGCTATGGCAGAGACCAGACTGTGAATGATGCTTTGTCTTCTGCAGCAGATACCCGTATTGTCTGGGGCGGTGACCAGACCATTGCTGAACTGAGAAAATCCCCTCTGCCGCCAAGATCCGGTGAGGTGACTTTTGCAGACAGATATTCTCTGGCTGTGATTGATTCTGACAGCTATCTTGCACTGGAAAACAAGGAAAAGACAGCTGACGATTTTTATAACGATACCTTCTTTACCGACCAGAATGCCTGCACCAGTCCCCGTATTATTGTCTGGACCGGAAGCCGCAGGGAAGAAGCAAAACAGTTGTTCTGGGATACCCTGCATCAGCTGGTGGAAAAGAAGTATACATTCCAGCCCATTCAGGGCGTCAATAAGCTCACCAGCAGCTATCTGATTGCTGCTGTAAAGCCGGGATGCAAAATTGAAAAGCGTTCTGACAATCTGATTGTGCGTGTTCGGGTGCCGGAGGTGTCCGATCAGCTGATGGAATTGAAGGATAACAGCGGTTATTTCTTTGAGTATGACTGTGATGATATCCTGGAGCTCCGCCCGCTTTGCGATAACAAGAGATGCCAGACCATCGGTTATATCGGTGACAGCGATGTGCTGAAGCCTCTGATATATTCGGGTGTTAAGGGTATTGACAGAATTGTGCCTGTTGGCAAGACAATGGATTTTGATTTGATCTGGGATGGGTATGATTTGCCGGCTTTGCTGACAAGAACCGTTTCAATTTCATAAGGAGATACCATTCTGTCCATTGGAAAGAAGTCGGTGGGCTGCCTTGCGGCCCGCATATGAATATTATTGAATATGGAGATGCAGTATGCCGGAAAATGAAAAGAAATCCACCGAATTTGTAGCGGATGAAGATTTGCGCTACGTTCAGATGGCGTGTTTGGAAATTCTGAAAAAAGTCAGAGACATTTGTGAGCAGTATGGACTGCGGTATTATCTTGCCTATGGAACATTGCTGGGTGCTGTGCGCCATAAGGGATTTATTCCCTGGGATGATGATATCGATATCTGGATGCCCAGAGAGGATCATGAGAAGTTCATTAAGCTGGCAAGAAAGGCCATTAAGCCTTATACCATCAATTATTTCTCTGTGAAAAATGATGCATTTTTCAAGTTCAAGCCGTTGCTTTCCATTGAGGACCATCGTGTGAAAGTGGGCTTTGATCTGGACCATTCTGAAAAATATGGCTATATCTGGATTGATATTATTGCCATGGACGGAATGCCCACAGATCCACGGAAACGCCGTCAGCACTGCAAGGCATTTCAGCTGTGGTATACCATTATCGGTTTTGCCCGTTCCAACAGAACAGGTGTGCTGAATATGGAATCCCAGAGCACCATCAGAAAGATTGGCATTAAGCTGAATCAGATTACACATATCGGCGATTTGCTGAATCCGGATAAGTGTATCGCAGGCTTTAAAAAATGCAAGATGAAGTATGATTTTGACACAGCCAAATATGTGCATGGTTCTACCAATGCCTACATTGAGAAATCTGTGTTCAAGAAAAAGTGGTTTGACGGAGAACGAAAGGCACTGTATGAAGGAGAGATGTTCTCTGTGCCTATGGGAACTGAAAAAATCCTGACACAGCTGTATGGCGATTATATGACACCGCCTCCGCCGGAAAAGCGGACACAGCTGCATTATCATGTGATTAAGTGAGGAATAGGGAGATAGCTTATGCCGAAGATTAGCATTGTGGTTCCGGTATACAATATTGAAAAATATCTGGATAAATGTGTGCAGTCAATTCTTGACCAGACATTCACGGATACAGAGATTATTCTGGTTGATGACGGATCCTCCGATTCTTCCGGTAAGATGTGCGACCAGTGGAAAGAGAAGGATAGCAGAATTGTTGTCATTCATAAGGAAAACGGCGGTCTGAGCGATGCTCGTAATGTGGGTATTGCCCAGGCAAAAAGCGAATATATCGGTCTGGTGGACGGAGATGACTTTATTAAGCCGGATATGTTTGAAATCCTGTACCGCAATATCCGCAAGACGAAGGCAGATATTTCGATGTGCGGTTTTGCAGATTATTATCAGAGCGGTGTCCGTAACGACTGTGATGATAAGAATACCATCTACAAATGGAATCAGGAAGAGACCATTCAGCGCATTCTGATTGGAAAGCAGCAGTCTGTACACGCTGTTACCAAGCTGTATAAGAAATCCTTGTTCGATAAGGCAAAGTATCCTTATGGCAAGGTGAATGAAGATGCGTTCATTATTATGGATATTCTGGACCAGATTCAGACAGCAGTATACACTCCTTATGCAGGCTACTATTATGTGCATAGAGCAGGCAGTATCTGCACCGGTACCTACAAGCCATCGGATAAAGCAAGACTGGAAGCCTATGAAAAGAATCTGAAGTATATTCAGAAGAATTGGCCGCATCTGGAATCCTATGCCCAGGCAAGATACCTGGATGCACATATTGTGCTGGCAGACAAAATGGTGCTGAATCATCTGAGCGCCAGCCATCCGGACCATAAATTGGTATTTTCTTATATGCGCCGTCATTACATTCGTGCATTGGTCAGCCCTGCCATTAAACTGGGCAAGAAAATCCGTATTACACTGATGCTTCTGAACGAGGGGCTGTATCGTAAGTACGCCGGAAAGGTAAGCGGCCAGGTATGAGATGCAAACCATTGCCGCTGAGCAGATTGCTCCTGCTTGCATTGGGAATCGTGGTGTTCCTTTTCAGCTACTATCTGAAAAATCTGTTTGGTATGAACATCAGTATTCTGATGGTGTGGCTGAGTAATATTTTCTATGGCTGTGAAAAGATAAAGACGAGGGTTTACTACCTGGCTTTTATGGGCACGTTTTTTACCTTTTTGCTTGGAAAAACGGTTTCCAATATTCTGGGATATTCAGAGAATGAATATTCCCGCTACTTTAACTATTCAATTGACGCACACACCTGTCTGTGCCTGTTCATTGCGCTGGTGACCTGTTCCTTTGTGTTTCCTTTGCTGGAAAACCTGAAAATTTCCATCCTGGAAGGGCACACAGCGGAGAAGCCTGCCATACTGTACACGATGGACTACTACACGCAGGAGTACAACAGTGTGCGGACAGTTGCATTACTGCTGTTTTATTTCACAATTCCATTTGCATTGCTGGTTGGTCTGGATAAGGCGATTTTTGTCAGTACCAGCGGTTATGCAGATTTTTATGTGAATTACACTTCACGGTTCCCCTATATCATTGTGAAGCTGGGAGACTTCTGCAGGGTTGCGTTTCTGATTTTTCTGGCAACATTCCCACGAAAAAAAGAAACGATTATTCCCATTATTCTGTATGTGTGCCTGGCAGTTCTGGGCATGTTCTCCGGAAAGCGTACAGAGTTGATTGCCCCTCTTGCAATGGTCATTCTGTATGCAGTATCCCGAAATCACATCAATACCGTGAAACCCTGGGTTACCAAAAAGCATGTCTGGCTGATGGTGGCGGCGGCACCATTTATGCTGGCCGCACTCTATTTATACAATAACTACCGGTTTGGCTTTGCAAATTCGGAAAAGCTGTCTATTGTAAAATCAGCGGCGGATTTCTTCGACAGCACCGGTTTTAGTGTAAATGTTATCAGCTTTGAAAAACTGTATGCCTCTGTTTTGCCGGATAAGATTTATTCTTTTGGCGATACCATTGACTATCTCCGTGAAAATCTGATTACACAGATGTTTGTAAAATTGCCTGTGTATTCCAGCAATACCGTGGAGAAAGCCTTAAACGGCAATCTGTTGGCAGAGGCCATTACCTACCGCTATTCTGCACCATTCTATTTGTCGGGCCGTGGACTTGGTTCCTGTTACATTGCAGAAGCCTATCACGATTTTGGATACGGCGGCATTGTACTCTGGAGCACCATTTACTGCCTGGCACTGAAATACCTGTTTTCCTTTGAAGGAAAGGGCATCATCTACTGCACACTGTCTTTGCAGGCATTGAGAAGTATTTTGCTGGCACCCCGTAATGCAGCAAGCCTGTTTATTTCTGAGTATATCAGCATTGATACATGGCTTGTCATTGTGATGGTGTTTGTGGGTGCCTTTATCTGGAGAAAACTGGATCTATCGTTTACATTCAGGAGACGTAGCTATGAAAGTTAGTGTGATTACTCTGCATTCATCCATCAATTATGGTTCTGTACTGCAGACCTACGCAACACAGACTGTTCTGAAATCTGTTGGTGCAGAGGCAGAGTTTGTGGATTATTACAGACCGAACAATACGGAACACCACCGTGTCCGTGAAGTTATGTCATCCGGCGGATACAAAAAGCTGCATGACATGAGCCTGGGTCTTGCTGACCCCGTGCTGAGGCAGATTGCAAGAAAAAGAATCAACCGACGGCTGATTCCTCTGAAGAAATTTCTGAAGCAATACTGCACCCTGACGGAGAATGCCTATTATTCCATCAAGGAACTGCAAAGCAATCCGCCTATGGCTGATGTATATATGACGGGCAGTGACCAGGTCTGGAATACAGACTGGAACGGTAAAATTGACCGTGCCTATTTTCTGGAGTATGCGCCTGAGGGAAAAAAACGCATTGCGTATTCTGCAAGCATCGGAAAGACAGAATTGAATGACAAGGAAAAAGTGGCTTTCCGTCAGATGCTGAAAAAGTATGACAGTATTTCCATGCGTGAGCAGAGCGGTGTTGAGGTGCTGGAATCTCTGGGAATTGATTCAGTGCAGGTGCTGGATCCGACACTGATGCTGAATCGTGATGAATGGTGTAAGCTTGCGGTGGAGGCACCGGTGAAAAAGCCGTTTCTGCTGGTCTATCAGCTGAATCATAATCCGGAAATGCGGGCATATACCGAGAAGATGGCTGCAAAGCTTGGCCTGGAGCTGGTGAATATCAAGAAGGCAAAGGAAAGACAGCTGAGGGCAAAGCCGGGCATTACTGATATAGTGGCACCGGATGTGGGACAGTTTATCTGGCTGTTCCGCAACGCAAAGTATGTGATTACGGATTCTTTCCATGCGACCGCTTTTTCGCTGAATTTCCATACACCGTTTCTTATTATTCTGCCGAAGCTGTTCAGTACACGTCTGGAGAGCATCACTGCGCTGACGCATACCGGCAATCGTATTCTGACGGATCTGACAGATACAAAGACAATTCAGAAACCCATTGATTGGGAGTATGCAGACAGTGTACTGCAAAAAGAACGGGAAAAGAGTCTTGACTTTTTAAGACAGGCTTTGAAGTAAGTATATTACAGAAGGGATATGTATTGTTATGAAAGTTGAAAGCCTTGTAAACATTATTGGAGCTGATTTTTATACCGGTGTGCCGGATTCACAGCTGAAGGCACTTTGTAATTATCTGATGAATACCTACGGCATTGATCAGCATCATCATATTATCGCTGCAAACGAGGGAAACTGTACCGCTCTGGCAGCAGGTTATCATCTTGCTACAGGCAAGGTGCCGGTTGTGTACATGCAGAATTCCGGAGAGGGCAATATCATCAATCCGGTGGCTTCTCTTCTGAATGATAAGGTGTATGCCATTCCGATGATTTTCATTGTGGGCTGGAGAGGCGAACCCGGTGTGCACGATGAGCCGCAGCATATTTATCAGGGCGAAGTGACCGTGAAACTGCTGGAGGATATGGACATCCGGACATTTATCATCGGCAAGGATACCACTGAGGAAGAACTTACCGCTGTGATGGAGGAATACCGCAGTGTGCTGGAAAAGGGCAAGCAGGTTGCTTTCGTTGTCCGCAAGGGCGCTTTGAAATATGAAACAGAAGTGGAATATTCCAACAGCAACAAGATGATTCGTGAAGAAATCATTCAGCATATTGCAAAGGCAACAGGGGAGGATCCGATTGTATCTACCACAGGAAAGCCCAGCAGGGAACTCTTTGAGACAAGAACTGCGAATGGTCAGAGCCATAAGTATGACTTCCTGACAGTTGGTTCTATGGGCCATACTTCTTCCATCGCTTTGGGCATTGCACTGAATAAGCCGAATCAGAGAATCTGGTGTGTGGATGGCGACGGCGCTGTTCTGATGCACATGGGTTCCATGGCAGTGCTGGGTGCCAATAAGCCGGAAAACGTAATTCATGTTGTGATTAACAATGGCGCACATGAAACAGTTGGCGGCATGCCCACTGTTGCTTCTCAGATTGACCTGGTAGCCATTGCTAAGGCATGTGGATACCCGAACGCAGTATGCGTGGATAATTTTGATGATCTGGATAAGGAAATGGAAGCTGCAAAGGGCAGAAAGGAACTCTCCCTGATTGAAGTGAAGTGCTCCATCGGTGCAAGAGATGACCTTGGCAGACCAACAACAACAGCATTGGAAAACAAAGAGAACTTTATGGCTTATCTGGCAGAGCTGTAATTTTCATAACGAAGACATGAGGTGAAGAATGGCAACTGTATTACT
Organism: Oscillospiraceae bacterium; assembly: GCA_024404915.1. Lineage (GTDB taxonomy): Bacteria > Bacillota > Clostridia > Oscillospirales > Ruminococcaceae > Firm-04. The sequence continues at coordinate 152,829 of JAKSPJ010000003.1, forward strand.
GGCAGGCGGTGCGGGCTATATCGGTTCACATACCGCTGTGGAATTATTGAATGCAGGTTATGAGGTTGTAATTGCAGATAACTTTGCAAACAGCTCACCGGAGTCTGTCCGCAGAGTAGAGCAGATTACCGGAAAAAAGGTGACACTCTATGAGCTGGATATCAAGGACCGTGCCGGATTATCAGAGGTATTTCACGCCCATCAGATTGATGCTGTAATTCATTTTGCAGGCTTGAAGGCGGTTGGCGAGTCCGTGGAAAAGCCCATTATGTACTATCGGAATAACATTGACACGACACTCTCTCTGTTGGAGGTAATGCAGGAAGCTGATGTGAAAAAAATCATCTTCTCTTCCAGTGCCACTGTGTACGGAGAGACAAATCCGGTACCCTATACAGAGACAATGCCCAGAGGTGTCTGTACAAATCCATATGGCTGGACCAAGGCAATGATGGAGCAGATTTTTGAGGATGCAGCCAGGGCGGATCAGGCACTGTCTGTGATTCTGCTTCGTTATTTCAATCCCATTGGTGCGCATGCTTCCGGTCGGATTGGTGAGGATCCCCAGGGTATTCCGAATAACCTGATGCCTTATGTGACACAGGTTGCAGTTGGTAAGAGAGCATGCCTGACCATCTATGGCAATGATTATCCTACACCGGACGGTACCTGCACCAGAGATTACATTCATGTTGTGGATCTGGCAAAGGGCCATGTCAAGGCAATTCAGTATATTCTGCAGAATCATTGCATGGAGATTATCAATCTCGGAACAGGTCAGCCCTATAGTGTTACGGAGATTGTGGATACCTTCGAGAAAGTCAACGGCGTAAAAATCAATCATGTTTATGGTGCGAGACGTGCCGGCGATTTGCCTGCATGCTATGCAAATGCGGATAAGGCACTTGAGATTCTGGGGTGGAAAACGGAACTGTCCCTGGAGGATATGTGCAGAGATGCATGGAACTGGCAGAAACAGAATCCCAATGGCTATCAGAACGCATAATACAAAGAACAAAGCAGCCGGTACAAGCGTATCGGCTGCTTTTGCATTACTTCTTATAGGTGCGCAGTGCTGTTTTGAGATATTCATAGCGGAGCCGTTTTTCTTCTTTGGCAAAATGTACTTCACGGTACTGCTCCGGGTTATTTTCATAGCAGAGCGTTTCTGTCCCGAATTGTTCGCTGGTCAGGTCAAATATGATATCGCCGATGACATTGTAGCAATGGTAATTTCCGCCCGGCCGCAGGATGCCGAACACCTTTCCGCCGAAAATATCCTGTACCAGAAAAGCGGTGATGGAACATTGTCCCAGGGTTTTATTTTCAGGTGTCCATTGGTGCCGCATGCGTGGTGCACAGGTTTCTGCACACCAGATTTCGGAAAGGGCATCATATAAATCATAGGGCGTGCGAATGGTGGGATATTCTGTATGGATGGGAGATGCCTGAGCTGTTTCCCATCCGTAAAAACAGTAGTTCTTCATTAGTTCCTCCCGGAAAAGAAGACTCCTTCGCAACTGACAGTCAGCGAAGGAGTTTTCTTTTTATTATGCCTGATAATCAGCACCAAGCTGAAGTGCACGCATATTGTTATCAATGGTGTGTGCACGGGATGCCGGTGTATTCTTTTCCAGTGCCTTGCGGACAGTCTCAAAGGAGAAGATGCCTGTTTCAGCAAGCATTTTGCCCAGCAGGATGATGTTTGCACCCTTTGCCAGGTTGTTGTCCTCGGAAAGCTGTGTTGCAGGGACATAGAATGTTTCGATATCAGTACGGTCTGTCTTCTGTGCAACCATGGAAGAATCCACAAATGCCTTGCCGCCTGCCTTGACAGCGGGCATAAATGCATCAAAAGAAGGTCCGTTCAATGCAATCAGAATATCCGGTTCCAGAACCTGCGGTGAACCAATCGGCTCATCAGAGATACATACGGAGCAGTTGCACTTACCGCCGCGCATTTCAGGACCGTAGCTGGGAAGCCAGGAAATCTCCTTGCCTTCGAAGAGTGCACAGTATGCAAGCAATTTGCCGGCAAACAGAATACCCTGGCCGCCAAATCCTGCAAGCAGAATTTCATATGTCATTTTGTGGCACCTCCCATTGCGAGCTTGTCAGCGTTGACTTCTTCCAGTGTGACATCACGATATACGCCCAGCGGGTAATACGGAATGCACTCTTCCTGCAAACGCTTAATGGATTCCTTCGGTGTCAGACCCCAGTTGGAAGGACATGTGGAAAGTACCTCTACGATAGAGAAGCCGTTGCCCTTCTGCTGATTCTCAAATGCCTTGCGAATCATCTTTTTTGTTTCACGGATATGCGGTACAGTGTCAACAGCGGTGCGGACAGCCAGAGCTGTACCGTCCAGAGTGGACAGCATTTCGCAGACGTGAATCGGATAACCTGCCTTGCGGGGATCACGGCCGTAAGGAGAAGTTGTGGTAACCTGGCCCGGCAGAGTGGTAGGAGCCATCTGACCGCCGGTCATGCCGTATGTACCATTGTTTACGAAGATAACAACGATGTTCTCACCACGGGTTGCTGCGTGAACAGTTTCAGCAGTACCGATTGCAGCAAGGTCACCGTCACCCTGATATGTGAATACGTTGAGGTCCGGTCTTGCACGCTTGACACCGGTTGCAACAGCCGGAGCACGGCCGTGAGGAGCCTCAATCATGTCGCAGTTGAAGTAGTTATATGCGAAAACGGAGCAGCCAACCGGGCATACGCCGACGGTATCGCCCTCGATACCCATTTCGTCAATTACTTCAGCTACAAGGCGGTGAATAATACCGTGTGTACAGCCTGCGCAGTAATGCAGACGGACATCGCACAGGGAATGGGGCCTTTCAAATACAACAGCCATTACTTCGCACCTCCGTTCAGCTTCTGAATTTCAGCCAGAACCTCTTTCGGAGACGGAACAATACCGCCGGTTCTGCCAAAGAAGGATACAGGCAGCTTGCAGTCCAAAGCAAGCTTGACATCCTCAACCATCTGTCCCATGTTCATTTCTACAGAGAGGACAGCCTTTGCGTTCTTGGTTGCCTCGATCAACTGCTTTTTCGGGAACGGCCACAGTGTAATCGGGCGGAACAAGCCAGCCTTGATGCCTTCTGCTCTTGCCTTGTTGACAGCAGACTTTGCAATACGGGAGGTTGCGCCGAATGCGGTGACAACAATTTCTGCATCTTCACAGAGGTAGCACTCCGCATCAGACTCGTTTTCCTCAACAACAGCATAACGCTCGTAGCGCTTCTTGACCTGTTCTTCCAGGTCTGCTGCTTCAATGTAGAGGGAGTTGACAATATGGTGCTCACGCTGCATCTTTGTGCCGCAGGAAGCCCATGTGGAGTTGTCGGCGGTGGAAGGTTTGATTTCCGGGAATGCAACCGGCTCCATCATCTGGCCCAGAAGGCCATCGGAAAGCAGCATGACGGGCATGCGGTACTTTTCGCCCAGGTCGAATGCACGGACAACCAGATTTACAACCTCCTGCACAGAGTTCGGAGCCAGAATGATCAGACGGAAGTCACCGTGACCAAGGCCCTTTGTTGCCTGCCAGTAATCCTGCTGGGAAGGCTGAATGGAACCAAGGCCCGGGCCGCCGCGCTCAACGTTGACGATGAGACAGGGCACATCAGAACCTGCGATGTAGGAGATACCCTCGGACTTTAAGGAAATTCCGGGGGAGGAGGAAGAGGTCATAACACGGGTTCCTGTTCCGCCGGCACCCAGAACCATGTTAATTGCAGCAACTTCAGACTCAGCCTGAAGGAATACACCGCCGCGCTTCGGCATCTGTTTGGAAAGATACTCGGAAAGCTCGGTCTGCGGTGTGATCGGGTAGCCAAAGAAGCACTTACAGCCTGCACGAATAGCGGCTTCAGCCAATGCTTCATTGCCTTTCATTAATACTTTTTCCAATGAAAACAATCCTTTCCGTATTATTTTTCAATCACGATGGCACAATCCGGACACATCATTGCGCACATTGCACAGCCGATGCACTGGCTGTCATCGGTACAGTAGGCAGTGAAAACGCCTTCCTTGTTGCGCTTCTCATGCTGAATTGCAACGATTTGCTTCGGACATGCTGTTGTACAAAGTTCACATCCTTTGCAACGGTCGAAAATGACACTCATTTTGGCCATAGGTGTTACCAATCCTTTCTTTTATATTTCAAGGTTCAAGGGTTGCAGTCCGGAAGGCGCACTCTTCAAACCTTTAACTTATATTATAGCATATTTCTTTTATTATTTCAAGTGTTTTTTTACAGACATTCCTCTTTTCGCAGAAAAAACAGCGAAGCAGTCACGCCTCGCTGTTTTGCATATTATTCATTCAACTGATTTTTCTTGGAGAGATTGTGCCAGTTCCGCAGCCCGATGAAGGCTTCAATCAGGTAGATTGCTTTTTTTGTTGTGTAGACCGGGTCTTTTTTCAGCAGGTACTGTCCCACAGCAATGACATCTGTAATCAGCCACCAGACGTACTGTTCTTTATAGCGGAGTGCTTCCAGGGCAGTTGCCACAATGCCGATTGCAAAAATAGCGGAATCAAACCATTTCATGACAGTGACGTTCCAGCCAAACTGCTCTGCAAATTTCATCCAGGTATTGCCTGCCACAGCGGACAATGTATAGTATACAAGCACTGTACCTGTCAGAATAATGGCGGTGACAAGGATGTGCTGCCACCATTTCAGTGTTTTGGATTTGGCAAGCAGTTCATCGTCCTCGTCTTTGTGCTTATACCATTTGACCCAGGAGATGATATCCATGGGGATATAGACAATGGTTTCCAGCCAGAAGGTTGCCCAGATGCCGAAATAGGCAAGATAGATGATGAATACAATGGTATTCACAATGGCGAAGGGGAAATTCATGCGGTTGGCTTTGGCAGTCAGAAAGACACACATGATACCGCAAAGGCCGGAAATGAAGTTGATAACAGCGAGCCACTGGGGTGTGTCTTCCTGGGGAAGAATTGCATAGTAAGTGGCGATGGCAAACATGATGCAGCACATGGTCAGCTCATACCATTTCAGGGATTTAAAGGCTTTTCCGATTTTTTTCAGACCATCCATTTTTCTTTCTCCTTTATTGTCTGCATAGCCCGTATCATTGTACCGCTGATGGGAAAAGCGGTGCGCTTTTCATCCACTATGACGTGTACTGCTTCGGGATATGCACGTTTAAAATATGCATCGTAAGAAGGCTCGCTGGAATACACAAAATCCATTTTTGGCACAAATTGCCGTACCAACGGTGTTTCTGCATCCCAGTCCTCCGAGCCGTCAGGGTATTTCAGTTTGGATACATCTACCAGGTGGCATTCTACATTATCATAGTATTGGCAGACTCTCTGCACCTGGCGAAAACGGGATTCGACTTGCAGCAGCGGGTCGGAATCTGTCTGACGGATATGCATCTCATCATTTCCGCCCACAAACATAATGACCGTAACATGGTCGCACTGTCTGGCGGCTGTATCAATGCAGTACAGATGCCCTTTATGCATGGGCATGAATTTTCCGCCGTAAAATCCGTATATCATGCTTTTTGTTCCACAACTGTCATCTGGCACATTGCCATGGCAGACAGCGCATTTTTATGACTCTGCGGCGTGACACCTGCACAGCAGTTTGCAATAATACGGATGGGAACCTCCGGAAAAGCCGCTTTCAGAATCATTGCATTAGAAATAACGCAGATATCTGTGCATACGCCCACCATCTGGATTTCCTGCAGCTGATCTGCGTATTTCTGAAGCTGTTCCGGAAGGTGAATGGCACCAAAGGTTTTCTTTTCCAGAATAACAGCCTGTTCCCCCATTGCTTCAGCAACGGCTTCCTCCAGTGCCCAGCCCTCTGTATTGCGGATGCAGTGGGGCACCGGCAGATGCCTGCCTTCCTGTGTTTCCATGTAGTTTTCAAAGTGCGTATCCATTGTGGCAATCACTGCACCGTCAGATTCCTGACTGCGGAAACTGCGGATATAATCAGCCACGGGTTTTACTACAGCGGCTGTTTCCGGGTTGCCCAGGGCACCTGTTGTAAAATCCTTTTGCATATCAATCACAATCAATGCTTTCATTTTCATATCCTCCGTTACTGTTGTTTTTTGCGGTACAGCTTTGCTGTCCGATGGGCAGCTGCTTCATTGAACAGCTCTGTTTCCTCGATTTTTGTCAGCATTTTCTTTCGGAAATTCTGAGGGGATGTATGGGTGCCCGTAATGATTTCATAGGGCTGCTGCAAATCAGATACGGCAAAGAGGGACGGCATCAGTTCAAAAATCAAATCATGGTGCATGACTTCGTCCCGCAGTTTCTGAAACGCATCATAGATAATCTGACCATGGTCAAATGCAAGACCGCCTTCTGAAAGCTTGCCGTCCTGATAGCGCAGCGTAATACTGATGCTGCTGGCTGACAGCGTCAGCTGTTCCTCGTGAGATGACAGTGTCTGGAAATCAAACTCAAACCATTGAGCATCCACTGCATCGGAAAGGGCATCTGTGGCAAGAACCACGGTGCGTGTCAGTGCGAGAAAGGCACAGGACACAATCCATCCACGGGGGTCTCTGCCCGGTGCGCTGTACACATCGAGGGGAAGAATATGGGGTGAGTTGACACCAGCCTCCTCCCGAAGCTCTCTCCAGGCGGCCTGCTGAATGGTTTCATTCTTTCGCAGAAAACCGCCGGGGAGTGAAAACATATGGAGAAAAGGTTCTTCTCCGCGCCTGACCAAAAGCAGCTTCAGCTTTCTCTGCTGAAGGCCTTTGGAGGATGCTGTCGGTTCGGTGTCAATGCCGAACACCACAGCATCGGCAGCCACTGACGGCCGTTCATAATCTTCAATCTGATACAAGAGCGTTCCTCCTTTCATAGCAACAATTAGTTTGTAACTAATCGTTGCTATGAGTATATCACACTTTCTGAAATTTGTCAAGGGGTAATTTTAAAAAAAATTTTGGATTGTATATTTTTGAGCGGCTGCGGAACAGGGTATGTCTGCCGGGAATTTGTCAATTTTTTTCGTTTCTACTTGCAAATATAATGCAGTTGTGGTATAATAGTAGTAATCACTTACTGATTGGTGAATTCAGAGCAAAGGAGAATCACTATGCAATTAGATGCCAAAACATTGGATACACTGGCTTGGCTTTCCAGATTGAACATTCCGGAAGAAGAAACAGAGGCACTCTCTGAAAGTATTGCTGAAATGCTGACCTTCTTCCAGCAGCTTTCCGCATTGGACACACAGGATGTCCCTCCCACAGCACATATCGCTCCCCTGGAGAATGTTCTGCGTGAAGATATCCCGGCAGAAACAAGGTTAGACCGTGATTTGCTGCTTTCGGGCACAGAATCAGAGGATGGCTTTATTACCTTGCCGAAGGTCATCGGATGAAAGGAGCAACCAAAACATGGAATATGCAAAAATGAATATCGCAGAGCTTTCAGCATTGCTGCGGAATCGTGAGGTTTCTGCAAAGGAACTTGCGGCAGATGCTTTGCAGGCGATTGCAGAAACAGATGGTAATATCGGCGCATATCTGACAGTTGCAGAAGAAGAGGCATATCGCCAGGCTGCGGCTGCGGATGAGATGCTTGCCAATGGTACGGCAGGTGCGCTCACCGGCATTCCGTTTGCCATGAAGGATAATATCTGCACAAAGGGCGTCCGTACTACATGCGCTTCTAAAATGCTGGAAAACTGGTATCCTGTCTATGATGCCTGTGTAACGGAGCGGCTCAAGGCAGCCGGCGCTGTTATGCTTGGCAAAACCAATATGGATGAATTTGCAATGGGAAGTTCTACAGAGAATTCCGCCCTGCAGATTACACATAATCCGGCTTCTGCCGCACATGTTCCCGGCGGTTCTTCCGGCGGTTCCGCAGCAGCGGTTGCCGCAGATGAATGCGCATTTGCCATTGGTTCCGATACAGGCGGTTCCATTCGTCAGCCTGCCTCCTTCTGCGGTGTGGTGGGCATGAAGCCGACCTATGGCACGGTGTCCCGATATGGCCTGGTTGCCTATGCGTCCAGCTTTGATCAGATCGGACCGCTGACAAAGAATGTTGCAGATAATGCGGCAGTTTTGGAGGCGATTTCCTGCCACGACCGCCGTGATTCCACATCTCTGCCGCAGTTTGATACAGCGTATTCTTCCCTGATTGGCAAAGACCTGAACGGCATGCGTATTGGTCTTCCGAAGGAATATTTCGGGGAGGGCATTCATCCCACAGTGGCAAAGCTTGTCCGGGATGCTGCACAGCAGCTGGAAAAAGCAGGCGCCGTCCTTGAAGAGTGCACACTGCCTGCCGTCAGCTATGCATTGCCCGCTTATTATGTACTTTGCTGTGCGGAGGCTTCTTCCAATCTGGCAAGATTTGACGGCATTCGCTACGGATACCGTGCACAGGGCGTGGAGGATCTGGATCAGCTTTACCGCAAGACTCGTACAGAAGGCTTCGGCCGTGAGGTCCGCCGCCGCATTCTCCTTGGAAACTATGTGCTGTCTGCCGGATACTATGATGCATACTACAAAAAAGCACAGCAGGCACGTACTTTGCTGATCCGTGCATTTGCAGATCTGTTCGGAAAATATGACATGCTGCTGACACCCGTTGCACCTACACCTGCATATAAAATCGGCGAGAAATCCAGCGATCCCATGCAGATGGCGCTTGGCGACATCTGCACTGTTCCGGTGAATCTGGGTGGCCTGCCTGCCATTTCGGTTCCCTGCGGTACTGCAGAGGAGGACGGCGCAAATCTGCCGGTGGGCTTCCAGCTGATCGGACCGGCCTTCTCAGAGGCAAAGCTGTATCAGGCAGCTTATGCATATGAATCTGCAAACAAATAATACAATCACATAAGGAGTATTGGACTTATGGCAAAATATGAATCCGTCATTGGCCTTGAGGTGCATATCGAACTTCGGACCAAGACTAAAATTTTCTGCGATTGTCCCGCTGACCATGGCGGAGATCCGAATACACGCTGCTGCCCTGTCTGTATGGGTATGCCTGGCACTTTGCCGGTACTGAATAAGCAGGTGGTGGATTTTGCTGCCCGTGCAGGTATGATGCTGAATTGTGAAATTGCGCATTTTTCCAAGATGGACAGAAAGAATTATTTCTATCCGGACCTGCCGAAGGCTTATCAGATTTCACAGCTGGATCATCCGCTTTGCGAACATGGATATATTGATATCAATGTCAACGGCGAAGAAAAGCGCATTGGCATTACCCGTATTCACATTGAAGAGGATGCAGGAAAACTGGTACACATGGAAAATGGTTCCGGTGCGGACTGCAACCGCTGCGGTGTGCCGCTGATTGAGATTGTTTCTGAACCGGATATCCGCACTGCTGCACAGGCAAAGGCATATCTGGAGCGTCTGCGTGAACTGGTGCGCTGGGTCGGCGTTTCTGACTGTCAGATGGAAGCAGGTTCCATGCGCTGTGACGTGAATCTTTCTATCAGACCTGTGGGCGATTCCAACCTGTATACACGTTCTGAGATTAAGAACCTGAACAGTCTGAAGCATATCTGTGCTGCAATTGATGCAGAAAAAGCACGCCAGATTGACGAAACAGAGGCCGGCAGAGAACTGGTGCAGGAAACCCGCCGCTATGATCCTGAAAAGGACAGAACCTATACCATGCGTGTAAAGGAAAATGCAAACGATTACCGCTATTTCCCGGATCCGGATCTGGTACCGATTATTCTGACGGATGAAGACCATGCAAGACTGCGGGCGATGATTCCGGACCTGCCGGAGGAGCGTCTGGAAAAGTATATCAATGAATACAAATTGCCGGAATCTACAGCAAAAACACTCTGCGATGAGCCGAAGCTTGCCAATGTTTACCAGGCGGCGGCAGAACAGGTGCAGCAGCCTAAACTGCTGGCAAACCTGATGCTGGCAGATGCTGCGGCAGCTGAAATTCCTGCCGGGGTCTGGGCAGAACTGACTAATCTTTGCGCTGCCAATAAGATTAACCGTTCCGCTCCTGCAAAACTGCTGGAGGCTTACCGTGAAAGCGGCAAGGAAATTGCAGTTCTTGTTACGGAGCTTGGACTGGAACAGGTACAGGATACAGGTATGCTGAATACCATTGCGGATGAAGTTCTGGCTGCAAATCCGAAGGCTGTGGCTGACTATAAGGCAGGAAAAGAAGCCGCCATCAAGGCTTTGATGGGACAGGTAATGAAGCGCACAAAGGGTACTGCAAATCCGCAGGAAGCAACTGCCGTGCTGAAGGAAAAGCTGGCAAAGCTGTAAGAAATGAAAATACGCACGATAATCCCAATATGACGTGCAGAAAAAAGGAGAAAGCCCGGACGGCTTTCTCCTTTTTCGTTTTGTGATTCAATCTCTCCAGCGGCGACGGAATGCAAGACAGGTAATATTCTCTGCACGCTTGAACTGCTTGGAAAAATAACTCTGATCCTTGAAGCCGCATAGCATTGCGATTTCTTCCACAGACTTATCCGTGAAGCGCAGCAGACGTTTTGCATAGTTGATGCGCATGCTGATAATATGCTGGAAAATGGTTTCACCATAGGCACGCTTGAATTCCCGTGTCAGATAATATTTGCTGATATCGAACCGTTTTGCCAGGTCATCCAGGCGGATATCTGCGGTGAAATTGGTGTCCAGATGAGCCATGACATTTCTCAGCTTGGTGTGCAGTGCAGAATCGCTTTCCTCCGTAATGGTGTTGACGGTCAGAAGCATGGTCAGAAGATTGACGATCAGATTGGATGTGAGGATCTCTGTATCTGCGTATGTTTCTGCATTCAGCCGCAGAATTTCCTGGAGAACGGAAACGAATTTCAATGTGGAAACGGGATGAATGACCGGCTGCTGGTGTTCCGCAAACATTTTATAGTATTCTTCGGATGTGCAGCCGTTGAAATGAATCCACAGCAATTCCCAGGGGGACTGTGCATCGCTTTGGTAGATGTGCTGCACACGGCAGTCAATGAAAAAACAGTCACCGCATTCCAGATCCCAATGCCTTCCGTCATAGTTCAGGCTGCCTTTTCCGCCAATGACAATCGCAAAGAGAAAAGACTGCAGATTCTGGCGGCTGGTATGGTGATGGTTGCCGGCTTTCAGATGTCCGCATTCCTGCAAATAGAAAAATGTACGCTGCGCTGCCGGACTGGGCGATTTGGAAATACGGTTGTCCAGCGGATGCTGGGACTGTTCAGCGGGAAATAATGTGTCCATAATAGTAACCTCCTCGATTTCTGTAGGATTTTTGCCTTGCCTGCACAAATCCTTTTATTAACCCAATATTATTATTATACAACTTTTATGATAAAGTTGCAATATGAAAAGTATAAGAATATTGCTGAAATGTTTTGTGCAATTGCTACAATGCCCATATTCCATTACATAATACACAGAATAAATATTACACTTTGTATGAAATAGGTGCAATGTGAATATGAAAACAATATTGCGGTGCAGTTCCTGCGACAAACCGTCAAGAAAAAACATATGGTTTCTCAATGAGAATTGCTTGACAAAAAACGAGGTTTGCGGTATACTATATACTGTAAATCTATGTACCGTTTCACCGGCAGATTGACATATGAGAAAGGATTAAAATGTTATGGAATGGAAAGGATTAAACGAACTGCGTGAGCAGTATCTTTCTTTCTTTGAAAGCAAGAATCACACAAGAATGGAAAGCGCTTCTCTGGTGCCGAAGGGCGACAACTCCCTGCTGCTGATTAACTCCGGTATGGCACCGCTGAAAAAGTATTTTCTTGGCCAGGCAGTGCCCCCGAATGTGCGTGTTACCACCTGCCAGAAATGTATCCGTACACCGGATATTGAGCGTGTAGGAAAGACTGCCCGTCACGGCACATTTTTTGAGATGCTGGGCAACTTCTCCTTCGGCGAATACTTTAAGCGTGAGGCAATCAGCTGGGCATGGGAATTCCTGACCGGCACACTGGCAATCCCGGCAGACAGACTCTGGATTACCATTTTTGAAAGCGATGACGAGGCAGAGGCAATCTGGGAAAAGGAAATCGGTATTCCTCACGAAAGAATCATTCGTCTGGGCAAGGCTGACAACTTCTGGGAGCATGGCTCCGGTCCCTGTGGCCCCTGCTCTGAGATTCACTTTGACCGCGGCGAAACATATGGCCCCTTTGAGAGCTTTGAACAGGCAAGCGACTGTGACCGTATCATTGAAATCTGGAACCTCGTATTTTCACAGTTTGACAGCGACGGCAAGGGCAATTATGCAGAGATGAAGAACAAGAATATTGACACTGGCATGGGCCTGGAGCGTCTGGCATGCGTAATGCAGGGCGTGGATAACCTCTTTGAGGTGGACACTGTTCAGAACATTATGAAGCATATCTGCAGCATTGCAGATATTGCATATCATCAGGACGAGAAGAGCGACGTTTCTCTCCGTGTTATTACAGACCATATCCGTTCTACCGTATTCATGGTGGGCGACGGCATTACACCTGCAAATGACGGCAGAGGCTATGTGCTGAAGCGTCTGCTCCGCAGAGCAGCACGTCACGGCAGACTGCTTGGCGTAACAGAGCCGTTCCTGTATCAGGTGGCAGAAACGGTTATCCGTGAAAATGAGAAGGCTTATCCGGAACTGAAGGAAAAGCAGGCTCTGATTACAAAGATTATCCGCCACGAGGAAGAAAGCTTTGCCCGTACCATTGACCGTGGAACAGAACTGCTGACATCTACAATCAGCAGCCTGAAGGAAAACGGCAAGACTGTTATTGATGGTGCAATTGTATTTAATCTGAGCGATACCTACGGCTTCCCCATCGACCTGACCATTGAAATGGCTGCTGAGCAGGGCATGACCGTGGATGAGGAAGGCTTCCGTCAGTGCATGGAGGAGCAGAAGCAGCGTGCCCGTGCAGACAGAGCATCTAAGGTGAAAACTTCCTGGGGCGGTTCTGTTACCGTGCCGAAAGAAACCGCAAAGACCGCTTTTGTGGGTTATACAGAATCTGTTTGTGAAGCAAAGGTTCTGGCAATTCTTGCAGAAGGTCAGGCTGTGGAATCTGTGGAAAGCGGCACAGATGCAGTTGTAGTTCTGGACCGTACACCGTTCTATGCAGAAAGCGGCGGCCAGATTGGCGATACCGGTGAAATTGCCGTTATGGCTGAGAATGAGGCAGAGGTTGTATTTGCTGTGGCAGACACCCAGAAGGACGGCGACGGACATTCTCTGCATATGGGTACACTGGAGCAGGGCAGCCTGCATGTCGGTGATACCGTAACTGCAAAGATTGACGGAAAGCGCCGCAAGGCCATTATGCGCAATCATACTGCAGCTCACCTGCTTCAGGCTGCACTGCGTGCTGTTCTTGGCGATCATGTTCATCAGGCAGGTCAGCTGGTTTCTGAAGAACGCTGCCGTTTCGACTTCTCCCACTTCTCCGGCATGACAGCAGAAGAACTGGAAAAGGTGGAGGCATTGCTGAATGCAGAGGTGCTGAAGGCACTGCCGGTTACAACGGAAGAGATGGCAATTGAGGATGCAAAGAAAATCGGTGCAATGGCACTGTTCGGAGAAAAGTACGGCGATGTGGTTCGTGTGGTTCGCTCTGGTGAACATTCCATTGAATTCTGCGGCGGTACTCATGTCAGCAATACTGCTGAAATCGGTCTTTGCAAGATCCTGTCTGAAAGCTCCGTTGCAGCGGGCGTTCGCCGTATCGAACTGGTAACTGGTGAGAATGTGCTGAAGCTGCTGCTTGAGCAGAAAATGCTGATTGAAAAATCAGCAGCTGCACTGAAGCTTGCCAATGTGAATGAGCTGCCGGAAAAGTGCGAAAGCCTTTCCAACACGGTTCGTGACCAGGCAAAGGAATTGGAAAAGATGCAGCAGAAGCTTGCAAATTCTCAGCTGTCAGATTTGTTCAGCAGTGCAGTTGAGGTGAACGGCATGAAAATCGTTTCCGCAATGCTGAATGATGTGCAGCCGGATACGCTGCGCACATTGGGTGACCAGATTCGCAGCAACGAAGAGAACGTTGTGGCAATGCTGGCAGGTGTGAATGGCGAGCGGGGCAATCTGTATTGCGTATGTTCCAAGAGTGCCATTTCACTGGGCGCACATGCAGGCAAGCTGATTCAGCGTGTTGCAGCCATTACCGGCGGTAAGGGCGGCGGAAGACCTGACAGCGCAATGGGCGGCATCGGCAAAACCTATATGGTGGATGAGGCACTGGGTTCCTTCAGAAGCATAGTGGCAGAAATGATGCAGTCATAATAATCGGAGGTTTGCTATGGATTGCTTGTTTTGTAAGATTATAGCAGGGGAGATTCCCAGCACAAAAGTTTATGAGGATGAATATGTGTATGCGTTCAAGGACATCAGTCCGATTGCACCGCTGCATTATCTGTTCATTCCGAAGCAGCATATTTCAGGCGCATCTGCTATCACGGAAGAGAATGCGGATGTGGTCGGAAAAATCTTTATGGCAATTGCCAAGGTTGCTGCACAGGAAAAGCTGGAGAGCGGCTTCCGTGTCATTACCAACTGCGGCGATGATGCCGGCCAGACCGTACATCACCTGCATTTCCACCTGATTGCCGGACAGAAAATGGGATGGTCTGCAGATCAGGGTGTGTGAAGGAAAATCAAACGCAGAATGCGGCGGCTTTGCCGCATTCTGCAAAAATAAAGGCCGGCAGTGATGCCTGCACCCATGGCGTTGAGTGCTTCACTCTGGCTTGGATTGCGGGGTTACTGGCGGCTTTTTTGTATGCCGCTGCCTATGCATACTGCCTGTGCGGCGGACTGCTTCTGTGTATGTGCTTTTTTCGGAAAAGCAGACTGCAGCTGAAAATGGCAGGGCTGTTTTGCTGCGGCTTGCTGCTTGGCTGTGCGTCCTGGCAGATATATGACCATACTGTCAGGCGGCCTCTTTGCGCCATGGATGGCGTTCAGACAGATGTGGAAGGCAGGATCACTGATGTACGCAGGCTGGATGGGGACCGCTTTGTCTATACCCTGCGCACAAATCTGGAAGGGCATCGGACGAATATCGACTGGTATGCGGATGCGGAAACGCAGTGGCTGGATATGGGCGACACGGTGACGGTGGAGGCTGTTGTCAGCAGAATTACATCAGATTACCGGTACCGGACTGAGAAAACGCAGGCCGGAAAGGGACGCTATCTGCGTATTTATCAGGGAAAGCTCACTTCTGTTCAAAAAGCGGATGGTTTTTCCCTTGCCAGATGGGCCGGGCATCTCCGGGAAAAGTGGACGGATTGTATCCGTGGAGAAATGCCTGCACAGGAGGCAGGCATCTTTTGCGCAATGCTGTTCGGAGATAAATCAACCCTCTCCGAGGAAAGTGCAGATGCGCTGCAGAAAATCGGCATTGGGCATGTTACTGCGGTGTCAGGCCTGCATCTGGTATTGTTCTGCATGGTGCTGGGATGGCTTTTTCAGTGCTTCAGATTTCCTGCACGGCTTTCCTTTTGTCTGCAGGTGCCGTTCATTGCCCTGTTTATTCTTTTTGTTGATTCCTCGGTATCCGTGTATCGGGCTTCGATTATGATATTATTGGTGCGTTCTGCACCGCTTCTGGGAAGGTACAGCAATACACTGCGGAGCCTTTGCATTGCCATACTATGCTGCACCGCCTTTTCTCCCTATGTGATTGGCTCCGCATCTTTCTGGCTGTCTGTGTCAGGTGTCATGGGCATTGGTGTGATTGCTCCCTATATGCTGGAAAATGTGCAGTGTTCCCCCCTTGCAAAACAGTTTTTGCAGCTGTGCTGTGTGTCTGTTTCCGTGTTTCCTGCATCCATTTTACTATGCGGAGAGTCTTCTTTGCTGTCACCCGTCTGCAACCTGCTGATACTGCCGGTTTGTACGCTGATACTGTATCTGGGATTTGCCTTTGTATGTACAGGCGGTATCTGCACATTTCTGCTGATTCCTGCGAAAGTCCTTTGCCGGTTTGTCAGAACAGCGGCGGTATGGTGCAGTAATCTTCGGTTTTCCCATCTCACTATGACAGAACCTGCTTTGCGCATAACTCTGATTGCTTGTGTGATTTTTCTGGTTATCCTTGGGATTGCCGGATGCAGGCGGAAATATTTGCTGACAGGTGTTTTGTTTTCTGCGCTGCTGCTGGCCGGTATGAACTGGCTGTATGTATGGCAGAGTCGGAATGAAATACAATTGGCGATTGTAGGTGCGCCCCGTAATACAGCCATGGTGCTGCATGCCGAGGGCTATACACTGGTAGAGGATTTCACAGGACTTCCCCGCAATGCCCAGTATGTCAGCCGATGTCTGGAGGATATGGGTGTTGATACTATCGGCACGCTGCTTTTGCAGGACAGCAGGGCAGCAGCGGCATATCAGTCGGAGCTTTCTGAACGCAGTCTGCAATCGGTTGTGATAATGGAAGATCATTTGCTGCGGCAGGATACCGGTATCTGCGGATGCAGACCCATTGTATGCGATGGAAAAGCGGTGGTGCAGTGTGGAAAAGCGGCATTGCATTGCTGTGCTGATGATACGGAAATTATCTGGGAGCAGATGCGAATCTGCCTGACTGAGGATGACACGGAGGGACAGCGGCTTTTGCAGATTTTTGCCCGGGAAGGACAGCAGCAGATGCTTTTGATGCAGGTGCCCTGTGACAGCAATCTAATGCTGCGTGTCAATCGAGAGAATAAGATTAAAGTCTATGAGGATTTCGGCAGTATCTGAGCAAAAACTTTTGATGAATCATTTCTGCTGAAAAAAGAACGGAGGTGTCAGATGGCGAATTGTTCTGCGTCGGATTTGCTCCATGCGGTGGGCTCTGAACAGCCGCCGCAGCTGTGCTTTCTCTGCGGTGAAGATACACTGGCAGTGGCACAGCTGGAAAAAAAGATTCTGAAAAAGCTGACAGACGGCGGCGAGATGTCTGATGCCATATTGGATGGACAGGGTGTGGATCTGGACCGTCTGGCAGATGCATGCAGCTTTTCACCTATGTTTCAGCCTTATAATGTGATTCTGATTCGGGACTTTGACCCGGATATGCACAGTGCGGTTGTGATTGAACGGATGCTGAAAATTTTTGAAGACCTTGCCCCCCGTGTTATGGTACTGATTTCGATGCGCTCCATTCCCGTTTATGAGGTGAAAAGAGGCGCACCGGTTATTCTGCAAAAATTCAAGAAGCTGACCGCATTTTTTGAAAAGCAGGGCGCATTGTGCCTGTGTGAAAAAAAGAATGCCATACAGCTTGGCAAGCAAATACAGGACCGTGTGAAACGGCATGGTTCGGAAATCCGCCGTGACCTGGCGGAGGCATTGGCAAACAGATGTCTGTGTGATACGACTCTGATTCAGTCGGAGTTGGATAAACTGCTGGCATGTGCAGACGGCGGAGAGATTACTGCGGAAATGCTGGATGCACTGGTGGCAAAGCTGCCGGATGCAGATGCGTTCCGTCTGGCAAGGGCGGTGACCGGCGGAAACGGCAATGCTGCTTTTCAGCTGCTGAATGACCTGACCGCAAAATCAGAGGATTCCAAGACGATTCTTGGTCTGCTTTCTGTATTAAGTTCTGCATTTATTGATTTGTATCGGGCAAAACTTGGGCAGGGTGCTGCCAAGCAGCAGCAGACCATCGCAGAGGAATTCCACTACCCCAGGAACAGAGAATTTGCCATACGAAATGCCATGAAGGACTGTACATCAGTCACGCTGCCGAAACTGCGGAGCTGTATTCGGATTCTGTGCGAAGCAGACCGTGCCTGCAAATCCTCACGGACAGCACCACGGCTTTTGCTGGAACAGGCGATTGTGCGTATGCTGTGCGTGCGTCGGGATGGTTCGGAGGCGATACGATGACAGAACGGCAGCGGATTTCCCAGGCAATTGTTGTTGAGGGAAAGTATGATAAAATCCGACTGGATTCTGTTGTGGATGCTGTGATCCTGGTGACGGACGGATTTCAGATTTATAAAAACAAGGAAAAACTTGCATTGATTCAGTATTATGCCAGAACAACCGGCATTATTATTCTGACGGATGCGGATGCCGCAGGATTTCAGATTCGCAGCTATCTGAAAAGCGTTGTGCGGCAGGGTGAAATCTATCATGTGTATGTACCGGGCATCCATGGAAAGGAACGGCGGAAGCGCACTGTTTCTGCAGAGGGACTTCTGGGTGTGGAGGGTATGCAGCAGGATGTACTGCTGAAGGCCTTTGCCCGTGCCGGTATTTTTGATCATGAGCCACGGAATAAACAGAATGATATTACACCGGCGGTGTTGTATCAATATGGGCTGAATGGTACGGCAGATGCCTCCGGACGGCGTGCGGCCCTGCTGGAAGCATTGCAGCTGCCTTCTCATTTGTCTATGAAAGGCTTGTGCGAAGTACTGGGGACCATGACAACAGCTGCAGCGTTGGAACAATTTCTGGCAGAGCATCTGCCGGAGCTGTACGGCGGGGAGGAAATGGCATGACATTTGCTTCTCTGCCTGTGATTGTGTGTCTGTTTCCGCTGTTCACCCTGCTGGGAATCTGGCTGCCGAAACGATGGAAACCGATGACTGCAGCCATTGGCGGGCTTGTGATTCTGTATTGCATCGGCGGCTTTTCCTCCATTATACTGATGGTGCTGCTGCAGTGCATCACATGGCTGATTCTTCGTCTGCAAAGAATGAACGGAGATGAAAAAAAGCGAAGTCTGTGGTTTTTCTTCGGAGCGGGTGTGCAGATTGCCTGGATGATTCCGGTGAAAATGCTGTCAGATAAAATGAGCCTGATTCCTTTTTTGATTTGTGTAATGCAGAATATAGAAAGCCTCCGGCAGCAGAGAAATCACATTCTCCGAACGCCGTCGTTATATTCCTATATCTGCTATCAATGTGATATGACACGGATGTTTGCAGGCCCTGTGATGTCCTTTCCGGATTACAAAAACAGTATTGAGCAACAGAATACATCCCTTGCGATGAAGGGTGAAGCAGCTTCTTCCTATATTCGGGGATTGTTTCAGCTGGTTTGTCTTTCCATGCCGATGCAGTCTTTGTTTCAACAGATGACAGAGCGCAGTATGGTTCACACCTTTATGGATGCGTTGATGCAAAGCATGGCATTTCTCTTTTCTGTGTGTATTGGCGTGCGTGGTGCAGCACAGATGTGCAGAGGTGTGGCAATGATGCTGGGGTTTCAGCGGAAAGAAGTCAAAACACAGAAAGTGTATACGGTATCTTTGCAGGGGTTCTACCGCCATTGGCTGCCTACGGTTTTTCAGTGGATGGACAGGGTGCTTTCCCTGCAGCAGCCTTTGGATGACACCGCTTATTTTTCCAGAACGGTTTGTGTGCTGGGCATACTGGGCGGCATGTTGGCAGATGTCAGCGGATTGCTTTGGGCGGTGCTGACGGCACTGCTGCTGACACTGGAACATGCAGGAAAGCGAAAAGGACAAAAGCCGCTGCCAGCTGCGGTGGCTTCTGTATTGACGGTTGTGGCGGTACTGCTGCCGCTGCCCTGTCTTATGGGGAGAACCCTGCCGGAGTTTGTGGCGTGGTATGGTGCGGTATGGAATACCAATTATTTACAGACGAGCAGCATGACAGGCTATCTGCTGCGGGTGAACTGGATGACAGCACTGCTGTGCATGACTGCGATGTTCCCTCTGAAGCAGATGCTGGAAGATGTGCTGCGAAAGAACTGGGCACATCGTTTGCTGCGAAGACTGCTGTATATGGCAGCTGAAACGACGATGCTGCTGGCTGCGTATGCCACATTGCTGAATTATTATATCAGAAATTAAGCGGTTCTGAAGGACTGCGAAAAAGAAAGAAGAGGTAAAAAGTGTCTCGATTCAAGCCGGAAGATTTTGAAATCTATGATATGCACACCCACATTTTTCCACAGAAAATCTGTGAAAAAGCAACTGTGAACATTGGAAAGTTCTATGATCTCTCAATGCATTATGCCATTGGTGAATCCAGCCAGCTGATGGCGGCGGAAGCGCAGATTAATACGAAGCGTTTCCTGGTGTGCTCTGTGGCAACGGTGCCTCATCAGGTGGTATCCATCAATAACTTTATCAAGGCAGAATGTGATGTACATCCGGAATTCATTGGCTTTGCAGCGCTTCACGGAGATTATGAGGATATCGCAGGAGAAGTGGATCGTATCATTGAAATGGGATTAAAGGGCATTAAACTGCATGCGGATTTTCAGAAGACACCGATTGACAGCCCAAGTTCCTACAAAATTTACGAGGCCATTGAGGGCCGTCTGCCCGTATTGATGCACATGGGCGACTATCGTCATGACTATTCCCATCCGAGAATGCTGGCACGTGTACTGAAGGACTTTCCTAATCTGAAAGTGCTTGCATCTCATCTTGGCGGCTGGGCTGCCTGGGATGAGGCAGAGGCAGTTCTTCACAGCAGTGAAAATATCCGCTTTGACACCTGCAGTTCCATCAGCATGATGTCAAAGGAGCGTGCGGTTCGTCTGATTCGCCACTATGGCACAGATTTCTGCATGTTTGGAACTGATTTCCCCATGTGGGATCCGAAAAAGGAGGCGGAGCAGCTGCTTTCTCTCGGCTTTACCTTTGAGGAGTATCAGAAGATTTTTTCCGGGAATGCAAAGGCGTTTCTGGATATCTGATGTGCTGTCCTCTCATATGAAAATGAGATATTTTATATGAGTGGATATCATCTCTGGCCGGCAACAAAAAAGCACCCGAACCGGGTGCTTTTTCCTTTCAGGATATTTATTTGGATTCATGCTTTTCATTCAGCCTGTGCGTAATATAGACTTCTGCCTGTTCCGGCGTCATCCCCAATGAGAAAGAAAATTCTTCACACAGAATACGGGAGACATTCCGGCGTACTGTGTCATCCATTGCGGAAAGGCGTTTTCCGAACATCGCCAGCTTTCTGCGCTGCAGCTGAAGACAGCACAGCAATTGCAGCAGAACTTTTGCATCTCCCTGCGCCTGTATTTTCCGGAATTCAAGGGAACGCAGTTTTCGCTCTGAATTCCAAGCCAATTTTTCACCGGTGGCTACCTCTTCCAGAAGTGCATCGATTTCCTCCCTGGAACGAAGCGGCTGCATTTTTGCGCACAATCCTTCGTTGTCCAGCGGCACGGACACTTCCACTCCGGAATTGCGAAGCGGCTTTAAAATATAGCAAAGACGAGTGGGCTGCGGGCCCGGATACGGAACTTCTGCAATGTTTTCGATACGGCATACTCCGGTATTTCCATAGCGGATATATGTCCCTGCTTCATACGCCTGGTTCATATGGCCTTCCCTCTCTTTCCTTATATACTATAATTATATCACATTTATTCCCTTTCATCAATGGACATTTTCCACAAAGATTTACAATGCCTTTTTGGCGCATGGAGAGCAAAAAGCCGTACAGGAAAACGAATTCCCTGTACGGCTTTTTATTATGACATCATATATAAGAGACTGCCGAAGGAGGAAGCGGTGTTCTTTGCTTCTGCATCTGCCATGCCGATGCGCTGGAATACCTTTTCCAGGTATGCAGTCATTTCATCCTGACTTGCGTAGTCTGCCGGTTTGAAGTTTTCATCAGCCATGATTGCATTGCTTGTATCCGGCTTCTCAAACTTGTAATCTGATTTGTCACTGAATTCCATATTGAGAGTACCGTAATTGACACCGTCAAATTTCAGCTGGTAGGAAGCCTTCTGAACATGTTCGTCAGAGGAAAGATCGATTGCCATCGGATCGTTGTCCTCGACTACCATTTCCATATGGCCGGTCAGATATTTGTCATTGGTCACCTTCATATCGGAGCAGTTAATCTTGAAGGTCAGGCGGGAATCGCTGTCCTGATAGATGTTGCCGGAAATGGAACCGTTTCCGCTCTTATCCAGGTTTGCCTTGATGCTGACCACATTGACTTTTGCAGAAGTCATTCTCAGCTCCATGCCGAACTGGCCCTTGGAGGCGCCCATTGCAAAGAAGAAGGAAATGGTATCCTTCAGGTCTACGGAGATGCCGCAGATGTTGCCTGTCATATCCACATAAGTTGTGGTTTCAATTGCATTGGACAAAGAGTCCGGCATATAATCTGCATATTCTTCCAGCATTTCACTGTATTCGCTCAGTGTAAGGGAAAAATCATCCGGATCCGGTGCCATGCTCATGATGGTATCATCATTTGCAATCGTGTCAATCAGCTTCAGCAGCGTCTGATAGAACTGCTTCGGGGTGGTTTTGACATTGAGTGCAGTGTAGTTGACGGTCATATCTCCGATGTAGACCGGAGTGCTCTTGTCAACCTCAATGTTGGTTGCATTCTTGGTGAAGAGTGTTGCATATTTCTGGATGGATTTGGAAACATCTGTTGTCCGCAGAGCAGCGGCGGAGTTCAGTGCATTCATGGGATCGCTGCTGTCGGCAGAGGCAGACAGCCCCAGCCAGCGGGAACTCAGTTCCGGAATGCAGACATACTGGGTGTTGTCAACAGATGCCATGTTCAGCTCTGTAATCAGCTGGTCATTCTTGTTCAGTGCGATGTGTGTGTTAGCCAGATTGTTCTCGTTGGCAATATCGGCACGCAGAGAAATGGAATCACAGCTGTTTACCATATCACTGATGTCGAAGCCGCTGCTGAGACTCAGGGAATCGTCTTCTGTGAGCTTCTTTTTGCCCTCTTCCGTCGGCTCCAGTGAGACAACCAGAGATGCCTCAGAAGCACTGCGCTGCTGTTCCTGTGCCTCTTCTGCACCGGATGCCCATTGTTCAATATTTCTGTCATAAACCCAGTGGAAGTAATCCTCCGGTGAGGATGTTCGCATTTTAATCTGATTGGGAATCAGACCAGGATAGGCAAATGCTGCCCAACCTACGGTGCCGCCTGCTGCCAGTACAACCACTGCTGCAGCAATTCCGATTGCTTTTTTCATATGAATACTCCTTCTTACTAACCGGCTGAATGTGCCGTTCTTCCCGACAGAATCGTCGTTAAAATATTATATCATATTTTACATGCGATGTCAAATCGAATGCCTTGAATTTGTAATAGTATGCAAATCTGTTATAATTCAAAAAAAAACGATTGTGGAAATTGAAAAAAAGCTTGATTCCTAATCAAAAATGTGTTATAATAAGAATAAATATCGTAAATGTCAGTTTATAGATAAATATATTTTTTATGAGAAAGGAAATAATGTTATGCTGAACACAAAAAAACGAGTCTTTCTTTCAATGCTTGCAGTCTCTGCACTGCTGCTTTCTTCCTGCGGCCTGAATTCCAAGAAGGTTCATTCCATTGATGATCTGGAAGGCAAATTAATCGGCGTGCAGCTGGGCACTACTGCGGAGAGTCTGGCAAAGGAGGTTGACGATTCACGGGTGGAATTGTATGAAAAGGCAGCGGATGCAATTCAGTCTCTGAAGCAGGGCAAGATTGATGCTGTCATCGTTGACCTGGAAACTGCACAGGCATTTGTGGATGTGAATCCGAATATTGTAATGCTGGACGAACAATTCCCGGAAGAAAAGTATGCAATTGCAATTCCCATGGGTCAGACGAAGCTGCGCTCCCAGATTAATGAAGCACTTCGCAAGCTGACGGATGACGGCACCATGGAAAACATTAAGCTGAATTACGAAGGCGATGAAAAGGGCGAGCATCCTTATCAGCGCAAAGAGGGTGAGCGCAGAAATGGTACGCTGGTAATGGCGACCAATGCAGAATTCCCGCCTTATGAAGATGTGTATGCCAATGAGTTCGTTGGCTTTGATATCGATATGATGAATGCGGTTTGCGATTATCTTGATATGGATCTCCAGATCAAGGATATGGAATTCGACCACATTATCAGCGCAGTTAAGACAAAGGAAGTAGACGTCGGTGTGGCAGCTTTGTCTGTGACAGAGGACCGTGAAAAAGATGTGCTGTTCTCTGATAACTACGCTGTAACACATCAGGTGGTCATTGTTAGAAAATAAGGAAAGAAACGGGCTGTTCGCTGATGCAGTGGACAGCCTGATTTTATAGGCATTTCAGGAAAGAGGAAATGCCTGGGGAAAGGAAGCGGACTGTTATGAAGCTGCTGATTGTTGATGGCAACAGTATTCTGAATCGTGCGTTCTATGGCGTAAAAAATTTGTCAAATCGTCATGGTGTGCCAACCAATGCGATTTTCGGCTTTTTCAATATTCTTCTGAAAGCACAGGAGGATACAGCTGCGGAGCATATCATTATTGCATTTGACCTGAAAGAAAAAACCTTTCGTCACAAGGCTTGCAGCTATTATAAGGCGAATCGCCACGGCATGCCGGAGGATCTGGCTGTGCAGATGCCCTATACCAAACAGATCCTTGCTGCGCTGGGTTATCCGATTGTGACATGTGCCGGATGGGAAGCGGATGATATTCTGGGTACGCTTTCTGCTGCTTTTGCCGAGGAGCAGCATGAGTGTGTGCTTCTGACAGGAGACAGGGACAATTTCCAGCTGATTTCGGAGCGTGTCAGTGTGCGTTATCTGGGCAGGAAAGAGCCCGTTCAATATACAGAGAAAGTGTTTCGGGAGGAATACGGCTTTGACCCGATTCATATGGTGGACCTGAAGGCGCTGATGGGGGATACCAGTGATAATATCCCAGGCGTGAAGGGCGTTGGCGATAAAACGGCGATGCAGCTGATTCAGACATATGGCACGATAGATGCTGTATATACTAATCTGGACGATCACGCAGATATTAAGAAGGGCGTGAAGGAAAAGCTGAAGCTGGGTGAAAAGGATGCAAGAGAAAGCTACTGGCTTGCTGCCATTGTCAGGGATGCGCCTGTCTCAAAGACACTGTCTGATTACGAGAGAAAACCTGTGGATGGGGAGGCTTTGTCTGAAGTGCTGACAGAGCTGGAGCTTTATAAGTTGATGGAACGGCTGAATGTGACGGCATCTGCAGCGGCAGAACCGGCAGATGTGCTTCAGGCAGAGCCGATGGAAATTGTGACGCTGCATGATGCGGAACTGGAGGCTTTGAGTAACGGGGAAGAACCGCTGTATTTTCTCTGGAAGGAACCGATTCTGTATCTTGCATGGCAGAAGAAGGCTGCAAGAATTGTGGATCCCGGACAGATTATGGTATTCTTTCAGGGCAGTGCACCGAAATACGGCTTTGAAACCAAGGCGGCATATCACTATTGCCTGGACAGAAACGCTGTTTTGCAGAATGTGAAACAGGATGCTGCCATCTGTGCCTATCTGCTGAATCCCTCTGCGCCGGAATACACCATACAGCAGCTGTGTGCGGGGGAGCACCTGCCGTATCCGGATGCCCAGGGGGAATATGCAGAAATCATGTCTATGCCGCTGCTTTCTGAAAGGCTTTCTGCACTGATTGCAGAGCAGGGAATGGAGCAGCTTTTCAGCGATATTGAAATGCCCTTGGTGGAAGTGCTTGCCAATATGGAACACTGCGGTGTTTCTGTGGATGCGGCTGGCGTGCGTGGATTTGGAGACCGCCTCCAGGAAAGCATCAGTGAAATAGAAGAAAAAATCCACGAATTAGCCGGGAGAAAATTTAATATTCTTTCCCCGAAACAGCTTGGAACTGTGCTTTTTGAGGACCTGCAGCTGCCTACAGGCAAAAAAACAAAAACCGGTTGGTCTACCAATGCGGAGGTGCTGGAAGCCCTTCGCACGCAGCATCCCATTGTGGAATATGTGCTGGAGTACAGACAGCTTTCCAAGCTTCTTTCCACATATGTAGAAGGCTTGTTGAAAGCAGTCTCCGCTGACGGAAAAATTCACACATCCTATCAGCAGACGGAAACCCGTACCGGCAGACTATCTTCCACGGAGCCGAATTTGCAGAATATTCCTGTCCGTACACCTTTGGGCAGCGAAATGAGAAAGTTTTTTGTAGCATCGGAGGGGTGCGTTTTTCTGGATGCGGACTACAGCCAGATTGAATTGCGCCTGGTGGCGCATCTGTGCAATGATGAAAATATGCGGAATACATTTGCAGAGGGCCTGGATATTCATCGATCCACTGCCGCAAAGGTTTTCAATATGCCGGAAGACATGGTGACCAAGGAAATGAGAAGTGCCGCCAAGGCAGTGAATTTCGGCATCATTTACGGCATCAGCGCATTTTCGCTGTCAAAGGATATTGGTGTGACCGTGGCAAAGGCAGATCGTTATATCAAGGATTATTTCCAATCCTATCCCAATGTGGAACGGTTTATGAATGAAACGGTGGAAAGTGCCAGAGCGCTTGGCTTTGTCACCACACTGTACGGCAGAAAGCGTTACGTTCCGGAGCTGCGTTCTTCTAACAAGAATGTGCAGGCCGCCGGAAAACGTATTGCTATGAATACGCCGATTCAGGGCACAGCAGCGGATATTATAAAAGCGGCAATGGTAAAAGTATACCGCAGACTGAAAGCAGAGGTGCCGGAGGCAAAGCTGATTCTTCAGATTCATGACGAACTGATTGTTGAGGTACCCCATGCTTATGCGGAATCTGCTGCGGTGATTCTGAAAGAGGAGATGGAACAGGTGTGTCAGCTGAGCGTGCCCCTGACCGTAGATGTACAGGAAGGCGGCAGTTGGTATGAGACGCATTGAGATGTTTTCAGAGCAGTGGATTCATGATGTTGCGGAGCTGGCAAAGCAGTGCTTTACAACGCCCTGGTCGGAGGATATTTACCGCCGTGAACTGGATAATCCTCAATCCATCGGGTTTGTGTGCAGGGAAGAGGATGGGATAATCGGATTCATACACTGCAATTTTGTGCTGGATGAGCTGACACTGAATACGTTGTGTGTGGACGAAGCCTATCGCCGGCAGGGCGTGGCGAAAATGTTGTGGCAGGCTGTAACGGAGATGATGGGCGGTGTGTGTACCTGCTGTTACCTGGAGGTGCGTGAGAGCAATCTGCCGGCACGACGTTTGTATGAATCCCTCGGATTTGAACAAAACGGGTACCGTTCAAAGTATTACAGCCAGCCGGATGAGGCGGCTGTACTGATGATATGCAGTCTTTGAGCAGAATAGGAAAAGGGAGAACCGGTTGGTTCTCCCTTTTTGCAATATGAATTAATGGATCAGAATATTATCCTTCTTCTGATGTGTCAGATAAGGCGCTTTCTTCGTTGTGAGCGTTATACTCCGCAGGGCAGATGACAATGCAGGTGACATTGTCATATCCGCCATTGGCAATAGCCTGTTCTGCCAGTGCCTTGGCAGGATGAACCGGCTTGGTATTCAGAACAGTGGAAATCTGGTCATCCGTGCACATATCTGTCAGACCGTCACTGCACAGCAGGAGGGGATCAAAGCGGGAAATGGCGGGATATGTCTGCACACTCAGACCGATTCCACGGTTGTCCATGCCGATATACGCTGTCAGAGCATGGGCATCATGGCTGATTCTTGCCTCTTCTTCCGTGTAAAGATTTGCACGCAGCTTTTCCGCCGCAACAGTCTGGTCATCTGTGATTTGCACCACATGTCCGTTGCGCAGCTGATAAACTCTGCTGTCACCGATGCTGAATACCTGTGCCTTTTCATCATCCATGCAAACCAGAACCATGGTGGTTCCGCTGCGGACACATTGGCGGTCTTCAATCATACGCTGAATGCGGTCATTTGCTGTGTCAGCAAATCGGTTAATCATGAGCAAAAGCTCGGAATCCTCTGCTTCGCTGAGCTGAGGAATATACTCTGCAAGGGTATGCGCTGCAATTGCAGAGGCCTCCGCTCCAAAGGCTTCGCCGCCCATACCATCAAAAACAGCAAAAAATTTACGTCGTTCCAGATTTTCTGCAACGGCATGACATTCTTTTTCTTCTTCTCTTGTGCCGATTCCGTCTGCATAAAAGTAATCCTGATTTTCAGTTCGCAGACATCCTGTATGGGATGCGGTATACACATGCAGCATATAATCGGCAAGCATTTCGTCCTGATCTGCCTTCCCGAAAAGATTTTGCAATACGCCCATAAAGCCTCCGTAATCATTGCATTTGTTGGGAATATAATTTTCGTGCCATTCCTGTCAGAACATCACAGTGAGAAACACCTGAGCGCAGGGCATCTGTGACAGAGGGTTCCGGTGTGGTTCTGCTATGGCAGTCCCATATATTATATCACATTTTTTTCTTTTTTGCAAGTATGTGCGGAGAATTTGGATAATCCTAAACAAATTGAAACGCAAATTTTAGCATTGAATTCCGAAAATTTAAAAAAAGCAAAATAGTCCATGTGATTATGCATAAATTGCGATGTTGTTTTTTGTGCATCAAGCCTTGCTTGGGCGTACTTCTGTTTTTATAAGGTCATTGATTACAGCACCGGCGATGAGCAAACCAGCAGTGGCAGGCACAAATGCATTGGAAGCAGGTGTGGTTTTTCCATGTTTATTTTTTTCAGCGTTGACAGGGACAATCGGTGTTTCCTCCGAAAACAGCACTTTCAGTTTTTTTATGCCCCGTTTCCGCAGCTCATAACGCATAACACGGGCCAGGGGGCAGGTGTTGGTCTGATAGATATCTGCAATGCGAAGCATGGATGGCTCCAGCTTATTGCCGGTACCCATAGAAGAAATAACCGGTACGCCGCAGCTTTGCGCCTGTATGATGATTTCAATTTTTCCCTTTACGGTATCAATGGCATCCACGACATAATCATACTGTGAAAAATCAAACTGTGCTGCTGTTTCCGGAAGATAAAAGCAGGGATATGCATTGACTGAAGTATCTGGGCTGATATCATGGATGCGTTCTGCGGCAACGTCCACTTTGCGCTGACCTATCGTGCTGTGAAGTGCAAGAATCTGGCGGTTCAGGTTGCTGATGCTGACGGTATCATGGTCAATCAGGTCCAGTGTACCGATACCGCTTCTTGCCAGTGCTTCAACGACATAGCCGCCGACACCGCCGACACCGAATACAGCCACACGAGCGTTTTTCAGGCGTGTGATGCCTTCATCACCGACCATCATTGCCAAACGTGAAAATTGTTCTTCTGCCATTTGATTTCATCCTTTCTGAATTGACAGTGCATTTCCATATATAGTATTATATCGTATTGGGGCGGGAATGTCAACAAAAAAGGCAGTTCTTCGCATCAGATACGAAGAACTGCCTTTCGGAGAGGGTTTTATATTAGAATTGATCAATAATCATTGCAACGAATTGAAGAATGAGAATGACATCATCTGTGCCTGCAACTGTATCCTTGTTGACATCTGCATTCCGCAGGCCGTTTCCGGTAATTATGGCACCATTGTCTTCTGCCAGGTAACGTGCCAGGAGAACTGCATCTGCCACATCAACGCTGCCGTCATCATTGGTATCGCCCAGCAACACTGCTTCCGGCACGGATGTGGAAGCATCTGTTGTTGTTGTTGTAATTGTAGTTGTTGCAGAATCCTTTGTGATGACTGTTGTAGTCGTTGTGGTGACTGCGGTGGTTGTGGTGGTAACAGTTGTGGTTTCTTTAATGGGTTCATCTGTGAATACGGTGCACTTCTTGGCTGTTTCCTTCCAGCCGTTTGCGCCATTGATGACCACTTCGCCCCATTCCGCAGAAAGCTTGCCGCCGGCATTTGCATTGCTCATATCCAGATACTCCACGCCGCCGCCATTGCCGTACCAGCTCCATGCCATCCAGCCGATTTCCTGCTGTTCTGCATATTCCATGATGTAGTCTTCCTGTACATCGCCGTCAGAATGCTTGTACCCGAATTCGCCGATGACAAGGCAGAGATTGCGTGCCTTCATGCTGTCCATAATGGATTTAATCATGCTCTTGGTGCCGCCTGCATATCCGTACATATGGACGGAGAACATCGTATTGTGCTCCGGGTCAGCCTCCAGAACCTTTGCACCGCCGTTGATGACAGTGGAAGCAGTCTGACCCCATCCGCCTGCATCACACATAATGCAGTGCTGCAGACCGGCATCACGAATAACCTTGACAGCCTCTGTGTATGCGCTTGCCCATTCGGAATCATTGCCTGTGCCCTGCCACTCGTTGGCAATGTTGATAATCACAGTATCTTCATGTCCCTTCAGAACGCCGGCCAGGTCATCTGCAAAATACTTCGCTGCGGTAAGCAGGGATTCTTTGCTGTTGTCACCTGTGACATCGTGGACTTCAAAGACGGCAACCAGATTGTTCTTTGCGCATTCTTCAATCAGATGTGCCACTTCGCCCGGCTTGTTCTTATCGTACTTTACGCCGTTGCCCAGAACGATACGGACCACGTTCGCACCGTAATCGGAGATTTCCTTCAGTGCTGCTTCAGTCAGACCATCCCAGCTGTACCAGGTATATGCGTAGTTTGTGCCTCGCATGATGAATGGATTGTGGTTGGCATCACGCAGAACAGCGCCGTCAACATAGAAGCCGTCCTTCGGTTCAACGGTTTCAGAAGCACTGCCGCCAAGTTCCAGATTGGAAATGGTAACACTGCCGCTGATGGTTTTGCCTTCGGATGCGGGCATGACCATCATGTTGATGCGGTGGACGGCGTAGGCGTCTGCCAAAGAGGTGACATCTCCTTTTCCGTCCAGCATCCATTCATCTGACTGGAGATAATAGGAAAGCTCGGTGGATTCACCGCCTTCCAGGGTGGTCCAGTTGGCAGTCTGATACCAGGACCAGTTCGCACCTGTGCCAAGGGCAATCTGGAACCCGATGGTATCCTTGCTGTCATTTGTCAGTGTGAAAGAAAGCCTGGTGTAGTCGGACCAGTCCCAGCCGTCTCCGCTCTGGGCACAGAAGCCGGCCACATTGTCCCCCTGGTCAGCCTTGGAAAAGGTGATGGTGGTCTGACCGTCACTGTCGGTGAGCGTGTCGGTGCCTTCCTGATAGCCCACGGTTTTTTCCCATGAGTACCCGCCTGCACCGCTTGCCGCAAAGGCTCCGATGCCTGTCATGGCATTGCAGGAAGCAGCTGCCACAATCAGTGAGGTGATGCCGGAAAAGAATGCGTTTCGTTTCATAAAAATTCCTCCTTCATATGTTTGGTTGCTCGATTTCACTTGTATTATGTATTATAAACTATATTTTACGGAATGTCAAACGTTTTCTATGATATTTCATGAAAAAGTGAAAGAAAGACATATGGTTAAAGTTACTTTCGGCGAATTATATAATTATAATGAAGCGTTTAAGTAAATATCACGAATAAAAACAGACATGTTCATGTTCAGAACAGGCAGAAAGAGAAACAGACGGAATTGATACAGGCGGAGTCCTGCAAAAGCCTCAGCGTTTTGGACGTAAGGAGACCTGTAAATGCGGTAAAAATTATCCTGCACTATAAAAAAATAGGATAGAATTACAAAATATACTTGACTTTTTTTATTGTATCGCTTATACTTATTCTGTATTGGTATGTCAAAATGATTGCTGTGCGACGTTATCACAGCTGAAAGAGAGGTAAACATTTGAATAGAAATACAGGGCGTCCCGGACGAAACGGCGGTTCTTATCGTGGTTCACGACCCCACCGCGGAGGCATTCCTCTGAATATGGGGGGCAGAAAAACTGCACCTACAGAACCGGAAACAGAAGGACATGAGCGCAAGGGACGCAAAAAACATGAAAACAATGGAAACAATGTACCTGCTGTTACAAAACGATTCAATGCAGAAAGCGGTACACAGCCGGTGGAGCTGAAACCAGTCAGCGTACATCGGGAGCGTCAGCCCCGTGAGAAAACACCGGTTCGCATTATTCCATTGGGCGGTCTCGGGGAAATCGGAAAGAACATGACCGTAATTGAGTGCGCCAATGATATGTTTATCATTGACTGCGGTCTTGCTTTCCCGGATGCGGATATGCTGGGTGTTGACCTTGTGATTCCGGATTTTTCCTACGTGGAAAGCAAGGTCGAGAACCTTCGGGGTATTGTGCTGACTCATGGACATGAGGACCATATCGGCGGTCTGGCTTATTTGCTGAAAAAAGTGAACACGCCTGTATATGGTACGCCCCTGACGCTGGCCCTTGTGGAAGCAAAGCTGAAGGAGCATCATCTGGACGGCAGTGTCAGCCTGAATGTGGTTCATCCGAGAAAAACAGTCCGCATGGGCTGCATGGGTGTGGAACTGATTCAGGTTAATCATTCCATTCCGGATGCTGTGGGACTGGCAATCCATACACCTGCCGGTGTGCTGATTCATACCGGTGACTTTAAAGTGGATTTCTCGCCGATTAACGGCGGTATCATTGACCTGGGCAGATTCAGTGCTCTGGGCAGCAAGGGCGTTCTGGCATTGATGGCGGATTCCACCAATGCGGAGCGGCCGGGTTATACACCTACGGAGCGCAAGGTCGGCGCATCTTTTGAAAAGCTTTTTGCGGAGGCAGAGGGCAAGCGTATTATCATTGCGACATTTGCCTCCAATATTCATCGTATTCAGCAGATTATCAACCATGCGGAGTACAATGGCAGAAAAGTGGCGGTGTTCGGCAGAAGCATGGTGAATGTCATTGCCATTGCAAGAGAACTGGGCTATCTGGAAGTTCGGGATGGCACAATTATTGACATTGAGCTGATGAATCGTTATCCCGCAGAGCAGATTGTGCTGATTACTACCGGCAGCCAGGGAGAGCCTATGTCCGCACTGACACGAATGGCCATGGGCGATCACAAGAAGGTCAGCATTACGCCGCAGGACTTTATCATTATTTCAGCAACTCCCATTCCGGGCAATGAGAAATATGTTACCCGTGTGGTGAACGAGCTGATGAAATCCGGTGCGCATGTGGTGTATGAAAGAATGTATGAAGTGCACGTTTCCGGTCATGCCTGCCAGGAAGAACTGAAGCTGATGCTGACGCTGACACGTCCGCAGTATTTTATTCCTGTGCACGGTGAGTATAAGCATCTGAAAAAACATGCTGAGCTTGCCATGGAACTTGGCATGGACAGAGACCATATTATCGTGGGCCAGATTGGCGATGTGATTGAGTCCAATGGCATTAACATGCGTATCACGGGCCAGGTAACAGCCGGCAGAGTACTGGTGGACGGCCTGGGCGTAGGTGATGTTGGATCTGTTGTGCTTCGTGACAGAAGACATCTTGCACAGGACGGCCTGATTATTGTTGTGCTGGGCGTGGATCGGGCAAACGATGAAATCGTCTCCGGACCGGAACTGATTTCCCGTGGCTTTGTTTATGTGCGTGAGGCAGAACCGATGATGGATGAGGCACGGAGTCTGCTGCAGGATGCGCTGGATATGTGTTCTGCTGCAGATTTGCGGGACTGGAATGCCCTGAAGGGCAAAATGCGTGATGTGCTGTCGGATTATATTTTCCGCAAGACAAAGCGTTCTCCCATGATTCTTCCGGTTATTATGGATATATGAATGGTATAAGACGGCAGAAGGCAGGTGATGGCATGGAAGGAAAAAGGCCGTGGAGACTGATAGGCGCAACTGGTCTGATGCTGCTGGCAGGACTGCTTGCCTTGCCTATGACAAGCATTGCGGAACATCGGCTGCTGTTCTGGATAGATCTGATTATCTGGTTTGCCGCAATCAGCTGGATGGTATTTGAAATCTTTTCCATCGGGAAAAATACCATGCGGTATGTGGCAAGAATGAACCGCACACTGGATCGTACAATGCAGACAACGCTGACGCATATGCCGGTGCCGCTGGTGATTGCAGACAGCCATGGCGAAATTCTCTGGTACAACGATCCCTTTGTGGAAATGGTAAATGGCGGCGATATGTTCGGGATGCAGATGGAAGCGGTAACAGGCATCTACAGTGCGGAAATACTCAGCGGCGAATCTATGGAGATGGTGCTGCAGGGACGTAATTACAAGGTTTTCCGCACAGACTATGATCGGCGGGACGGCCGTATGGCACTGTATACCTTTGAGGATATTGATTCCTATGTTCTGCTTCGGCAGAATTATATGCAGAGCCGTTCCTGTGTTCTGCTGATTCATGTGGATAATTTTGAGGATCTGTTTGCAGGAACACGACAGAGTGAAAGGGCGGCTGTTCTGGCATCTCTGGAGAAGCTGTTTGAAAAAATGCTGAATAATACCCACAGCATTTTCCACCACCTGGATGAAGACCGTTTCCTGGTTGTGACAGAAGCACAGTACTGTATGGATATGGAACGGCTGCATTTCCCGATTCTGGATGCTGCACGAAAAATCAAGGTCAGAGGCCGTATTTGCCTGACGCTTTCCATCGGTGTGGGAAGAAGCGGCAAGAATCTGGAGGAAAACGAGCACTTTGCCCAGCTTTCTCTGGATATGGCATTGGGACGAGGCGGTGACCAGGCCGCAGTAAAAACAGACAACGGCTTTACATTTTACGGCGGTGTTTCCCAGGGTATTGAACATCGGAATAAGGCAAAGAACCGTGCCATTGCAAAGGACCTGATCCGGCTGATGTCTCAGTGCAGCCATGTGTATATTATGGGACACCGTGCCAGTGACCTGGATGCGGTGGGCGCAGCAGTGGGCATTGCTTTTATTGCAGAGCAGAAAGGCATTCCCCATAATATCGTTGTGCGGACAGAGACAACGCTTGCTTATCTGCTGACAGACCGCATTGCAGAGGAAATGCCGGGGTGCATGATGACACCGGAAATGGCAAGAGCCAATATTACAGATTCCGACCTGCTGATTATTGTGGACACCTTCAGCAAGGATATTGTAGAAGATGCGGAGCTTTACCGGATGGCAAAGCATGTGGTGGTAATTGATCATCACCGAAAAATGGTGAATTATCTGGATAATACAACATTAAAGCTGCATGATCCGCATGCATCTTCAGCAGCGGAACTTGTTGCAGGTATGATTCAGTATTTTGACTGGCGCAGCGAAATGTCACAGTTCTGCGCAGAGGCACTGATGGCCGGTATTATGCTGGACACAAAGAATTTTGTGATGCAGACCGGTGTGCATACGTTTGAGGTGGCGGCATATCTGCGTGAACAGGGGGCCGATCCCATCAGCGTCAAAACGCTGTTTGCGGAATCCCTGGAGGCATATCAGCACCGCTCCAAACTGGTTTCAGAGGCGAAGGTCTACGGTAAGTATGTCATTGCGGTGGCAGAAGAGGAAGTGCCGGATATGCGTGTCATTGCGGCACAGGTGGCAGATGAGCTTCTGGGCGTGGAATCTGTCTGTGCAACCTTTGTGGTGTTTAATACAAAGAATCAGGCATGTATCTCAGCAAGATCCCTTGGCAAAATGAATGTGCAGGTGATTATGGAGCAGCTGGGAGGCGGCGGCCATCAGATTATGGCGGCCACACAGCGCACAGACTGTACTGTGCATCAGCTGCGGGATATGCTGATTGCAGTATTGGATACAATGGATGCATCCCCGGAAGAAACTGACAAGGTGTCAGCGGATTCGGATGATAACAACGAAATGTGAAAGGAAGAAATGAAAATGAAAGTGATTTTTTTACAGGATGTTAAGGGTACAGGCAAAAAAGGCGAAATCAAGAATGTTTCTGACGGTTATGCAAGAAACTTTCTGATTGGAAAAGGTCTGGCTGTAGAGGCAACCAAGGAGAATCTGAACAAGCTGGCAGGCCAGCAGGCTTCTGCACAGCACAAGCTGGATGTGGCTAAGCAGGAGGCAATGGAGCAGGCTGAAAAGCTGAACGGAAAAACCCTTGTTATCCGTGCAAAGGCCGGTCAGGGCGGAAAGCTGTTTGGTGCTGTTACCCCAGGCAATGTCAGCGAGGAACTGGAAAAACAGTTTGGTTTTGCTGTGGATAAGCGAAAGCTGGTAATCAACAGCGAAATGAAGAATGCCGGCGACTATAATGCAGAGGCAAAACTGTTTAACGGCGTATCTGCAAAGTTTACAGTATCTGTGGTAGCAGTGGATGCCTGATTTTGATCTGGCAGAATTGCAGGAGAGCTATTCTGCCCACATGATGCCCCACAGCAACGAAACAGAACAATGCGTATTGGGTTCCATTCTGCTGGATCCCAATACCATTGCCAAGGCTTTGGATATTATTCGTCCGGAGGCTTTCTATCTGGAGCAGCATCGGGAATTGTTCCGCCTGATGGTCACAATGTTTACAGGTGCCCAGAGTCAGGAAATTGATATCATTGTTGTTCTGAATGAAGCCCTGCAGCAAGGCATTTTTGAAAGCGCTGCAGAGGGAAAGCGCTATCTGACAAGCCTGATTGAAATGGTGCCCTCCGCAGACAATATTGAAAGCTACTGCAGAATTCTGGCGGAGAAATACTCCGCCCGTATGCTGGCGGAGATTGCCAGGGATTTGCTGAAGGAGATCAGCGCAGGTACCCAGACGGCACAGACACTGCTGGATTCTGCGGAACAGCGAATCTATGATATTCGGCAGGGGCGGAATATGCAGGGGCTGACACCGATTCTGGATGTTATGGCGAATACCCTCCGCAATCTGAATAATCTTTCCGGCCCGGAGCGTGAAAAGTATCTTGGTGCAAAAACAGGTTTTTCCGATCTGGATGCCATTACAGGCGGTATGACTAACTCTGACCTGGTGATTCTGGCAGCCAGACCCGGTATGGGAAAAACATCCTTTGCGCTGAATCTGGCAATCAATGTGACCAGACGTTCCCAGAGAACAGTTGCTGTGTACTCTTTGGAAATGAGTATGGAACAGCTGGCCTCCCGTATGCTTTCAACGGAGGCACTGGTGGATTCCCACAAACTGCGTACCGGCAGGCTGGATACCAAGGAATGGTGCCGCCTCAGTGCCAGCGCAGATGTACTGGCGGGCATGAATATCTATTTGTCAGAGGCTTCCGGTATTACAGTTTCCCAGATGAAAGCACAGCTTCGCCGTGTGAAAAATCTGGGCATGGTGGTCATTGACTACCTGCAGCTGATGGATGCACCGCTGAAATCAGAAAACCGTGTGCTGGTGATTTCGGATATCACGAGAAAGCTGAAGCTGATGGCGAAGGAACTGAATGTGCCTATACTGCTGTTGTCTCAGCTGAACCGTACTGTGGAAAGCAGAACGGACAAGCGGCCGATGATGTCTGACCTGCGTGAATCCGGTTCCATTGAGCAGGATGCGGATATTATTCTGTTTTTGTATAACGACTATTATTACAACCGTGAAAAGTCTCAGGCACCCAATACCACAGAATGTATTGTGGCAAAGAATCGTCACGGTGAGACGGGTACCATCCGTCTGACCTGGGATGCACAGTATACCAGATTTTCTTCCCAGGCGAAAGAAGAAGAGGTTCCTTCGTCATGAAGGGACGAAAAGAACTGACAGATATCATACTGGAAAGCCCTGCCTGTCCCGTGCACTGTATTTGTACAGTGGCTTTTTCCGGCGGCGCAGACAGTACCGCATTGCTGCTGGCACTGTATGAATTGCGTGAGCAGCTGCAGATTGATCTTCGTGCTGTGCATGTACACCATGGAATCCGGGGAGAAGAAGCGGACAGGGATGCGGCGTTCTGCAGGGAATTCTGTCAGCAACGGCAGATTTCCTTTCGGCTGGAATATGTGGATGTGCCGGCATATGCAAAGGAACACAGGCTGTCAGAGGAAACGGCGGCCCGTATTCTGCGTTATCAGAAACTGCATCTGGCAGGGGATGACGGGCTGATTGCAACGGCACATCATGCCGGGGATAATGCGGAAACCGTATTGTTTCATCTGATGCGGGGCAGCGGCCTCAAGGGACTGCGGGGCATTCTGCCGTGCAGCGGAAATCTCATACGGCCGATGCTGTATGCAGAAAAGGCGGAGATTCTTGCTTTCCTGGAGGGGCGTGGACAAACATTTCAGGAGGACAGTACCAATCTCGACAGCGTTCACAGCCGAAACCGCATCCGGCAGGAGCTGATTCCGCTGATGCTTCGTGAAAATCCTGCTTTTTTGTCGCATATTATGTACACGACGCAGATGCTTTCAGAGGATCATGCGCTGCTGGAACAGCAGGCAGAGGAGGCACTGCGGCATTGTCTGGATGTGCGAAAGGGCGGTATGCGGGGGCTGGAACAATATCCAAAGCCAATCCGTATGCGGATTTATATGAATCGGCTGGCGGCATTGCCAGTCCATATTGATCCTTCCCGGGAAAACCTGTATGCCATTGATCAGCTGCTGGCTGCACAGAACGGAAAAATCAGTCTGGGCAGCCGGATTTATGCAACTGCGTGGCATGGTATTCTGTATATTCGTCAGGAGAGTGCGCCGCTGCAGCAAGTGATTCCGGCACAGATTGGTGAAAACCATGTTTTTGAAGGGGATGTTTGTAAAATTGTAGCGGAAGAGCGGATTTTATCACAAAACTATCACGCTTCATACACAAGGTCAACTCTCGATTTTGATAAAATAAATGGTAATCTGTATTTTCGCCAATGGAACGGCAAAGATCGGATTCAATTGCCGGGACGCAGCTTTGAAAGTGCGCTGAAGGATTGTATTCAGGCAGCAGTACCGGCACCCGAAAGAAGACTGCAGCATGTGCTGTATGATAATTCCGGCTGCGTCTATTGTGAGAACGTCGGAGTTGCAGCTCGTGTGAAGCCGGATGCGGAGACACAACGTGTTCTGGTGGTGCAGTATCCGAAACAAAATTGATCAGAGAAAAGGAGAGGAGCAAAACTTGAATAAAAATCGTGGCGTATTTTCTTATTTGTTGATTTTTGCAGTTTTTGTCTTGGTAGTCTGGATGATGGTTCCGTCATTGTCCAAGAATTCCCACACAAAGAAGTACTCTGAAATTATGGAGTGCTTCGATGAGTATCAGGTAACCCAGTATACTTTGGATCTGGGCTCAGGCGAATTGAAGTATAAGCTGGAAGACGATGACAAAACTTATGTCTATGAGGTACCGAATGTTTCCATTTTCCTGCAGGATGTGGAGAACTACCGCTCGGAGTACAATGAGAGACACCCGGAGAAGGAGCTGGAGCAGGATTACTTCAAGATTAAGGATAATTCCTGGCTGCTGACCATTGTGCCGACAGCAATTCTCATGATTATGGCCATTGTGCTGTTTGTGGTCATGTATAAGCAGGCAAACGGCGGCGGCAAGCTGAATTCCTTCGGCAAGGCCAATATCAAAGCGATGACCGGAAATGCCAAGAAGGCAACCTTTGCGGATGTTGCAGGCGCAGATGAAGAAAAGGCGGAAATGGCGGAAATCGTGGACTTCCTGAAGGATCCGAAAAAATATGATGACATTGGCGCAAGAATTCCCAGGGGCGTTTTGCTGCTGGGCCCTCCCGGTACCGGTAAAACATTGCTGGCAAGAGCTGTGGCAGGTGAGGCAGGTGTGCCCTTCTTCCCGATTTCCGGTTCAGACTTTGTGGAAATGTTCGTGGGTGTGGGTGCAAGCCGTGTCCGTGATTTGTTTGAACAGGCAAAGAAGCATGCGCCTTCCATTATCTTTATTGATGAAATTGACGCTGTTGGCCGCCACAGAGGCTCCGGTCTGGGCGGCGGACACGATGAGCGTGAGCAGACATTGAACCAGCTGCTGGTGGAAATGGATGGTTTTAATGACAAGGAATATGTGATTGTCATTGCGGCCACCAACCGCCGTGATATTCTGGACCCTGCCCTGCTGCGACCCGGCCGTTTCGACAGACAGATTACTGTAAACTACCCGGATGTGAAGGGCAGAGAAGAAATTCTGAATGTTCACAAAGGCAAGAAGCCTGTGGGCCCGGATGTGGATTTCAAGGATTTGGCAAGAAATACACAGGGCTTTACCGGTGCTGACCTGGAGAACCTGCTGAATGAAGCAGCGATTCTTGCGGCAAGAGCAAACCGTAAGGCGATTACCGCAGAGGATGTGGATGAAGCTACCATGAAGGTGCTTTCCGGTCCTGAAAAGAAATCCCATGTGCCGACGGCTAGAGACAAGCGCATTACTGCATTCCATGAGGCAGGCCATGCGGTGACGGCGTACCACCTGAAAACACAGGATCGTGTTCAGCAGGTCAGCGTTGTGCCCCGTGGTATGGCAGCCGGTCTGACCTGGACAAGACCGGACAGCGACGATACCCATATGACACGGACAAAGCTTCTGGAAACAATCGTCATGATGATGGGCGGCCGTGCCGGAGAAGCAACTGCACTGGAAGATATCTGCACCGGTGCTTCCAATGATATTGAACGTGCTACACAGCTTGCAAAGAATATGGTGACCAGATGGGGCCTTTCGGAGGCACTGGGCCCGGTGGCATATGGCTCGGACAATAACGAAGTATTCCTGGGCCGTGACTATGGTCATGTGCGTGACTATTCGGAGGAAGTTTCTGCAAAAATTGATGCGGAGGTGCGACGCATTGTGGAAAATGCGTATCAGCAGGCACTGGAAATTCTGCGTGAGCATGAAGATCAGCTGCACGCACTGGGTGACTTCCTGTTGGAATATGAACGCGTGAATGAAAAGGAATTCCTCCAGATTATGGATGGCTCACTGACAGTGGAAAAACGGAAGGCAGAGGAAAGAAGCGGGAAACCGATGATGGAATCGAATCCGCTGCTGGAGCGGGAAACCGAATCTCAGGATGCAGAAGCACAGGATGCAGATGCAGTGACAGAGACAGAGTAAAATACAAACAGCCCTGTAACCACAGGGCTGTTTTATTTTGGCATGGGAGTGATTGGGCGTTATTTTGCACAAGGCAGCAAGTCCGTTTTATCCCAATGATTATATGCTTATTTTTGCACGGAAGTTGATATCCTATCTTGACAGATTCCAATGGAATGTGATATAATAAACTGAATTTGTTTGAAAGGAAATGAGTGGCATGAAGAAGAAGCAAATGGCGTTTGACAATGCACAATATCTGAAGATGCAGTCAGAGCATATCCGAGAGCGTATTGCACAGTTCGGCGGGAGACTTTATCTGGAATTTGGCGGAAAACTGTATGATGATTATCATGCATCACGTGTTCTTCCCGGATTTCAGCCGGACAGCAAGCTGCGTATGCTGCTGCAGCTGAAAAAAGAGGTTGAGATTGTCATTGCAATCAACGCATCTGATATTGAACAAAACCGTATTCGTGCAGACCTTGGCATAACATATGACAACGATGTTCTGCGTCTGATTGGTTTGTTCAGAGGACGGGGCCTTTATGTGGGCAGTGTTGTTATGACGCAGTTTACGGGTGAACCGGCTGCTGTGAAATTCCAGAAGCGTCTGGAGGCTTTGGGAATTCCCGTTTACCGTCATTATAAAATTGACGGCTATCCTTCCAATCTGCCGTTGATTCTGTCTGAGGATGGCTTTGGCAAGAATGAGTACATTGAAGTGAAGCGGCAGCTGGTCGTTGTCACTGCACCGGGACCGGGAAGCGGTAAAATGGCTGTCTGCCTTTCACAGATTTACCAGGAGCACCAACTGGGAAAAGAGTCCGGATATGCGAAGTTTGAGACATTCCCAATCTGGAATCTGCCGCTGAAGCACCCTGTGAATGTGGCCTATGAGGCTGCAACTGCTGACCTGAATGACATCAATATGATTGATCCGTTCCATCTGGAGGCATACGGCAAAACAGCGGTGAACTATAACCGTGATGTCGAGGTGTTCCCTGTGCTTCATGCCATGTTTGAACGCATTTATGGCGTTTCTCCCTATCAGTCTCCCACGGATATGGGTGTGAATATGGCAGGCTGCTGCGTGGTAGACGATGAGGCTGCGAAGAATGCTTCCCGTCAGGAGATTATCCGCCGCTATTTCAAGGAGTGCTGCGATTTGCGTGAGGGCAAATCAGACGCAGATACTGTGTATAAACTCCAGCTTCTGATGCAGCAGATGAATCTGACCGAGGAAGAAAGACCTGTCATTGCGAAGGCACGGGAAATGGCTGAGACAAGCGGAGAACCTGCTGCAGCACTCCAGCTTCCGAATGGAAAGATTGTGACCGGAAAAACCACAGAACTGATGGGACCCTGTTCCTCTGTTCTGCTGAATGCGCTGAAGGCATTGGGCCGTATCAATGACGATATCATGCTTCTGAGTCCTATGGTGATTTCCCCGATTCAGCAGCTGAAAACAACCCATTTGGGCAATGAAAACCCACGCCTTCATACAGATGAAACATTGATTACGCTTTCTATTTCTGCCGCTACCAATCCGACGGCAGAACGTGCAATGAATCAGCTTTCGAAGCTGCGGGGATGCGAAATGCATTCCACAGTGATGCTGACACAGGCAGATGAGCGCACATTGAAGCGTTTGGGCGTGAATATTACCTGCGATGCACAATTCCAGAGCAATCGCCTGTATCAGAAATGAACAAGGAAGACGTTTGCCTGATTCTGGCAGGAGGGCCTGAGACGGGTTCCCCGTTTCTTCCACTTCCGGAATATGCCTATGCGATTTGCGCGGACAGCGGTTTGCAGCTGGCTGACCGTCTTGGCATAAAGCCGGACTGGGTGCTGGGGGATTTTGACTCCCTGGGTGAAGTACCGAAACACTTGCCCCATATGATTGCACCTGTGGAAAAAGATGATACGGATACAATGCTGGCTGTGCGTTGTGCACTGGAAAAGGGATACCGGGATATTCGGATTTATGGTGCATTTGGCGGCAGACTGGACCACACATTTGCCAATTTTCAGGTGCTGGAATTCATATGTCAGCATGAGGGAACCGGTATGCTTTGCGGCGTACATGACTGCGCCTATATGCTAAAAAGCGGCGGCGTTCTGCATCTGCCGAAGAGAAATAATACGACACTTTCGCTGTTCTCATGGTCTGAACAGTGCGAGGATGTATGCATACGAGGCGTACACTATCCCCTGGAGCAGGGAATACTGAAACGCAGTTTTCCGCTGGGTGTCAGCAATGAGATTACTGCGGAACAGGCGGAAATCATTTGCGGTAAGGGATTGCTGCTGGTTATATGTTCTTCATTATAGGAAAAGGCACCCGAATGGGTGCCTTTTTCAGAAAATATGAAATTACTTGGGGTTAGTCTTTGCAGTGGGCAAACCACCCTGAAAAGGCATTGCGCTGGATGCGGTTGAACATTGCGTCTGCAAGTCCCGGTAAAACCTGCTTCAGATAGCGGCAGCTGGTTTCTGACTGCATATAGGGCTGATTCTGAATGGCGGTTTCTATATCAGACAGCAGCTGCTGCGGTGTGCTGTGCAGATAGAGTGCTTCCACATCAGCAATTTGCTTTGATGTTACATCCGGGGTGCATGCAGTATCTCCTGCAAGAAGTGAAGTGATATGATGACGGAATACCAGTTCTGCAATGTTTTCTGCGATGGCGGCGGGGGATGTCAGATATAACTTTGCGTATCGTTTCATGAATGCCTGAACGGCTTCTGAAGGAAAACAACACAGAATATCTGCTTCGTAGTCCAAGGATTGATAATAACGGAAAATGCCGAGAATGCCTTTTTCTGCAACTGGCTTTTCTCCGAATAAGGGGTATGTGAATCCGATTTCAGAATCTCCAGACTGGAATCTTGCATCATATTGTGTGCAGAATTTTTCAAAATCCGGAAGTAATCCGCTGAAAAATGCGGTCTGGAATGGCTTCATACGCAGGTAAGCATGACGAAAATGTTCTTTTGCCTTCGTATACAAATCCAAAGAACGCATAAGACCTGCCTCCAGTAACCGTGAAAGCGGCTGTGTGCGGAGGGCTTCCATTGCAAGCTCATCTGAATGCATCTCCAGCAGAGCAGCATCCAGCTGGCAGAACAGACAGGCGAACAGGCTTTCT
This sequence comes from Oscillospiraceae bacterium, assembly GCA_024404915.1. Classification (GTDB taxonomy): domain Bacteria; phylum Bacillota; class Clostridia; order Oscillospirales; family Ruminococcaceae; genus Firm-04. Next base: position 196,577 of record JAKSPJ010000003.1, read on the forward strand.
GCCTGTCTGCGTGTAACAGCACTGCATTTTCCGGAAGAGAATGCATAGGCACGTTCTGCGGCAATCCTTTGCATTTCATTTCGTATTTCATTCAGCTTGCTTTCCTCAATGCTGTGATGCAGGGCGGCATATTGCAGCAGTGCCATGGTATAATCAGTATGAGGAAAGTGGGCAGGCTGCTGTGATGCAGCGGATAAAATCAGTTCTTCCTTCATCCCTTTGCTCCTTTCGATGCGGCCAGATCCTGGGATTCCCAGTCTTCCACCATGCCGATCCATTCTTTTTCCTGCAGGGCACTGGGAATTATCAGCTCCGGATGGATGCGCAGTATTTCCACCAGTTCCTCATCAAAACGGCCTCGGCTGTGTTCTGCATAGTCATAATCGTAATCTCTGACATAATTGCCGAACATATCCTGCGACATTGCATCACGATACATCATATCATACTGTTCATCTTCAAACGCTGCAAGATAGTCATCCTCTTCTGCTTCTGCCTGTATCATATCACTGTAGAGTGCACGATACTCTGCATCGGCACCGGAGCAGGATTTTTTTCTGCTCCTGGTTTTGCGTGCTTCCAGTAAGCGGCGGATGCCTGTTACTATGATGCTTTCCATCTGTGACCGCATTATTTCACAGTCTCCTGCACATGAGGGGCTGACATAAAACTGATACATATAATTCAGAATGGCATTGTCAGAGAGAATCTGATCATGCTCGTCATGCTGTGTATAGATTTCCTGCAGCTGACCTGAAATGTGGTAGAAGGTGTCTGTCAGTTCTGCCACACGGGCGGCATAATTGCTTCCCAGGTAACCGGAAGGCAGAAACCAGTGAATCAGCCGTGGAACAATGCTGTCGCCGAACTGAATCAGGTTTTCTTCTTTAAGTGCCTGTTCTGCAGTGGCAACAACCATTTCCGCTTCATCGGGGGTAAGCTGTAAGCCGTAGGTGCGAAAGGCAGTATCATTCGTGGCAAGAATGTGATTTTTCTGGAGTGCTGCCGGAAGAGTGCTGAAAAAATCAATGGCTGAAAGGGAAAAATCCATGGAATCAACTCCTTGACAAAAATAAAAAAATGTGATATAATATATCATGGGTTCTTATAAATAATAACTATGAATATATATTATACCATATATCCGCATCACTTGTCAAGAGGTGCGGCGATTTTTATATTATCTGTCCCGATTGCCTGCGGCAGCGGTATTCTGCAAAGGAAGACAGATAAAAGAAAGGACACAAAATGGAATACGATGGGGAACGATTATGGATGGTATTGTTGGTTTTGGGCGTGCTGTGGTTTGTGCATGTGTGGCTTGCACTATGCGAAACAGCACTGACAGAAGTCAATGATACCATAGTTCATAATAAGGCTGAACACGATGAAGCCTGGAAGTCTCTGGATGAAATTATCAGCAAACCTGCAAAGATGCGGCAATGCTTTGCGGTATCACGTATTTTTACAGTCGCTGTGATGGGCATTCTTAGCTGGCAGCTGGTCGGCAAAAAGATGACGGAATTCATGAACTTTCAAGGCGGTGCGTTTGCTGCAGGTCTGGTGCTGGCAGTCGGATTGATGGTATTCATCGGTGTGTTGGCGGAATCGTTTCCTAAGCAGATTGCAGAGAAATACAGTGAGAAACTGGCGAGAGGGGCTGTTCCCACCGTCAGATTTCTGATGATGCTGCTTTCGCCCATGCTGGCGATTATTTCCGGCAGTACAAAAATTGTGTGCGGAATATTTGGCATTCCTGTGACAAACGGCGTTGATGTGGTAACGGAAGAAGAAATACGGCTGATGGTGGATGCTGGAAATGAAACAGGCGGCATCGAAGAAATCCAGAGCGAAATGATACATAATATCTTTACATTTGATGATGTGGCGGTATCTGAGGTGATGACACACCGCAAAGACATAACTGCGGTTCCGAAACAGACCACAGCACAGGAACTGGCAGAGCTTGCCATGAGAGAGGGCTTTTCCAGAATCCCGGTGTATGACGGAACAATAGACTCCATCATAGGGGTGGTGCTGATTAAAGATCTGCTGCCAATGGTGGGCAGGGAGACGGACTGCACCGTGACAGATATTATGCGAAAAACAATCTACGTGCCGGAAACAGCAAAGTGCAGAAGTATGTTCCAGCAGATGCTGAAACAGAAAATGCAGATGGCAATCGTTGTGGATGAATACGGCGGAACGGCGGGCATGGTGACGATGGAAGATCTGTTAGAGGAAATTGTCGGAAATATTCAGGATGAATATGATGACGAAGAATCGGAACTGATTGTAATAAATGATAATACGTTCTCAATTGCAGGCGCTGCAGACCCGGAGGATATTCTGCCGCAACTTGGTGTGGAATCAGAAATGGATGACACCTACGAAACCATGAGTGCGTTTGTGGTGCATCTTTTGGGACGAATCCCGGAAATGGGAGAAAAGCCGTCTGTTGAACAGGATGGCGTGCGATATACACTGCAGTCTTATGAGGATCACTGGATTCATAGAATTCAAGCGGAAATACTGCCGAAACCTGAAAAAGAAGGATAAACTGATGCGTAAAATTACAAAAGAATTACTGATTATCGGCTGCGTGACTGGCGCAGCCGCTGTTGTATGGAAAACAGGACTATACTCTGTGTTTATGAAAAGGCTACCGAAAGAAGATGCATTAATCAGATATCCGTATAGTCAGCTGACATTGAAAGAAAAGCAGCTATATGCCTCTTTGTGTGAACAGATAGAGCAGTACAAAGAAATTGCAATCCTGCCCTGGGCATATACGAAAGAAGAATACGAAAAAGTGTATCTGATGGTTGCGGAACAGGAACCGCAATTTTTTTATCTGGATGATATCTATGAAACAAGTGATATGATGGCAGCGGTGAATATGTTCTATGATGTGGATCAGGAAAATGTGCAGGCGATGCAAAAAGAAATGGAGGATGTGGCAGACGAAATACTGAAAAAAGCGGAAAAAGAAAGAACGGAAATTCAGAAACTTACGGTAATACATGATGAAATTGCAGACAGATGTACATATAAGGATGGCGTTCATCATTCAGATGCATATGGAGCGCTGGTTCTGGGTGAAGCGAAATGCGAAGGATATGCAAAGGCAATGACATATGTGGCACGACGTGCCGGAATGGATATCATGAATGTGACAGGCGTTGACGGAAAAGGAATCAATCATGTATGGAATATTGTGAAAATAGATGGAGAGTACTACAATCTTGATCTGACGTGGGATGATGATGAGCATTATAACGGGAATAGTATACATGCATGTATGACAATGCCTGACGAAATGTTCCGGGATCATAAGGCAGATCTGAGTACATATACACCGCCGGAATGCAGGAGCGTGGATGATTCTTACTATCAGGTAAATGGATATATTGTAAATAATGCGGATGAGTGCGAGGAATTTATAGAAAACTGGATTGGGAACACGGAACTAATCGAATTTCAATGTGCGGATATAGATACGATAGAAGCAATGAAAGAAAAGATGAAAAATGGAAGCAGCGTCAGAGAGGCGGTGCGGATGGCGACGGGAAAAAAGAAATACAGTGCATTTGAAGATGAAATCAGAAGGGTAATTGTAATAATACCTGAGTAATTCGTTTTGTAAAGCGAATATGGATTATAGAACATATTAATATGTCAAAAACTGTTAAAAAACAGAAGGAAATATATACAAAACATAGAACCAAGAAAAAAAGCTGAAAAAAGGTTGACAAAAGG
>JAKSPJ010000030.1 GCA_024404915.1 Oscillospiraceae bacterium
CGTATGCTGCCTTTCACAAAGATTTTATCAGAGGAAAAACAACTCTGATCGGCTGCCCAAAACTGGATAGTATTGATTACAGCGAAAAGCTTACTGAAATCATCCGGAACAATGACATAGCAAGTGTTACCATTGTCCGCATGGAGGTCCCTTGCTGCGGCGGCCTTGAAATGGCTGCAAAAAAGGCACTTCAGGCCAGCGGAAAATTCCTTCCCTGGCAGGTTGTAACGATATCCATTGACGGAAAGATAATTGACTGAACAGGCGATGAAGGAGAGCTGAAATGTATAAAAATATAGAAAAACAGACTGTATTAAATCTTAAGGACCTGGTTGCCTACCAGGATGGACAGGTTGTCAGCAAAACTCTGGTTCAGAACGACTCTGTCAGCATGACGATCTTTTCCTTTGATCAGGGCGAAGAGATCTCCACTCATGCCGCAGGCGGAGATGCAATGGTCACTGTGCTTGAAGGCAAAGGACGTTTCACCGTAGCCGACGATGTTTTTTATCTGGAGGCAGGCCAAACTCTTGTTATGCCAAAGGATATTCCTCATGCTGTATACGGAGAAGAAAAATTCAAAATGCAGCTTGTAGTTTCTTACTAAAAGAAACGGGACCTTAAAATCTGTTTTTTAAGGTCCCGTTTTTCTTCTGTTTGTTCAGATAATCACAGATCTGCCTTTTACTGTTTTCCACGCAATCACATTTTAAGAATGATCTTCTGAAACAGATTGTATTGTTTGATTCATTTGACATTATCGCAGGTCTTACTTTTTATCCTGGGCATCGATCCCCGCCAGCTTAAAGAACATTTTGTCAGACTGAATTGCCTGCGTTACAAATTTTCCATCCTTAAACAAAGCGTAGGTCGTCACTGGGGCTGGCATGTTCTGCGCCGTTTTTTTATCTGTGATATGCACTGTTTTTATCTCGATTCCATGTTCCGCAGCCTCCTCAGCAACTCTCGGGACCCAGTAATAAGTTAATGGGCACTGATCGGTGTAGTAAATGACAAATCCCTTTTCTGCAATGATCGGATGCTTGGCGCAGTCACGGAATTGGGGAACCGGTGCATCCTCACACAGGGGCAGATACATCAGGATAATTCCGCAGTCTGAAGTATCCGCAGTACGAAATCCCTTGTAGGTCAGATATTTGGGATCGGCCAGAAATTCTTTTTTCCGTTTCTCTGAAGAGAGGATGCACAGTCCCTTTTTCCCTTGCTGCGCTGCGTCCCGGATGCATTCAGCCAGCAGGTCGTTGGAGTATCCATGACCTTTCATAGAGCCTGCAATCCACAGGCAGTTGATATACAGATACTCCGGCGCGTCAATGGGTACCCACGCATTTTCAGCAGGGATGTATTCAATGAAGCACTTGCCCCGCTCCTCGCTGCGGTAGAATACCAGCCCTTCGGCAAAGCGTTCTTTCATCCATGCTTTTTTCTTTTCGCCCTGCTTGCCGGACATGGCACAGCAGATGTGTTCTTTGTCGATATTTGCTTCCGTGATTCGGATGTAGTTCATCTGTTTTATGACACCTTTCCTGTTGGTTGAAATGGATTCTGTTGCCGTTCACTGAATATCTGTCATTCCGGAATCCGGATTTTCAGGAACAATGAGTGCCATGATAAAGTAAACGAAGAGGCCGCTTCCTTTGACATCATAAATATTCAGCTTGGCAGAAGTATAGCATACTACCGTTCGTTAGTCAATATACAGATGCTATTGCGGCAAATTTCCTTTCCAGAAGTATACAAAAACGGCAGTCCGGATAAGGACTGCCGTTCGATATTAATCTGCAATTCAACTCACACTATGGTTTCGCTCTCAGAGGATGCTTTCAGTTTTCCGTAAAGCTTTGCTGCAATGAACACAATTACAACCGTCCATAAAGCCGCCCAAATCTCAACGGTCCAAAGCGGCACTATGGTTCTCTGGTACAATGCTGGGAAAGCATCCGCCAGCATATGCAGGATGATTGCCGCCGGCAGAAAGGCTTTCTTTGCGTTTACAACACCATAATATACGACCACCGTAAGCCCGATATGGATCAGCACCGCAAACAGGCGTTCCATAACGTTCATGGCCATTGATGCGTAACTAAATGCGGCAGCAGCCTGCACAGATGGAAGCGCAGCGGCAGCAGTTACCTCCGTAATGTTCAATGTGCTGAACGCACTCTCCATATTCCCTGCCGAGAACAGCACTGCGATGGCAAGATATAAAATCATTGAGGGCAAAATAACAGCAAATACCTCTATGCCGCCGTGGCCAATTCCATACAGGATGGCATTTTCAGGGGTACGGTTCTTTTTCATTATATATTTCAGCACAATATACCGGCCGCACTCCTCGAATACACCGGCCATAATGGTTCCATAAAGGACATAGGCGACGGTGCTTCCGTTGATAAACCGGGAAATGGGATTATCCGCTACAATACAGACCATGTGTACCCCAAGCTCCAGCACACGGGCAGATACAATAAATCCAGCAGCACCGGCAATGAGCCAGCTGAGCTTCGTCTGCTGTTTATGCAATTTTCGCCAGCAGATGATGAAGATGACAGGAATCGCAATCATCAGAATGACTGTGACGACCAGCGACGGGACAGCGCTTTTGCCAATGACAATAGTCTCAAACTCCCTCATTGATCGTCACCTCCCCAGATCTCCACGCAAAAGCCTTTATGCCCGCATTCGGTGCAGGTCAGCTTGCGGGTGTTCGGTGTGTGGTTTGCCCAAAAGGCTTCTTTCATGGTTGGTTTGAATACCTCATGGCATTCCGGGCAGATGTATTTTACATTTCTGAAATAGTACCTGCTTACGATGGTTCCCCATACGGCAGCAACGATCACCCAAACAACAAACGGCCACCATATTCCCCGGATGATCCAGAACAGAATAGAGAACCACTGCAGTGCCGTAACGGGCAGCCCCGTAAGGACCATCATCCAGCGCATTTTTTTCAATTTTTTCTTGCCTTGCATAATTACGGCTATGTCACCGATGGATTCAAGAGAGAAGGATCTGCTGTTCAGTCCGTTTTTCAGTTCACGAAGCTTGGCCAGTTTCTCCTGCTTGGCAGATATCTCCTCCGAAAGAATGGTCTCCTGCTGTTCCACCAGAAGGGAGATTACTTTTTCAGGATGTTCTTCTTTTAATATCTGCGAAATAGCATCAATTGGCAGATCCAGTTCACGCAGGAAGCAGATGACCTTCATGCGCTTCAGATCCTCTTCCGAGTAAAGACGTCTTCCGCCTTCCGAAAGCTCGCTGGGAATCAGGATACCTCTGGTATCATAATACTGAACCGTTCGGACCGTAACACCGCAGAGCTTTGCAAGCTCTCCCGTTGTGTATTTCGACATAGCTTTCACCTCCTTACGCTGCAGATTCTAATTCATTACGCAGCGTAACAAGCAATACCTTACGTAAGGGGATTTTTATTATTTAACGATACCGCCTGTCATTTCCGTGTGTAATTCTGGAGCATCACGCTGCAATGGCCAATACACCAACTTGTTGTTATTCAGTTGCTGTTCTGTGACATTTCCAGATTATGCGCCAGAAATAGTTCCAGAGCCTTTGCGCGTATTTCTTCCATGGGTGCCGTCGTGAATCCTACAAAGTCGTTTTTAATTCGTGCAGATGCCATAGCATGGCTGTCGTCGGTTCTGCTTTCGTTTGCAGCCTCGATAAAGCGCTGCAGCAGCCCTTCGTCATGGGAATAGCACAGCTCCACCAGCTTTGCACGGTACTCCAGCTCAGTGGGAGTAATGCCCGGATACTGTTTCATATCCTCCGTATGCTGGGCTTCATGCTTCAGCAGCGATACAAGGAAGCGGTCGCTTTCAAAATCATAGGCTTGCTCAATGCAGTTGATGACCCCATCGGGCGATGCCCAGCCTCCAGTGCCAAATTGACCGAAAGTCAGATAATCCATCCAACTCCGGAACACAAAGCCCTTCAGAATGTTCACAGTATACTCCGCCACGGAGCAAGGCAGCTCCACTTGATAGACAGTCGGCACTGTGTCCCGCCAGATGTACGGACCGTAGTACCCCTGCGTTTTTCCAAACTGTGCATGATAGCCCTCTTCTTCAAAGATGGTCTGAAGCTGTTCTGCCAGTTGGTTTTCATCCGCATCCGGGCTGTTCAGCTCCACCCGCAAAGCGGAAAACAACTTTTGGGCTGCATCCGAATGGGGGAGCCCGCAATAGAATAAATCCCGATAATAAACCTGATAGGCCAGCAGAATTCTGTTCAGCCGCTCCGAAATATCATACTTGCGGTATTCTTCGTCCTCAAAAATTGCCGTATATGCAGGGAGCACGTCGCTGAATTCCTCGTGGCAGCGCATATAGGCGATGGCTCCTTTGATATCTCCGTTTATGAAGTAATCACTGATTTGCATGCAATATCCTCCTCAAAATCCTCAATTCTCCAGATTCTGATTTGCATTTTTTCAGAATAACTGCCCTATATATCCGGCAGATAACCGTCTTTCATTTTGTAATCAATTCCCGCCTTGCGCGCCTGCAGAACTTGGTAACGACGCGGGATCCGGTACATTCTTCCGTCTTTTATGAAATATGCCCCGGTCTGGTGAAACTGAAAAGATACGTCTTTATTCATGCACTGGCGGCGCACATCCAGCACCCAGTCATAATTGAGCGGGCGTACATTCATACCCGATTCACCCGAGCAGGCCACCTCGCAGATACTGCCGTTCAGGTACTTTTCCAGCTCGACAGGACCAAGCATAGGAGCGATTATTACTGTTTTGTGCCTGATCGGGAGCTCCGCAAAAATAGGCAGTCTGAAATCTGCTCTGTCCTGGTTTTCACAGGTGCAGCCAACGATAACGTTTTCATAGCCATCTCCCCAATCTGCGGGTGCACATTCAAGAAACCGTTCAATGCGCTTTGTGAAAAAATAGAACATACAGTCGGAACGGCTTTTTATCATTTCCCAGCATTCTCCCCGCCATTCGTCTGCATCCTTCAGCAGAAAATCCGAGGTGAAGCATGTCATAACAATGGAACCCGGCTCAACTTTATAGCTTCCGTCTCGTTTCTTTTTTACAGGCAGACTATAATTCTGCGTTTTGCGGCATTGCTCTGATGATACCGAACTGCCGTATGCTTCATCTTGCCGGTATACATAGCAGTAACGGCATCCCTCTGAATACTTTGTACACCCATGCCAGGGATTCCATGATACATATTTCTGTTCGCTCATTGTTACCTCCCTGTGCCTGGACCCCAACTTCATATGTTCCGCTGCTTTTTCAGCTTAACTGAAGTATAACATGCTAACGCTCGTTAGCCAATATATGAGTGCCCCTGATATTGCATAAAAACACCCGGAAACCACTGAAGTTCCCGGGCGGCTGAGCCTTCTTAAATGCGAATCACATCATTCCCTGTTTCAATCGTCTGCTCCAGAGTCATCACTCTGCAATCCTTACTTGGATAAAAGTTGGCTGCTTCTAAAAACAGTTATTTCCCGTATACTCTGAAAAACTGTTTGATGTGTCTGTCCACCAATTCCATGGCTTCCGCTTCCCGCTCCGG
>JAKSPJ010000031.1 GCA_024404915.1 Oscillospiraceae bacterium
GAAGAATTGCAAGCTGAAGATGCTCCCGCTGTGATTCCAATCAACAGCAGCACTGTCAGAAACTGGGGCAGAATGTTCTCGAAGGACTTCCATGCTTTTTTAGTGCCATTTTCGTTTTCTTTTTGCTTTTGATAAAGGACACCGTCAACCCGACGGCAGCCACCCCATACAGCAGATATGAAAACATTGTCTATCTCACTTTTGCTTATCGACGGTACGCATCCAACAATGCAGCTTCCAACTGTGCTCTTGGACGGAAGCCCACAGAGGTTTTGACCAGTTTCCCTTTTTCCATCAGTGCTACCATGGGAATGCTGCTGACCTGAAATGCGGAAGCCAACTCCGGCTCTTCATCAACATTGACTTTGCATACTTTCACCTTTCCGGCATATTCGTTGGAAATATCTTCCAAAACCGGAGATAGCATCCGGCAGGGACCGCACCAGGAAGCCCAGAAATCAATCAGGACAGGCTTATCGGACTGCAAAACTTCATTTTGATAATTGTTACGATTGATGTGAATAACAGACATTGTATTGCCTCCTTTGTTTTTGTAGTATCAATATACCGTATTTTCTATTTTCCTACCGTGACAGAGTTACGATTCCCAAACTTGCCAGCGGCAGAATACACATGAGGAGCATCCCCAAATGGATTACACATGATGTTTCCCGCTTGCTTTTGCCTTGCAAATCAATTGGGTCATGGTACCCATTGGACAGAAGGTACACCAGGAACGAGGTCTGAAAAATACCATTGTGATCAGTCCTATCAAAAGAGAGGTCAGCATCAGACTGTAAAACCCGAAACTGAATTGAGCAACAAAATCAGGTGCCGTTCCAGCCGTATATGTCCATCCCCATGGGATTCGGAATGTCCAAAACAGCTTGATAGCTTCCCTCATGCTAGTAGCCCCGGCTCCAACCAAATAGGTTTGATAAACCATATTTCCAAACATCGTCAGGAAGAAAATCAGGAATCCATAGCGAAATCCTTTTGATGAAAAAAATCGGGGCGTTTTGCGATTCGTCGAGCATTTCCATTCCGCTCCAAGCTTGTTATAAAGCTGCCCACGTCCGCACAGATGGTTGCAGAAGAATTTTCCACCGCCAAAAATGGCAACAAACAGAGGAAGCAGAAAGTCAATCATTCCAAGCCATGCGAATAGAATATTAAAGAAACCCAGTGCAAAATAGAGGATTGACCAGAGCCAAAGATAATCATACCACTGTTTCTTTCTTATCATAGTGTTGCCCTCTCTTTCACTTCAATGATACAGGCAGGGCAGATCTTTGCACACTTGCCGCAGCCAACACATTTATCAGGATTCACGACTGCATAGCATCCGCCAAATACTGCAACGGCTCCAAATGGACATTCATTTTCACAGGCACCACATGCCACACATCGATTGGTTTCAATCACAGCTAATTTCTTTGCCATGGTTCACCTCTCATTCTGTCAGCGACTTATAGTAAAGCATACAGTGGCAGAAGCCCTCGTACTGTGGATCTGCAATCTGATCCCGGAATTCCTTGCACATACACTTGTTCTCCGGTGTCCGTTCCAGACGGCAGGGGCAGTAGCCGCCTGTGCGCTTTAACCCCTCTTTGATTGTGTCAACGATCTGAGCATCAGGATTCAATTTGATTTTCATGTTTGTATTCTCCTTTTTTGATTTCTGCCTGGAGGTTATCAAAAATGCGACCTGACTTCTGTAACCAGGTCGCATTTTTAGAAAACAGGTTACGGGTTTCTTAACAGCTTTTTCAGTCCATCAAGCTGTTTCAGGATAATTCTACCGCGTTTTACCTCAATCAGACCGTCTGTAGAAAACTGCTTCAGGGTTCTTGCTACGACTTCTCTTGCGGAATTGATATTCTGGGCAATCTGTTCCTGGGTCATCCGCACTTCTGGGATGCCATTTTTTTCATACTGCACAAGGAAAAAGGATGCCAACCGCTGATCGAACCGCTGAAACAGCATCTGCTCCACAACCCACATGAAATCTGAAAATCGCTGGGTGGACAGCTCGTACATGAAACAGCGCACATGTATGTTGTCCTGTGTCAGCTTCCCAAAAACAGAAGCCGGAATAACCAGAATTTCTGATTCCTTGGTGACAACAAGCTGGGTTTCAAAATGGATCTGAGAAATCAGACATGAGGCGGACAATACACAAGTCGCTGTGGGTTCCAGAAAGAACAGGGTAATCTCTCTGCCTTCATTGGAAACAACAAAGGCTCTTACGCCGCCTGAAATTACATAGATCATACCAAGGCAGCTATTTCCGGCGTCACTGTTCCCATGGAGGACAAATCCAGGCTTGTATTTTCGAATAATGGCAGCCTGACGTACCATTTCTCGTTCGTCCTGATTCAGAGCATTCCAGTATGGGAGCTTTTCAAGCAACTGTTCCATATGACTGCCACCTTTCTGTTGGGTTTTAGTGGCAGGAATGTTTTCCGCAGCTGCGGCTGCTGCAGGTGTGACTACCCTCACCATGCTCATGATCGTGATGGTCGCAGTGTACATTGGGATTATAACTCAGACTGCCATCCAGAAGCGCATGGACTGCCGCATCTGCATTTCCACTGACACCACCGTATAGACGGATACCGGCTTCTGCCAGTGCAGCTTGAGCTCCACCGCCAATGCCACCACAGATCAGGGCATCTACATTGCGGGCGGCAAGGAAGCTGGCCAGTGCACCGTGTCCCCGACAATCAGTGTCCACAACTGCAGAAGACACTACGGTATTTCCGGCAATCTCATACTCCTTGAACCGGGATGTATGACCAAAATGCTGAAATATCTGACCATTGTCAAAAGTAACTGCAATTTTCATAATGGTACCTCCGTTTTCTTTTTTGATGTTTTCCGATAGTTTGCCGCACCTGTCACGGCAAGGGGCAGCAGAACCGTCGCAAAGCCGATAATGCCCACCGGTAATAACCAGCTGTTTTCCATTTACAAGGCAGTCTGCCAGCTTGTATCTAGCACTTTCATAGATTTCCGTGACGGTGCTGCGGGCAATATCCATTTGTGCAGCACACTGTTCGTGACTCAGCCGTTCTAAATCCACCAGCCGCAGAACCTCGTATTCATCCACCGTAAGGAATACAGAATCCTGATTCTGCATTCCATCGGGACTGAACAAGCAGAAATCCGGCTCTTGGCAAATTCTTCGGCACCGGGGTGGTCTTGACATGATGCTCACCTCATTTCCGGTATATGTCGATTATACTATGTTTTGTCAATGTGTAATGTAACTAAGTCACAAAACGTCGAAACAGTTTGAAAACATTTAAACGGTACTGTCATTTCTTACGTTAAAACAATAGGCGAAATATAACGTACAGATCGTGAGGTATCATGCCGGCAATAAAAGTCCTGCTTATGCAGCAGTACTTTGAAAGTGAAGAAGGAAAAATCCAACTGGAGAAATGGAAAAGATCTTTCGAGCAGAAAGAGGCCGTGCATGCGTAATTGCAAGCACGGCCTCTATATTTTTAGTTATTTCTGATTGCCGGTAAATAAACAATAAATCCGAACCCTTCTCCAATTTGGAAAAAGTTCGGATTTA
>JAKSPJ010000032.1 GCA_024404915.1 Oscillospiraceae bacterium
CAATAAAACAAAAGCGATTAGATAAATAGAATACATTTCACTCAGAGAAAATATAGCGTTCATAATTCGTTCATTTTTGACACGAAATAATTGCAAATATTCCCTTCATCTGAGATTATTGGGAATTGTAACAGAATAAAATGCCCTTGTCAACAACCAAACTCTCGTCATTATGCACAAATGGCGATAATTGCAGAAATGTTTATGAAATCTTCACATATGATGAAAATATATTTGCTCTTTTTTAGTGGCTAAAAGAGCAAATAGGACTTGCCCCGAAGGGATTTACAGGGTTGAGGTAAGATATGCCGCTTTGGTAGACTGGCAGAAGTGAGTAAACCCGTCATCTTTTCATACTGCTTCCGCTGTTTCCGTTTGATGGGAGGTAGTGGTTTTTTTCGCTGTTCCACGCAGGCAAGATGGATGAATCTATCTCAAGGGCACGGAAACAGAAAAATCCACTCAATTCCGTTAAGAATCAAGTGGATTTCGCAAAAACACGACTGATTCAGAGCCCAAACAGTTCCTTGGCTTTTCTCATTCTTTCGACAATTGGTACACCGAAGGGACATCTGGATTCACAGGCATGACAGCTGACGCATTCAGATGCATGATGCTCCAGCAGTTCATAATGGGACCGGATCGTTGCCGGTACTTCCGGCTGCATAGCTGCAAGATCATAGTACTTATTGATCATCGCAATATCCAGCTTTGCGGCACAGGGCTTGCAGTGGCCGCAGTATGTACAGGCGCCCTTGTAGGAATGCAGCGGGGCATTGGCCAGAACAGAAGCATAGTCCTTTTCTTCTGCTGTTGCGGTTTCATAGCGGACCGCCTCGTCCACCTGCTCTTTGGTATCGTATCCGCACAGAATAGAGGCCACGCTGGGGCGGGTCAGGGCATAGTGAATGCACTGCATCGGTGTCAGTCTTACGCCGAAGGGAGATCGTTTTTCATCAAAGAGCCGTCCGCCGGCAAAGCCCTTCATAACGGTAATGCCCACACCGTACTCTTCACAGAGCTGATACAGTTCGGCTCTTTCAGTGTTGATGCCGGCCAGTCCCTCCTCATAGCGGTAGCCTTCAGACAGCAACTCGTCCAGATCCTGTCCTGCGGGCAGCATATCAAAAGCGGGATTGACACTGAAAAGCAGCATTTCAATGAGACCGGATCTCACCGCCATTTTTGCCGTTTCCGGGTTATGGGAACTCATACCAATGTGCCGGATCACACCTTTTTCCTTCATTTCCATGACATATGCAAGGAAATCCGAATTCTGAAGATTTTTCCAGTCCTCTACCGTGTCCACAAAATGAATCATGCCAAAGTCGATATAATCGGTCTGTAATCTGGCAAGCAGATCCTCAAATGCCGGTTTGACATACTTCATCTCTCTGGTCCGAACATACTGACCGTTCTGCCATGTCGAACCAAAATGTCCCTGCACATACCAGTTTTCTCTGTTGTCCTTTATGGCTTTGCCGATGATGTCTCTGGATTTCGGGTCAGGCATCCAGCAGTCAATGATATTGATGCCCTTCTCGTTGGCATACCGCATCAGGGCAACGGATTCCTCTTCCGGATGTCGTTCCAGCCATTCTCCACCGAATCCGATCTCGCTGACGTAAATTCCGGTTTTTCCAAGCAGTCTCTTCCGCATAACAGCTGCCTCCATTTTCACACAGGATTAATTTTGTTCTGTTGCTGTACACATTTCAACTGGAATCAGTCCAGCACCGGATATTTTTTCCTGTCGTCCTCGGTAATCTTTCGAAGCACTCTGCACGGGTTGCCAACAGCGATCACACCATCAGGAATATCCCGATTGACGACGCTTCCGGCTCCGATCACCGTATTGCTGCCAATGGTCACACCGGGAAGCACCGATACGTTTGTTCCGATCCAAACATTGTCTCCCACCGTAATCGGCAGCGCAATTTCCAGCCCCTGATTTCTCTGCTCCGTATCCAGAGGATGTCCGGCTGTGGAAAAAACGCAGTCCGGGGCAATAAATACATTGTCTCCAAAGGTTACCTTGGCACCATCGAGGATCGTCACATTATGATTGGTATAGAAATTATCTCCTACGGAAATATTCGTTCCATAGTCGCAGTAAAACGGGGCAGTCACCGTAATACTGCCTTTGATTTCTCCAAAGATCGACCGGAGCAGTTCCTGCTGCCGTTCCGTATCTGACGGTCTGCACAGATTGAATTCCCAGCACAGGTCTGCACATTTCTTACGCATGGCAATCAGTTCCGGCTCATAATTGGCATCGTACAGGAAACCTGCCTGCGCTTTTTCCCATTCTGTCATTTGCTTCTGCCTCCTTGTCTCTGCAGTAGTGGGCTCTGTCAATTAAGTACACACTTGTGTAAATATCAGATGCCCATAAATTACCATAAAGGAAAGAAAAAATCAAGATGGAAACCTGCCGTGCGTCAAGGATGAGAATACAGCGCCTTAAGCTGTCTTTGGGCGTTTTTATGTGAGGGTACAGCGAAAGTGGTAGTGTGACCAATAGTGCCTGTAAACGTAAAAAATCCATTCAATTCCGCTAAGATTCAAGTGGAATGAAAGGCATTTGATGAAACCATCGTTTTT
>JAKSPJ010000033.1 GCA_024404915.1 Oscillospiraceae bacterium
CAACTGCCTGCATTGCGGCAACTGTTACGAGATATGCCCTGTGAGAGCCATTGAGAAAAGAGGAAGACCATGAATCAGTCCGAACGCAGAAAGTACCTGATCGGTGCGCTGCTGAAAGAAAACAGAAGGTATCAGCGGATGCAGATTCCGTCAGAAACGAATGAACAGAAGCAGCTTCTTCGTTCTCTTATGAATATCCGCTTTGCTTCCCCAATCACGGAAGAATTTGCTGCCATTCAGGACGAGTATCTGCAAGAAGTAAATGCCCAGAAGGGTTTTATCACGCTGTCGGATATGGAAGAGTTGCAGCCTGATCTCTTCCTCTGGCAAGGGGATATTACAAGGCTCAAGGTCGGTGCTATTGTCAACGCAGCAAACAGCGGCATGACCGGCTGCTATCACCCCTGCCACAACTGCATTGATAACTGCATTCATACCTACGCCGGAATCCAACTGCGAAATTTCTGTGCGGAACTGATGGAGAAGCAGGGCTATGAGGAGCCGACAGGTCAGGCAAAAATCACCCCTGCTTTCAATCTGCCCTGTGACTATGTGATTCATACGGTAGGCCCCATCGTGCAGGGAACGCTGACTCATCGCCATGAAGAACTGCTCCGCTCCTGCTATGAATCCTGTCTGAAAATCGCTGATGAAAACAACGTGGAAAGTATTTCCTTCTGCTGTATTTCCACTGGTGTTTTCATGTTCCCCAACAGACGGGCGGCGGAGATTGCGGTGCAGACGGTAAAGGCGTATAAGCAAACGACCGGCAGCGCTATCAAGGTGATTTTTAACGTGTTTAAGGATTCAGACCGTGAAATCTATGAGGAATTGCTATGATGTTTGCAAAGAAAAGAATCACTTTTGAAAGCTTTCTGAGCGGCATTCCTGCGAGAGATTATATCTTCCAGAGGACTCCTTACGAGGAGCAGATTCGTCGGGCGGCGAAAATGATTCGAGAGGCGGACTATGTGCTTCTCGGTGCCGGTGCCGGTATGAGCGCAGCCGCCGGTGCAGTCTACGGCGGTGAATGGTTCAGGGAGCATTTTGCTGATTTTCGTGCGAAATATGGTGATGGACCCTATATGCAGGATATGTACAGTGCCGGATTCTATCCCTATCCAAATGAGGAAGCATACTGGGGATACTGGTCAAAGCAGTGCATCAAGGCGGGAATTGAGGCAGATCATACGCCGCTTCACAAAACTCTGCTGTCAATGCTGGACGGCAAGAAAATCTTCTGCCTTTCCACCAATGCGGACGGTCAGTTTGAGAAAGCAGGTCTTCCCGCAGATCAAATTTTCTGCACGCAGGGCGATTACTTCCATATCCAGTGTGCAAAGGGCTGCCACCCAAGACGTTATGATGCTATCAACCTGTTTCAACAGATGGATGCAGCAAGGAAAGATTGTCTGATTCCAAGCGGCATGGTTCCCAAATGCCCCGTCTGCGGCGGACGTATGAACATGAATCTTCGGATTGACCGGTATTTTGTGCAGGATAAGGAATGGTACGAAGCAGAGAAGCGTTTTGGAGATTTTTTGTCTGAAGCCATCAGCTCCGGCAAAAGAATCTGCCTGCTGGAATTGGGCGTTGGTTTTAATACACCGACCATCATTCGTTTTCCGTTTGAAAAGCTGATGCGGGAGCATGAGCAGATTTCTCTGGT
>JAKSPJ010000034.1 GCA_024404915.1 Oscillospiraceae bacterium
TCCCAAGGTTCAGGACGGTCAAAAGTAATCTCAACACTGAGTGGCGTAACCCGGATCGATGTGAGTGTTACATCCTCAATGCAATCTATCGGTTCAAATTCGTTGGAGCCGGTGCGGACAACCAGCACCTTTGTAGAGAGCGGAGAATCCAGCAGTACCAGTTCATTGGTGTCTGCTTCACGCATTTCAACCTCGAAAGACCAGTCACCGGAAACCAGCACAGTCTGGGGATGCAGGCGTTCGGATTCCTCCGGGGTGTACATGATGTCCGTCTGTCCTGCATATTTGGTGGTCAGCAGTTCTTGTTCGTACTCTCTGTCATAACCCCATTTGACAATATCCTTGAATGTTATCAGGCAGGTTTTTCCGGGGCCAAAGGGAGATTCTTCACCAGGCATCACAGTCGGAGTAATGCGCAAAACAATGTTCAGCGTATTTTTCTTTCCGTCCCCGTTGTCCACCACATCATAGGATAGATCTGCCGGCAGCTTGCTTCCGTTTGGTGTGGCAAGCATCTTGGGGAAGGACAGTCTTTCCTCTGTGCGAATATCCAGAACCCCTGACAGATCAACATCTTCCGGAGCCGTTAAGCCAAATGTGACAAAGGCACTGTTGCTCTCAGACATCGTGGACTTGAGCTCCAAAGTATATCCGTCACAGGTTTGGGACATCTGATGCTCTTGCGTGTGACTTCCGATATAATCAACCTGACTGCCGGACAGCGGTTCCTGCCGCTTCCCGGAGAAATAAGATTCATACCAATGCCATGCAAAGGCAGCACATCCAGCCAGCAGCAGAAGAACAGCGGCAATGACAGCGATCAACACAATCCTTTTCCTTGATGGCTTCTGTTCTGTCATTTTACTGTGTGCATCCATAATATAGGAATCCTGAATCTGGCCGATTGCACTTAGCAGCCTCATTGCGTTCTTCATTAGAAACCCTCCTGCTTCAAATACTTTTGCAGCTTCTTGCGGATACGGTGGAGCATCATGCTGACCTTGTTTTCTGTGAATCCAAACCGAGCTGCTATGTCTGCCGTCGTATCCAGATACCAATACCGGCACACGAATACTCTGCGTTCGGTTTCTGTCAAGTCACTCAGGAACTGGCGCACTGTCCGAATAAGCTCCTTCTGTTCCAGTTTGTTTTCCGGCTGTTCATCGTCCGAGATGCACTCCTGAAGTTCCTCCAAGGCAAGCGGCATTTCACCACCGCCGCGTTTCAATGCACCATTCTTTCTCCATCTGTCGATGGAAATATGCCGCACTATTTTTCCCAGGAATGGAGCCAGCGGATTCGGTTTTCTGGGCGGAATTGTGTTCCAGGCAGAAAGGTATGTATCGCTGACACTCTCCTCCGAATCCTCCTGATTGGCTAAAATATTGTAAGCAATGCTGTAACAGTAGCCACCATATTTTCGGTCTGTTTCTTGAATGGCCTGCTCATCGCGGTCAAAAAACAGTTTGATAATACTGGTATCGTCCATCTTTGCATTCTCCTTCGTTGCAGAAATCTTTCTACTTATAATAACGGAATCTGATTGCCGA
>JAKSPJ010000004.1 GCA_024404915.1 Oscillospiraceae bacterium
CTATTGAAGATATGGCTATATCATGCAGAAATCATTGTATCTGTCCTCCGGGAACGGCAAGAAAATGCACGATACGCAGAGATATTCCGGGTTCAAATGCCTTCGTTCCGTCAGCAGTAGGACTTATTATTGCAGGTGAGGTTATTAAGGATTTAACTAAAAATAAACAGAAAGAAAAGGCATAAAAATGAGTAATCAGATAACTATAGAAGAAATGAAAAATCTGCCGCAGGAGTCTTATATTCTGATTGATATTCGTGATGAATACGCATTTTCATACGGTCATATCAATGGGGCAGTTAATATTCCTCAAAAAGAAACGGAAAAAAAAGAATTTCCAAAAGATAAGAAAATTGTCATCTGCTGTAAAAGCGGACTTATCAGCAATGAAACAGCTGATGTTCTTTGTGGAAAGGGATATGATGCATATAATCTTGAGGGTGGATATGTTAAATGGCTGAAAAATGAATTGCAAAACCGAATGATTACTGAACAGGTTGAAAAAAGCATTCAGAAAAAATTCCATAAAACCCTGTGGAGTAAATTCGCAAAGGCTGTCATTACTTATGA
Organism: Oscillospiraceae bacterium; assembly: GCA_024404915.1. Classification (GTDB taxonomy): domain Bacteria; phylum Bacillota; class Clostridia; order Oscillospirales; family Ruminococcaceae; genus Firm-04. The sequence goes on from JAKSPJ010000004.1 coordinate 571, forward strand.
ACTTGTTAAACCGAATGATATAATTGCTGTCTGTATTTCAGGCGGTAAGGATTCCATGCTTATGGCAAAACTTTTTCAGGAATTGAAAAAGCATGATAAATTTCCGTTTGAGCTTGTATTTCTGGTAATGGATCCTGGATACAGCCCTGAAAACAGAAATGTAATTGAGAAAAATGCCATATCAATGTCTATTCCGATAGAAGTTTTTGAAACAGATATTTTTCAGTCTGTATATAATGTAAAGGATAGTGCCTGCTATCTGTGTGCAAGAATGCGTCGTGGTCATCTTTACAATAAAGCCAAAGAGCTTGGATGCAATAAAATTGCTCTTGGTCATCATTTTGATGATGTTATTGAAACTACGCTGATGAGTATGCTTTATGGCGGACAGATGCGTACCATGATGCCAAAACTCCATAGTGATAATTTTGAGGGAATGGAAATAATCCGTCCTATGTATCTTATCCGTGAGGATGATATAAAGCATTGGCGTGATTATAATGATCTGCATTTTATTCAATGTGCGTGTCGCTTTACTGATACCTGTACAACCTGTAATCCGACAGGTCCTGTTTCAAAACGTCAGGAAATCAAGCAGCTTATAGCACAGCTTAAAAAAGTAAATCCACAGGTCGAAATGAATATTTTCCGCAGCGTTGAAAATGTTGACCTTAATGCAATTCTCAAATATAAAGATATAACGGGAATACATCATTTTCTTGATGAGTATGATTCGGAGTAATAATATGACAATTATTGAAGAACTCAGAAAAATAAGGATTTACCAGACAGCAGACTTATTGAAATAATCAGTACGGACAAATATGACAAAGAACTTTTTCGTCTGCTGACAAAGTAAGAAAAGAAATTTACGGCATAGATGTTTATCTGCGTGGTTTGATTGAATTTTCAAATTGCTGTAAATGTAATTGTCTGTACTGCGGTCTGCGCTGCAGTAACACAGAAGTTGAACGCTACAGAATGACAAAAGATGAAATAATGTTATGCTGTGCTGAGGGATACTCTCTCGGATGACACAAAGTATGTCAAGAGTCAGCAGATGCATTGACAATGGACCGATGGAAGGCTTCTGGGGAATCCTGAAATCAGAAATGTATTACCTGAAGAAATTCTCTTCCAAAGAAGAACTGACAAAAGCTATTGAGGATTACATTGATTATTACAACAACAAGCGTTATCAGCTAAAGCTGTGCTGTATGTCACCCATGGAATATCATATGTCATATGCAGCGTGAACGAGATTTTTGCAATCATTTCCTTCGTTACGGGCTACGCCATTCACTTCAAAAATGATTGCAAAAAATAGCAGCCTGCACAAATACTGCAAACTGCTATTGGTTATTACATAGATTGTTTTTTCTACTGTCTACTTGACAGGGGGCGAGTCAAAATGGTGAGTCTATGCTCGTTTCTATAGCCTGCTGTATACGTCTTGATATATAGTGTTCTGTAAACTTCTGTATGAGTATCTGCTTTTTGTGAACTGCTGTTTTTGTTGGTATAGAATCATATGATCATTGCTGTATGCCCTGAAATGGGAACCAGATGCCGGAAATGTTCCTGCATGAATTCGCAGACTGATTATTTCAGATATGCTTTCAGGAACTGTCCTGTATAGGAGGCTTCACAGGCAGCAATCTGCTCCGGTGTGCCCTCTGCCACAATCATTCCGCCATCGCTTCCGCCCTCTGGTCCAAGGTCAATAATGTGGTCAGCAACTTTAATGACATCCATGTTATGCTCAATGATGATCAGGGTATTGCCTGCATCTGCCAGCTTTTGCAGCACATCAATCAGGCGGTGAACATCAGCATTGTGGAGACCCGTCGTCGGCTCATCCAGAATATATATGGTTCTGCCTGTAGAATGTTTTTGCAGCTCCGTGGAAAGCTTAACACGCTGTGCCTCACCGCCTGAAAGGGTTGTGGCAGGCTGCCCGATTCTGATATAGCCCAGACCAACCTCACGAAGCGTATTCAGTTTCCGTGCTATTTTCGGAATGGCAGAGAAGAATTCACATCCCTCCTCTACTGTCATTTCCAGCACTTCGTGAATATTTTTTCCCTTGTATCTGACTTCAAGGGTTTCATGATTGTACCGTGCGCCCTTACAGACGTCGCAGGGTACATAAACATCCGGCAGAAAATGCATTTCAATTTTCACGATGCCATCGCCCTCGCAGGCTTCACAGCGGCCGCCCTTGATATTGAAACTGAATCTTCCGGGATTATAGCCCTTGGTTTTTGCATCCTGTGTCTGGGAAAACAGCTCTCGGATATCTCCGAATACACCTGTATAGGTTGCAGGATTGGAACGAGGCGTTCTGCCAATCGGTGACTGATCAATGCAGATAACCTTATCCAGATGCTCAATTCCCTCAATCTTTTTAAAACCGCTGGAACGGATTTTTGCTCTGTTCAGCTGTGTTGCCAGGTATTTATACAGCACTTCATTTACCAATGAGGACTTTCCGGAACCGGACACGCCTGTAATACAGGTCATTGTGCCCAGAGGAAAGCGCACATCCACGTTTTTCAGATTATTGACAGAAGCACCATATACCACCAGTTCTTTTCCATTGCCCTGACGGCGGGTTTCCGGCACCGGAATCTTCTTTCTTCCGCTTAAATATGCACCTGTCTCTGATTTTTCACAGGCAAGAATCTCATCATAGGTACCTGCGAAGACAATTTCTCCGCCATGGACACCTGCACCCGGGCCGATATCCACAATATAGTCCGCTGCACGCATGGTATCGTCATCATGCTCCACAACAATCAGTGTATTGCCGCAGTCACGGAGATTTTTCAGGGTGGCAATCAGTTTTTCGTTGTCACGCTGGTGGAGTCCGATACTGGGTTCGTCCAGAATATACAGCACGCCCATCAGGGAAGAGCCGATTTGTGTGGCAAGACGAATCCGCTGACTCTCACCGCCTGAAAGAGAACCCGCAGATCTGGACAGCGTAAGATAGCCAAGGCCCACACTCTGCAGGAAGCCCAGCCGTGCACGAATCTCCTTGATAATCAATCTGGCAATGCTTTCTTCCCTTTTCGTTAAAGTGATATCCCGGAAAAACGCCACAAGCTCCAGAATACTTTTGCGGCAAAGGGTATCGATATCCACGCCGTTCACGGTAACATTCAGAGAAATAGCTTTCAGACGCCTGCCATGACAGGTCGGGCAAAGCTGTTCGCTCATGTATACTTCCAGTTCTTCCTTTGCACGCATACTGCCCATCTGATATCTGCGTTTCAGATTTTGAATCAGTCCCTCAAAGGGATGATAGTAGACTGCGCCGCCGTATTCCTTCGCCTGATGCAGCTCCAGATTGGTCTCTCCTGTACCGTAAAGGAACAGATCCAGATGCTCCTTTGACATATCCTTCAGCGGCGTATCCAGTGGAACATCATATTCATCATGGAGCGCATTGGCATACATATTGGCAACAGATTTGGGATCTCCCCAGTTCCATCCCAGAACTTTCAAGCCTCCCTCATGAATGCTGAGATTGGGATTCGGCATCAGCAATTCAGGATCAAATTCCCGGAAAACGCCCAGACCTGTACAGGTTTCGCATGCGCCAAAGGGATTATTGAAAGAAAACATACGGGGAGAAAGCTCCTCGATAGAAATATTATGCTCCGGGCAGGCATAGGACAGCGAATAAAGCTGCTCCTCACCGTCAATCACATCCACAAGCATCAGTCCGTTGGCAAGAGAGGTTGCTGTCTCAATACTGTCTGCCAGTCGTGAACGAATAGAATCCTTCATAACCAGACGGTCCACAATCACTTCAATATTGTGTTTCTGGTTTTTATTCATCTTGATATTTTCCGCAAGGTCATAAATAATACCGTCTACACGAACACGCACATAGCCGGACTTTTTGATTTGTTCCAGTTCCTTGGCATATTCGCCTTTTCTTCCCCGCACAATAGGTGCCAGAATCTGTAGTTTGGTGCCTTCCGGCAGTTCCATAATCTGCTCTGCAATCTGGTCAACCGTCTGCTGCAGGATTTCTCTGCCGCAGATCGGGCAATGGGGAATGCCGATTCTGGCATACAGCAGACGCATATAATCATAAATCTCCGTCACTGTACCCACTGTGGAACGTGGATTCTTTGAAGTGGTTTTCTGGTCAATGGATATGGACGGAGACAATCCTTCGATATTGTCCACATCCGGTTTTTCCATTTGTCCCAGAAACATTCTTGCATAGGAAGACAGAGACTCCATATAACGTCTTTGTCCATCTGCATAAATGGTATCAAACGCAAGAGAAGATTTACCCGAACCGGAAAGACCAGTAAACACAACAAATTTATCACGGGGAATTTCCAGGTCGATGTTTTTCAGATTATGCTCTCTTGCACCATGAATAATAATTTTATTCAGCAAAATAGGTTCCTTTCATTATGCCATTGATTCTTCTGCGGAAAGAATGGCCTGTGCGGCTGAAAAAGCCGTAGAAAACGCAATCTGCAGATTGTAGCCGCCGGTAAACGCATCCACATCCAGCACTTCACCTGCAAAATACAGTCCGCTGACAATTTTTGATTCCATTGTATTGGGGTTTACATCCCGGACAGAGATACCGCCCCGTGTAACAATGGCTTCCGCAATGGGGCGCATTGCAGAAACATGCAGGATAAACTGTTTCATTGCCCTGCATAGTGCCTGACGATCCCCTTTTGTGATATCATGCGCTTTTTTCTCAGATGCAATCTCTGCTCTGGCAAGAATCACCGGAATCATGGAGGATGGCAGAACACTCCGCAGCACGTTGGAGATATCTTTGTTGATGGATTCCGCCAGTTCTCTCTGAAGCCGCAGATCCAGCTGCTCCATAGAAAGTGCCGGCTTCAGGTCAATGGTCAGCTGATAGGTATCCAGTTTTGCGCCGTCCAGCAGACAGCTTGCAGACAAAACCAGGGGACCTGAAATGCCGAAATGCGTGAACAGCATTTCTCCCATTTCAGAAAAAATCTTCTTCTTGCCGCTGGTGACTGTCAATGTAACATTTTTCAATGAGAGACCCTGCATTTCCATGGAGTCCTGCTCCACGGTTTCCAGCGGAATCAATGAGGGCTGCGGCGGTACAATCCGATGCCCTGTCTGCTGTGCCATGATATAGCCGTCACCCTTTGCGCCGGTACGGGGATAGCTTTTTCCGCCTGTAGCCAGCAGCACGGCGTCCGCCTCAAGTATTTCTCCGCTGAACAGCTGAACACCCCTGCAAACGCCATCTTCCAGGATAATCTCCCTGACACGGGTATTCAGATGTACTTCCACATGGCAGCGTTTCATTTCACGCTGCATTGCATATACAATATCCTGGGCACGGTCACTAACCGGAAATACCCGTCTTCCACGCTCTGTTTTCAGCGGCACGCCAAGCCCTTCAAAATATGCCATCACATCGGAGGGAGCACACCTGGAAAGAGCAGAATACAGAAAGCGTGGATTCCGCACCACATTCTGGAGAAATGTTTCCATGTCACATTCATTGGTCACATTACAGCGGCCCTTGCCTGTAATCGACAGCTTATGCATCAATCTGTCATTGCCGTCCAGCACCACTACAGAATGTCCTGCAGATGCAATCTGCACAGCTGCAAAACAGCCTGCGGCACCGCCGCCGATAACGATTATTTTCTTCATATTATCTTCCCTGTAGATTTCGGATTTTCATCAGAACAGCAGACCTGCGCTGCTCTGTCAGTTTTCTGTCAATCTGGAAGGTTCCCTCTGCCTCTGTCAGCACATCACCTTCTGCTGCGCCACGGGGCAGTATGCAGAGCGGCAGTATCCGATGGCTGACTTCTCCGGCTTCGGAAACACACTCCAGCACTGCCTTTCCTTCTTCCAGGCGATCAATTATTACTGTCCTCATCTTCATCTATTGTATTTGCAGGGGCAAAGCCAAGCTTTGTATTGGTAATAGCGATACTGGTAACACCGTCTATTTTGGAACCGGTGAACACCAGACGAATATCACCCACCTGCTGGGAAATGCTGAAATTGTTGACACCGGTGGTTTTGAAGCCCAGACGTTCTTCAATTTCGGCTGCAGAAGAACCGATGGTTACGCCATTGATGGAAATCGGGTAGACCTGCGCCCAGTTTTTATCATCGCCGTATTCTTCCGCTTTGAACATAATCATTTTGACTTTGCCTTTTTTATAGTTTGCCTTATCCGGTGCATCCAGCAGTTTGAGATTGCCTACATCACAGGAATCATACAGCAAATCACCGTATACGTCACCATCATCAGAAACGTAGAATCTGCCGTCAGTTGAATACTCAAACAGGCTGTCCAGATCCGCCATGGTACACGGGAATTTCATTTCCTTCTTTCCAAGCTTAATTACCTTCATCAGGCTTTTCTGCGTCCAGCCTTCCTCAGGAATCTCTTTTTTGGGGGCATCCAGGTTTTCTCTCAGGGTTTTCACAGTGGATTCCTGCATTTCGGTTACTACAGGTTCATTACATGCACAAAAGGACATCATTACGGCTGCTGCCATCATAACGGATACAATTTTTCTCTGAAACTTCATAACTATCAACCTTTCTTATTATGATTTTCTGCCTTTGCTGCCGGCAGGACCTTTCCGATGATTTCCTTGATTCTTTCCGGAGAAATGGCCGCCGGAACGGGACTGCTGCGCAGACTGCTTCTGATTTTTTCCATTCTTTCCGCCGGCACTGTGTCCGTTCTTCCGGCTGGAATCTGCTTTCCCATTCTGTGTGCCATGATTTCCGGCAGGCACCAGACAATGGGGACCGCTTCCAATCAAATCCACACGGCCTGCCTTTCGCAGCGTCGCTCGGATTTTCTCATGATTTTCCGGCATAAAATACTGCAGGAGTGCACGCTGCTCAGATTTTTCCTGGGCGGTGCGAGGTACGTAAACCTCCTCCATGGTATTGGGATTCAGCCCGGTATAAAACATACAAGTGGAAATGGTTCCGGGGGTGGGATAAAAATCCTGCACCTGCTCCGGCCGAATGCCCTCTTCTTTCAGAAAACACGCCAGAATAATGGCATCCTTCACAGTGCTGCCCGGATGGCTGCTCATCAGATAGGGCACAAGATACTGCTCCATATTCATGGATTTGGTCAGTTCATAAAAGCGATTCTGAAACAGCTTATACCGCTCGATATGGGGTTTGCCCATCATGTCCAGCACATGGTTGGAACAGTGCTCAGGAGCAACTTTCAGCTGACCTGATACATGATACCGCACCAGTTCACGGAAAAATGTATCATCATCATCACAGATCAGATAATCGTAACGAATACCGGAACGAATAAAGACACGCTTGACCTTTGGCAATGCACGCAGTTTTCTCAATAGCTGGAGATACTCTGTATGGTCAACATGCAGATTTTTGCAGGGCTCCGGTGCAAGACACTTTTTTCCTTTGCACAATCCATATTTCAGCTGCTTTTCACAGGAAGGATGGCGGAAATTGGCCGTCGGCCCTCCGATGTCATGGATATATCCCTTGAAATCCGGCAAGGTTGTCAGGTATCTTGCTTCCTCCAGCACAGAGGCCTCTGAACGGGTGGTCATGCGTCTGCCCTGATGCAGGGCAATGGAACAGAAATTGCAGAAGCCGAAGCATCCACGGTTATGGGTAATGGAGAACCGCACTTCCTTGATGGAAGGAACACCGCCCTCTTTTTCATATATCGGATGATAGGTGCGCATAAAGGGCAATGTGTATATTTCGTCAAACTCTTCCTGCGTCAGGGAAAGGGCAGGAGGATTCTGTACCAGCATTTGCTTGCCGTGCCGCTGGAGAATGCGCTTTCCGTATACCTCATCCTGCTGATCATACTGTATTTTACAGGCCTTGGCATAGGCCGCTTTGTTCCCGCATACCTGCTCAAAGGAGGGACATTCCGCAGAGCCATAGGGCGTATCCGCAGGGGCACACATATAGCAGGTGCCGCGCACCTCCGTAATCTCATGAACAGGCACTCCCTGATTCAGCAGCGCTGCGATTTCCAGCATACTGTGTTCTCCCATGCCAAACATCAGCAAATCGGCACCGCTGGAAACCAATATGGAAGGATGCACTGCATCGTCCCAGTAATCATAATGGGCAAAGCGGCGAAGAGACGCTTCCAGTCCGCCAATGAGAATCGGCACACTGCTGCCGTATATGCTGCGAAGCTTCTGACAGTACACATTCACTGCACGGTCCGGACGTTTTCCTGCTTTATTGCCAGGAGAATACGCATCATCTGACCGTTTTTTTCTGGCAGAAGTATAATGTGCAACCATGCTGTCAATATTGCCGGAACTGACCAGGAATGCCAGCCTTGGCTTTCCGAAGCGTATAAAATCCTCATCTGAACGCCAGTCCGGCTGGGCAATCATACCCACGGAATATCCTGCATGTTCCAGTATGCGTGTAATAATTGCGGCGCCGAAGCTTGGGTGATCCACATATGCATCTCCGCAGATATATACGAAATCGGGCTGTGATACCCCTCTTTCCAGCAATTCCTCCATGGTAATCGGGAGAAAGCCGTTGCTATTTGTCATTGCCATCACCTCACGTCACATTTATTTTCAGGAATCAATTTTGTTGCCGCTGGATGCCACACGCAGTTTCCATTCAGTCAGTTCCTGCGGGGTCATAATGGTTTTGCGGGGCTTGGCACCTTCCGAAGGGCCGACAATGCCCCGGCTTTCCAGTTCATCAACAATTCTTGCCGCTCTTGCATAACCAAGTTTCAGACGGCGCTGCAGTGAGGATGTGGAAAGCTGTCCCCCATCCACTGCCAGCTCTGCTGCCCTCAGAATCAGCATTTCTTCATCTGTAAGCTCACCCATCTCATCATCGGTGCTGCTCTTCTCATTCTTGGAGGCAGGTGTCGCCTGGTCAACCGCAGCAATGATTTCAGAGTCATATTCGGAAAAGCTGTTCTGCTTCAGGAAATTGGCAATCGCTTCCACTTCCTTGTCCGTAACATAACAGCCCTGGACACGGCGCGGCTCTCTCCAGCCGTTGGGATAGAACAGAAGGTCGCCGTTGCCAAGGAGTGTCTCAGCGCCGGAGGTATCCAGAATATTTCTGGAATCCTGGGCAGATTTTACGCTCATGCCGATACGGCTCGGAACATTGGATTTAATCAGACCTGTAATAACATCCACTGTCGGTCTCTGTGTAGCAATAATCAGATGAATGCCTGCCGCACGTGCCTTCTGCGCAATACGGATAACCGCTGTTTCCACTTCCTGTTTACTGGTCATCATCAGGTCTGCAAACTCATCAATCACAATGAGAATCTGCGGCAGTTTTTTCAGTTCAGGGGTACGTTCTGCCACAGCGTTATATCCCTTCAGGTCACGGACGCCATAGGTGGCACAAAGCATGTATCTGCGCTCCATTTCCAGCACTGCCCAGTTCAGTGCACCGGCTGCCTTCTGGGGCTGTGTCACCACAGGAATCAACAGATGCGGAATGCCGTCATAGGGCTGGAATTCCACAACCTTCGGGTCAATCAGCACCATGCGAACCTCCTCCGGAGATGCATGATACAGAATACTCATAATAATGGAGTTTGTACATACCGACTTACCGGAACCTGTCGTACCTGCAATAATCATATGGGGCATCTTGGCAATGTCGCCCAGAATAATATTGCCGTCGATATCCTTTCCCACTGCAAAGGAAAGCTTGCTCTGAGACTGCTGAAACTCCGGTGACTCGATGATTTCACGAAGCGATACAACATCCTTCACATTATTTGGAACCTCCACGCCCACTGCAGGTTTTCCTGGAATCGGCGCTTCAATACGAACGGATTTTCCGCCTAAATTCAAGCCAATGTCATCTGCCAGAGATGTGATTTTGGAAATTTTCACACCGGCGGCAGGCTGAATCTCGTATCGGGTAACTGTAGGTCCCCGGCGGATGCCAGTACGTTTTACCTGCACGCCGAAGCTTGCCAGCGTTTCCACAAGCAGATTGCCCTTCTCCGTCATTTCAGCGGTTATATCTGCTTCCTTTGCAGAATTCTCAGAGTACTGCAGCAAAGAAAGAGGCGGTGCCACATAGGGTGCTTCTTCCGGTTCCTCATAGACACCTTCATCCAGTATTTCTTCCTCTTCATTCTGCTTGGAAAGCCAGGGCAGACGGTTGAAATTATTGCTGTTCTCAGCCTCTTCCGCTGCCTTCTGTACCATCTCCATAAAGGATTCCTCTTCGCTGGAGGTGGATTTGATAGATTCCACACCGGACTGATGGCTGCTGGTTGGGAGACGGTTCATCTGTTCCTCCGGAATCGGCTCTGTTTCTACCTCAATCTCAACCTCAACATCAATATTGCGGTATTCGGGATTGTGGAATGCAGTGGGAGCTGCGCTGTTCTGATTCAGCATCGCCACAACCTCCTGCATATGCAGTTCTTCTTCCCGCTGACGAAGGCGTGCAGAAGTCGGAAGAGGCTCTGCCTCATTTGCCGCATATGCCTGACGGCGGCTTCCACGGACATATTTATAATCTGCCGGTTCTTCTATCGGCTCAGGCTCTTCTTCCTCGTCGTCGTCGTCATCATCGTCATAGTAGTCATCACGCAGTTCTTCCATGCCACGGGTTGCTGCATGAACAATCAGATTCCACACCCAGACGAAAGGCTTGGACATCACACGCAGAATCTCCGGCAGGCTGCGGTTCGTTACCAGCATAACCAGTGCAATGACAATCAAAGTAATCAGAATACGGGTACCTATGATATCAAACACCGCAATCAGCGGGAATATAATCAGGCCGGAAAGCAGACCGCCGCCATGCAGCGTCTTTCCGTTATTAAATAATGTCGTTGCAGACTCCTTCGCAATTTCCATCAACGTATAGGGTTCATTGGTCAGGGGATTCACTGTAATCGGAGGATCCCCGAAATACGCCTGCCACAGACAGCTGATACAGATGGTCAGCAGCACTGCCCAGAAGGCACGGCGTGAAGCATCTCCGCCACGGTCCTGTCCCACCAGCACACCGGTGCCAAAGAGGATAAATGGCAGTGCCAATGCACCGACACCCACAAATCCGAGCAGGAAATAATGAGTTGCCAGCCAACCCCTGGAACCGGGGAAAAATACAAAAGCACCCAACAGAATACCTGCACCGCAGATTGTAAGGGAGCGGACATATAATCTTTCGGGTTTCCGTTCCGGCTGCTCCACAGTCTCCTTGACCTCTGCTTTTTCCTTGGGTTTGGTCTGGGCTTTGGATTTACTTGTCTTCGCTGCCGTTGTACGTTTTCTGGCAGTTGTTGTACGTTTTGCACCGCTCTTCGCAGTGGTTTTCTTTTGTGCCATGTGATTTCCTTTCTTTCTGTGTCGTTCAAAAAATGCTTATGCGTAATCTATTATATCATACCATATTTTTACAAAAGTGTCAAGGTGATACTGAATATTGAAAAGCGGTTTACGATTCAGCTGGACGGGAAAAAAAGCAGTCCGCACTCCCTCTGACGGGATCCCGAAGGACACACAAAAAATGCAGCACAGAGAATCCTGTGCTGCATTTACGCTCATTATTATGCAACTCTTGCCACAACCCGCAGAATGGCAATCACATCATTGGCATCCACACTGCCGTCACGGTTTGTATCAATGCGCTGCATGCCTTCGTTGGAAATCAAAACAGAGCTGTCTTCTGCCAGCAGTCTTGCAAGCAAAACCGCATCTGCCACGTCAACCGCAGCATCATTGTTGATATCCATATTGATTTCATCCTGCGCCTTATATACTACTACGTTATCTACTTCTGTTACGGCGCCTGATACTGCAATTGCAGGCTCCTTCACCGGCGCACCGCCAATATACAGATCGTAGGAGCCATCCGTCAGCTCCGGAGAGGAAATCAGAATATAGCTGAATTTCTTGTTGGGATTCTTGGAGAATACAGGCGTATCTGTATTATTTGCTGCATACAGCTCCACCCTCTGGTCCTTCAACTGCTCTTCCGCAGTGTGCAGAAGCAATACCGGCTGTGTGTTATCCTTCACAACTGCCTGTGATTCCGTTGCCGTAGCAAAGACCGTTCCGCCGGTAATTGTAACAGCATTCCCCATTTCAACATTGGCATTGGTCAGGCCACGGTCACCGTTTGCCTTCAAAGAACCATCCGAAATCTGCACTGAGGTTTCACCCTGCACCGCATCATTGCCGGCCTTGATTTCCGTATCACCTCCGGTAATCATCACATCACCCTTGGTGGATTTCAGTCCATCGCCTGCGGCATTGATTTCCAGCTTGCCGCCCTTGACCTGTACGGATTTCTTTCCACGGACACCGTCTCCTGCCTCTGCCTTTACCTTGATATCACCGCCGGTGATTTTCAGGTCCTTTCCGCAGTGTATACCGTAATTTGCATTGGCTGAAATCTTCAGTTTGCCGTCACCCAATTCGCCGCCGCTTTTGATTGTAATATCATCTTTTGCATAAATAACGGCATTGGTTGCCGCATCTGCCGCAAAGGCTTCTGTACCATCAGACAACGCATTCTCTGTACCATCCATCAGATTCAGAGAAGTGTTCTTTGCATTTGCAACATAGATTGCTGCTTCCTTTGTGCCCGTAATGCTGACACCATCGAAGAACAATTTAACGGTTTCCGCATCCGCTGTCACATCCGGCACATCCACAACAATCTGACCTTCTTCCAGTGTTCCGGAAATCAGATAGGAGCCGGATGCGCTGATGGTAATGATACCGCCGTCAATGGTCACATGTTCGCCCTGGGATTGTGCAGTGGCACCCTCCAGTGTAATCCGGGCGGAATACACCGTTTCCTCACCCTCTGCAGAAACAGAGGCAAGAGGCATGGCAGAAAGCAGTACTGTTCCTGCCAGACATGCAGCTGCAAGTTTTCTGAGTTTTTTCATAATTCATCCTATTCCTTTCATTTATCTCTCTATATATAGTATTATTTGAGACCCCCTGGCAGAAATAATATACAGGGTTTTCCCGTTGTGAAAGCGGCATCTCCTGTACGATGATATCTTTAGTGTATCACAAAAACGGCATTCTGTCAATCCGTTTTCCATGATTTCTGCGGAATGCCATAACAAACATGTGATTCTGCATTGTCATTCCAGCCAGATAATGGTCCTGTCTGCCAATCGGATAAAGCATACAGCATCCGAATTGTACATAAACTGAATAGGATTAGACAGTACAAATTATTGTAATACTGCTATGATTATGCATTTTATCCATTGACCTGACCGTACAATTCAAGTATAATTATGTTTAGGGGGCATTGTCCATCCGACAATGATTTTTATTTGGAGGATTCAATATGAAACAAAAAAGAATTGGTGCAGCTTCTGCTGCCGTCCTGACTGCTGTCGCAGCAGTCTCTTCATTCCCAGGTATTGTGTCATCCGGCGCAATGCTGCTTTCTGCGGAATTTGAAACAACAAATGACAGTTTTTCCGGCCGTGGCGGAGCAAGCGTCCAGTGGACCTCAGACGAAGCTTACACAGGCACCTGCAGTCTGTTCATCAGCGAGAGAGGCGCAGCCTGGCAGGGTGCACAGCGTGATGCCGCATCTCTTATGAAAGCAGGACAGACCTACTCCCTTTCTGCTGCTGTGATGCAGCGAAGCGGCGAAGATACGGAAATGAAGTTTTCATTGCAGTATACCGGTACAGACGGCAAAACAGCCTATGACCAGATTGCACTGGACACTGCAGCAAGCGGTGAATGGATTGTGCTGTCCAATACAGCGTATACAGTTCCGGAAGGAGCAACAGACCTGGTGATTTATCTGGAAACAACAGAATCCGAAACGGATTTTTATGTGGATACCGTCACTGTTAACGGCGCACCTTCCGTCATCAAACCGGGTGATGCCAATGGAAATATCGCTGTCAATGAGGACGACTGTTCTTTCCTGATGCAGTTTCTGACCACTCAGAATCCAGAAGTGGAAATTGGTGCTGATATGAATGATGACGGACATATTGATGCAAAGGATTTGTCATTGCTGAAAAACAGACTGCTGTTCCCGCCTGCAAATCCTATTGTGGGCGACTGGGACAACTATCAGGAAACCGCAAGCCCTGCTATGCTGAAGGTCTATCAGGACGGCGTGATGCGTGTCGGAAATACCGCCCGTATCCGTGAAAAGATTGCAATGGCACAGCGCGGCGAAAATGTAACCATCGGTTATATCGGCGGTTCCATTACCGAGGGCGGCTCTTCCACCTCCGAGGCAAAACGCTATGTCAATCAGTCTGCGGAATACTTCAAGGAAACCTTCGGCCAGGGCAATAACATCCGCTTTGTAAACGCAGGTGCCGCAGGTACATCCTCTGTCGTCGGCAATATGCGTGTGGATGCGGACCTGTTTTCCAAGAACTGCGATATTATCTTTATTGAATTCGCTGTCAACGACCAGGGAGATGACCGTTTTAAGAAGTCCTATGAGGCATTGGTCAAAAAATGTCTGATGCAGCCCAATGCACCTGCAGTGGTTCTGATTACACTCTGTCAGAAATCCGGCAGCAGCAACCAGGACTGGATGGCAAAGGTGGGCGAAAACTACGACCTGCCCATTATCAGCGGAAAAAATGCTGTCATGAACGGTATCAGCGCAGGCACACTGAACTGGGACAGAGACTACGGCAGCGGCGATACCATCCACCCCGGCGACGGCGGCCACAAGCTGATTGCAGATATCATCGCTTACTACTATCGTCAGGCTCTGCGCTCTGAAAACATGAGCGAAGACTATACCATTCCCAGCAAGGAAGTATTCGGTGCAGAATATGCAACCAACAAGATTGTTGACCCGGCAACCCTTCCCGGATTCGATGCCGGCTCCTGGAAGAGAGGAACCAATCTTCCCAGCTACTCCAGCGGCTACACCTATACCAAAAGCGGAAACAATCCTCTGAAGTTCACCACAGAGGGTAAGGGCATTCTCCTGATGTTCCAGTCCAACTCCAGCGGTATGGGTGCTGTCAACGTGACTGTCAACGGAAAAACCACCAAGGTTTCCAGCAATCTCCAGTGGACATGGGGCGGCCGTGACGGAAATGTGGCATATTATCAGCCGCAGTCAGGCAAACTGGATGTATCCATCTCCAGTGCAGACGGCGGAACATTCGTAATCTATGCCGTCGCTGTCATTGAATAAGCACCAGGAAAAAGCTGTTTGCAGTGATTTTTCCGCTGCAATCTGAAATTTAAGTGAATGCTATTGACAAAAACAAAGATATTTGGTAAACTGTACTCATGCAGATATTTCTGTATGAGTACTTTTTTTGGAGGGGTTTATGCAACATTCTCATATTTTAAAAAAAGCCGCTGCTCTTGTCAGCGCAATCGGACTGAGCTTTACTGCATTGTCAGCTGCTCCGGTTCTGTCCGTCAATGCATCCGCAGATCACATTCTGATTCTTGGTGACAGCATCTCTTCCGGCTACGGCCTGAAAGAAGGAGAATTCGGATATGCTGACTATCTGGCAGATGTGCTGGGCGGCAGTGTCACAAATATGGCAGTACCCGGTTACAGCACCGATGACCTGCTTGCGCAGCTGGAAAAAGCAGAAGTGCAGGAAGCCGTTAAAAATGCGGACTTTATCAGTATCAGCATCGGCGGAAATGACCTGCTGAAACCGGCACAGGAATATTTCAAGCCTATGATGAAGGAAGACGAAACCATCATGGAGGCAATGCGCCGCCTGGCAAAAGAGGGCGATGCAGAAACCATGATGATTGGTCTTACCAGGGCACTGACACCTGCACGCTCTAAGGCAAAGGTTAATTATCCTTTGATTCAGGAGACACTCCGTGGTCTGAATCCGGATGCCACAATCGTTATGCAGACAGTTTATAATCCTGCAGAGGTACAGGCATCTTTCCTGGAAGCTCAGAATCTTTCTGCGGATACTATCAGCAAATATGAACAGCTGAACAAGTATATGAATAACACTGTCAATTTTCTAAACAAGGTTGTTCGTGAACTGGAAGATGTAAAGGTCGCAGATGTGTTCAATGACTTTACCGGAAGCGGCTGGATTTATACCCGTGTGTATGAAAAGGACATTCATCCCACAGCATTGGGGCATGCAATGATTGCTGCATCTGTACTGAATGCGGCAGGCGTGGAAAGCGGTAAATCCAATAAGTTCGTATCCGCCGCACTGGATCTCATGATGTCTGATTACAATCAGATTTCTGAATCCAATCTGGCATTGATGAAAAAGTATTCCCAGGATTTCGCAGCCGTCAAGGGTGATATGGACAACAGCGGTATCGTGGACGGCATGGATGCACAGATGGTACTGAGCGTGTACTGCGACACCGTTATGAACAAGCCGCTGGATTCGCTCATTACATACAGACAGATGCTCAGTTGTGATATTGACGGCGATGGAAAATTCACATCTCTTGATGCACAGTATGTCCTCAGCTACTATCTTTCCAACAACGTCCTTCACCAGCCTGTATCCTGGAGCCAGCTGGTTCACTGATACTGTATAAATAATCATGGAAGGGAAGACCATTGTGTTTTCCCTTCCTTTTTATTTTACAGATTGTATATTTTTATCCAGATTTCAAAAAAACTGTATGAAATGTCAAAAAACGATATCGTTTTTTCCGTAATGCACAAAAAATTAGACAAAATTCTTTTTTTCTTTTCAAAAGTGTTGATTTTTTTCCGTATATGGTGTATAATAATATTTATCGAATTATAAATCAGCCCCGGAGGTTTTTTATATGCATGTCGATCTAATCACGAACACAAAAGCAACACCAAAAGTGATTCATGGTACTGAAAACGGTAAGCGTACCGCCTGCGGAATCAATCTGCAGAAGCCGGAAAACATCGGTCTGTATACCGGTTCCGGTCCTATGAATGACGTCAGTCAGATGACCTGTGAAAAATGCAAAACTGTGATTGCAAAACACCTGATTAAAGAGTCCAATAAGGAAATGGCCGCACAGCTGAAAGAAGAACAGCGTCAGCTGAAGCGTGAAAGAAATGCTTCCAAGCATCACGCACCTGCGGAAGAACCGCAGCAGACTGCAAAGCCGACTCCTTCCATGCGAAAGGCGCAGCATGCCCAGGAACAGCAGAAGCCCATTGTCACTCCTCCGCCTGCACCGGCTGCACCGATTTCCATCCCGGCTCCGACACAGCCTGTTACACCGGCTCCTGCAGCAGCGCCTGCTCCTGCACCGGTTCCTGTCAATGATGTTTTGTCCCAGTTCGCAATTCCTGCGACAGCACCGGCTCCTGCAGCTGCACCTGCTCCTGCACCGGCTCCTGTCAATGATGTTTTGTCTCAGTTCGCAATTCCTGCGACAGCACCGGCTCCTGCAGCTGCACCTGCTCCTGCACCGGCTCCTGTCAATGATGTTTTGTCTCAGTTCGCAATTCCTGCGACAGCACCGGCTCCTGCAGCTGCACCGGCTCCTGCACCGGCTCCTGTCAATGATGTTTTGTCTCAGTTCGCAATTCCTGCAGCAGCGCCTGCTCCTGCACCGGCTCCTGTCAATGATGTTCTGGCACAGTTTGCAATTCCCAGTGCAGCACCGGCTCCTGCCCCTGCACCGGCAGAGGATGTCCTGTCTCAGTTTGCAATCCCGGGCTCTGTTCCTGCAAATGATGTCCTGGCACAATTTGCAATTCCTGCAACACCGGATGTTCCGCCGACTGTACCCAGTGCAACGCCTGCACCGGAGGCTGCTCCGATGCCTGCACCTACTCCTTTGAACGATGTGCTTTCACAGTTCGCAATTCCCAATGTGCCGACTTCCCTGCCCTCTATGGCACCCCCTGCATCCTCTGCGCCGTCAGCGCCTGCCGCTTCCAACGCAGATGACCTGCTGGCACAGTTCTCTATTCCTGCACCGAATGCACAGAAACCTGTGATTTCTCAGTCGGATGACATTCTGGCACAGTTCTCTATTCCTGCAACACCTCCTGTTTCTTCCATTCCACCTACCGTTCCAACTCTGGACATTCCTGAGATTCCTTCTCAGATTGATTCTGCACTGCCGACACTGGAGGCAGAGGTGGATCTGGACAGAACTGCTACCGCAAGCAAGATGACCAGCGGAGATATTGTGGATCTCTCCCCTGCTCCCACTCTGGACGATTTTGATATTCCTGTGATTCCTGCAGCTGCTCCTGCTGTCAACGTGGATCCGCTGGCAGATTTACTGCTGATGCCAAATGAGGCTCCTGCTGCTGAATCTGCAATTGATGCACTGCCGGAACTGGCACCTATGCCGGAAATCAACACCGTTCCTTCTGCACCGCAGAACATGGCTTCTCCTGCACCTCAGCTGGAGCCAATGACTCCGCCGCAGATGGTACAGCCGGTTGCAGCACCTGCCCCGGCACCGATTCCGCAGCCTGTTGTTCCTGCATTGAATGTGCCTCAGGCACCCGTTCAGCCTGCAGTACCGCAGCAGCCTGTATATGCGGCACCCGTCATGCCCCAGGGCTATCCGATGCCTGCATATCCCCAGTATACACAGATTCCCAGCTATGCAGCACCTATACAAGGATATCCTTATCCTGCTGTTCAGCCGCTTCCGCCTGTCAATGCACCGTTGCCGAAGAACGAACCTGCTACACCGACACCTCTGTTTGTTGGCTATGCAGCTGACGGCAGACAGGTATTCCAGACCTTTGATGCACTTGGCAATCCGGTTCCGATTACAGAACCTGTATACAGCACACCGCCTGCAAAGACACAGCAGACACAGATTGTACAGCAGGTTCAGGCTGCAATTATCAACAACTCTGCTGCTGCTGCAAATTCTCCTGTTATGGATATGGATGAGCTTATGGCTTCCATGGGCATTGATGATCCTTCCAAGAAGAAACAGGATGAAGGCAAGGCAATCAACTTTATGGAGTACAAGATTCCGGAAAAGAAGAAGAAGGCTCCTGCTCCGCGTCCTGCTTCTGCACAGAAAGAAGAGGCACCTACAGGCCCGATTTCTGCTGCTGAGGCAAAGCGCCGCAAGAAGGTTGACAAAATCAATAAGGATTTTGAAAAGCAGCTTCTTGCCCGTGGTATTGATCCCAAGACCGGCGGCATTATGATTGATCCAAACAAAAGATAATGATAATTTGGAAGAGCAGTTTATTCAAACTGCTCTTCCGTGTTATGAAGGAGTATTCGTATGAATGAACAAAATATCAATACAAATTCGGGAGAGATTACACAAGTTGCAGCTGCGGATTTGATTCCTGAAGCAAGACGTGCCTATTCACGTTCCATGCTGAATCTCTTTATTTATTCGATTGCTGCAATCATAGCGGTAAATATATTCGCTTTTCTCTTTCGCAGCCAACTACAGGATAATATCGCATTAAGCTATATTATATCCTTTGGTTCCATGTATCTCATTGCCTTTCCGATTTATCTTCTCGTAAGCAAAAAGGTTCCCGCCTCCCCACCGTCCCAGGAATACCAGATGAAGCCCCATCATTTTATCATGGCATTCATCTGTATGGAAGGGCTTTGCATTGCAGGTAATTTAATCGGAACTGTCATCAACTTCATTCTTTCCCAGATTGTCGGCTATAACACATCGTCCACTTTCCTGATTGAAGGCGTTTTTGGCAATGCAAGCACAGTGTTTGTCATCATTGCAGTACTGATTGGCCCGGTGATTGAAGAAATCCTGTTCCGCAAGATTCTGCTTGACCGCATACAGAAATACGGCACTCTCCCTGCTCTTCTGATTTCCGGTATCACTTTCGGCCTGTTCCACGGCAACTTTTCCCAGTTCTTCTATGCCGCATTCATCGGCTTATTCCTGGCATATATCTATCTTCGCACAGGAAAAGTCATCAACACAATCATCCTGCATATTATGATGAACTTCTGGGGAAGCGCAATACCAATGATTCTCCTGCATAAGGTGGATTCAGAAACCTTGGTAAATGCACTAACAAATAACGATATCACTTCGCTTGGTTCCTCACTCCAGAGCATGATTCCATTCTTCATTTTCACTGCGTTTAACTTTATGATTGCAATTGGCGGCATTATCATGCTTTGCCTGAATGCATCCAGATTCAGTCTGCCGGAGAGTGAAGCACCTGTTCCGAAGGGCAAGCGTTTCAAGACTTCTGTATTGAATATCGGATTCCTGCTGTTTATTCTCTACATCGCTTATGAATTTGTTTCTCAGCTCTTTCTGAACGGCTGATGATTCCGGAAAAATAGACCATGACAGAAAAAAGGCACCAATTCATCAGGTACTATTAAAGAAGTTTTTTCTTCTGAAGATAAGGTTGTGTAACCGAAAGGTTACGCAGCCTTTCTTTTTTTGCAGAGCGTTTGATGCAGTTTTTTTTCCTTGACTCTCATTGCTTTTGTGCTATGGCAAATTCAGTATCATTTCCGGGAAAAATTGCATGTTGGAACAAAAAGAGAGCCAATCGGCTCTCTTAGAAGTGACTATTCAGTTTTCTGCGGTATCCAGATACTTGCTGTAAACTACGAATCTTTTTCATAGTATTCCATCGTATTCTTTCTTTTTTGGCATTATGCCTTTCGCAGTATTTTTTTGTATCGTTTCATTACCAGAGGCAGTTCTGATTCCGTCTTCTCAAAAATGTTTGTGACAGTCACGACGGCTTCTTTTTCTTTTCCCATGACGACTACCTGGTCACCGGGTTTCACGTTGGGAAGCTCCAGCAGATAGTCGTAGGAGCGGCCACGCGGCTCGAATATGACAGATGCCATATGGTATTTCTTTGTGGTTTCTTTTGTGGGAAACGAGAAGCTGTATTCACCGGAGATGGAGGCAACCTCTTCGCCATTCAGGAAAAAGGTGTCATCCTTGATGCGGTCAAAACGAATTGTGCCAATCGGCTTTTGTACGACAGAAAGCTTATAGTCCTTGACTGTGATATTCAGCGTTTCCAGCATGCCGACAAAACCACAGGGCAAATCTGTAATGAACATCTTTTCCGATTGTTCATTCGGCAGAGATGCAAGACGGATAGAAATCCTGAGCTTGTCATCCGTTTGATCTGTAATATGCATCTCAAACATACTATGCCGGGACAAATAATCTTCCAGGAGTGTATCCAGATCAATATTGTGAGACTTGATATGCTTAGGAATACTTCCTGTTTTTCTGACACGCTCCAAAGATTCCTGAATGCGTTTTGCAACGGAAACATCACCGTAGTAATCATACCGCAGCCGCTGACGGATCGCAAAATCTGCCTGAAGATACAAGTAATATGCGGAAATCAGTTTCGGCTCAGATATCAGGCCGATTTCCTCATAATATCCCAGCCGGACTGCAGCATCAGCAAACTTGCAAAGGAAATCGCCGTGCTGCATATGCACCAGATTCTCCTTGTAGAGATCCCACACAAGAGAGCCTGCAAGCTTTTTGTTCTGCGGGACATAATATCCATTCTGCAGCATATCTGCCAGCTTATATCTGGACTCGTATTCTCCGCCTGCAGCACCAAGGGAGAAGTATTTGAACGCTTCTTCATATTCCGGCTCGCCGTTGCTGCAGCGGCCGTAATAAAAAATATATCCCAATGTATTGGCATAGAAGGCATCACCCGTCAATGCAAAGAGCTTTATAATGCAGTCTCTTGCGGTGAACCAGTTGCATTCATAGGCTGCATTACCGCCGTAACAGCCGTAGCCCTTATATCGCAGTGCAACTACATTATCCTTCTCTATCAATTGTTCAATGAACAGCCGATAGAGCTCCAGTTCCATCTCTGATGCAGTATTCAAGCCCTCTCCGTCCCCGAAGCTTCGCAGATATTTCTGCTTTTCTTTATCGGTATATGTTCTCTTGAGAAGCGGTGTTTTTTCATTCTCAAGAATCGCATCAATCTTTTCCAACACAGCATCAGCAAATTCTGCGGCAGATTTCACATCATAATCCAGTCCCTCCAGCGCCTCATCAAAAAATGAATAGATATAATCGGCTCTCGTGGGGAGAAAACGAATCCCATCCGGGTTTATTTCATCTTCATACGCATTTTCTTCCGGCACAAAGCTGTCAGGTGTATGAAAGAGGTGGTAGCCAATCGGTTTAACCCATTCTTCAATGACCTGGAGCATTTCAGGATTCTTTTCCTTGATATTGCGCATTGCAATTCGGAGATCCGACAAGGAAATGACGATAGGCTTTGGAAACAGAAAGGGGGCCAGCGGTTCACAGAATTCCGGCATCTGAAACCAGGTGCGTTCAAAGTGCACGATTTCCATTCCTGTGAGCGAATCAATATAAAAGGGTTTGACCGGCGTCAGTCTGCTGATTGGCAGTTTTACAGTTTCATCGTATTCATGGACAGAAATCGTGGCAGTTTTTCCTTCCACGGAAAGGACTTCTCCGTAATATTGCGTTCCTTTGATTTCAAATGAAACAGAGGTATTTACTAAAGATTTTTCCATAACAATGCCCTCCATGCAATGAATGCTTCTGAACTTGCTTTTGATTGAAATGATATTTTCATTATATCATGATTTGAACTAATTGTCAAGAATGCACACAATTTGTGCTAAGACTCACTCTGACTGCGCATTGTGTTTCCTGACATGAAAGAAGTGAGACACAAAGCATGCCATCCACGAAACACGGATAAAGAAGATTGACAATTATATCAAATTATGGTATGATAACATAGAGATCTGTAACGAATTGAGGTGAGAAATATCAGAGAAAAACGAATCGTCATAGCGGCAATATTCCCCGCAGTACTGCTGACTGCATGCGGCACTGCGCCAAAGGATCCCCTGGAGCACCACAGAACCGTGACAGCAGTGTCACAAGTCAGCCAAACAGCTGTGTCACAGGATGGGGATACCATTCAATGGAATGAGAATGCAATGGACTTTCGCCTGCTGTTTGACCAGGAGCACAGTATGATTCCATGCAAGGCGGATGGTGTTGTATACGGCGCAGAAAGCATCACGATGTATGAGGCTGCAAATTCCGATTCCAGACAGCTGATACGGCTTCCGGAGGGTGCACAGGTAAAAGTGACAGCCATGACAGTGCAAGGCAATATTTATAATGCCGCTGACCGCTGGCTGAAAATACGTGCGAACGGTCATGAGGGCTATGTTCCGTCAGAGCATATTGCGCTGCAATGCAGTACACCGCAAAAAGAAATGAATATGAGGGAAAAAGCGGTGCTGGGTGTTTTGATGTACTATCAGTCTTTATCGCTCTATGACCTGTATACAGCCGGCGGCGGCCTCCAGGCAAAGGGCTTTGCTGAAGAGTATGATAAGGAGCAGAGACAGAAGCTGCTGCCGGAAGAACTGACCGTTTCCCAGATACGGCAGGGTTTTCATCTGTATTTTTCATCCCGGTTTGAGGATATATTTGATACCGTATATGCAAGGCATGACGGTGCACTGTGGGTGAGCAAAGGCGCAGGGGAAAAACAGCGTCAGGAAATGGATATCTGCTGTCTGACTGCCCAGGGAAACGGCTGTATTTATTATGAAACAAGAACAGCAGAACAGAAAGAGAATCCCAGGCAGAATGCAGGTGCAAAAGAATGGCAGAAGGCTGCTTTTGTCATTGCATATGAAAACGGCATCTGGAAAACATCGGAATTGTATACAGGAAAATAATAATATCAGAGGGTAATCTTTGATTGAGAGGGTATCATGAAAAAAACAGTAATTGATATACGTCAGTCCCACATCATCGGGGAAACAGATTCCAGGCTGTTCGGCTCATTTATTGAACATCTGGGACGTGCTGTTTACGGCGGCATTTATGAACCATCCCATCCCCTGGCGGATCATATGGGGTTTCGTCAGGATGTTCTTGGAATGGTAAAGGCACTGCATGTGCCAGTGGTGCGCTATCCCGGCGGAAATTTTGTTTCCGGCTACCACTGGGAGGACGGCATCGGACCGAAGGCACTGCGCCCCAGAAAAAAAGAGCTTGCCTGGAAATGCATTGAACCTAATTGGATTGGAATTGATGAATTTCAGGAATGGGCAAAGCGTGCGGAAACAGAAATTATAATGGCGGTGAATCTGGGAACCGGCACACCGGAAGAAGCAGGAAATCTTGTGGAATACTGCAACTGCGATTATGATACATACTATGTACAGAAGCGGCGTGAAAACGGCTTTGAAAAGCCTTTCGGCATTCATCTTTGGTGCCTGGGCAATGAAATGGACGGTGAATGGCAGATATGCCGCAAAACCCCAGAGGAGTATGCGAGAATCGCTTGCGAAACTGCCAAAATCATGAAATGGACAGATCCCTCCATTGAGCTGATTGCCTGCGGCAGCTCTCATGCCGGCATGCCGACCTTTGGTGAATGGGAGCGCTGTGTTCTGCGGGAGTGCTATCCCTACATTGAATACCTGTCCATTCACAGCTACTACGGCAATCAGAGCGGAAATACTGCGGAATTCCTGGCAAAATCTCTGGATATGGATGCGTATATTCAGGAGACGGTTCGTATTTGTGATGAGATTCAGGAAGAATTGCAGGAAGAAAAAAAGATTTATCTTGCCTTTGACGAATGGAATGTGTGGTTTCACAGCAACGGCCGTGACAAGGAAATTGCCCCCTGGCAGATTGCACCGCCTTTGCTGGAGGATATTTACACCATGGAGGATGCCCTTCTGACGGGCTGTCTGATGATGACGCTGATGCGAAATTGCAGCCGTGTGAAAATCGCATGCCTGGCACAGCTTGTGAATGTAATTGCTCCGATTATGACCCGCAATCATGGCCCGGCATGGGCACAGACTATTTATTATCCATTCCTTCACGCTTCTTTGTATGGCAGGGGAAGAGTTGTGGAGGTCAGCTGTCAATGTGAGTCGTATACAACGGAATCCCATGCAAATGTACCGGAATTGGAGACGCTGGCAGTAATACAGGATGAAAAGACGCTGACGGTGTTTATTGTAAACCGCTCCGGGCAGAATTCATATCAGACAGAATTTCATGGCACGGAAGGGTATCAGCTGGAATCGCATATTGCCATGTATCATGATGATATCAAAGCGGAAAATACAGAGGCTTGCCCCGATGCAGTTACACCATGTATTGTTGAGCCGCAAAACAGAGGCATTCTGATGCCCTATTCCTGGAATGTACTGCGCTTTCTGTCCCGGACAGAATAACAATTATTAAAAAAATGCCTCGTAACCGGGTTGGGTTACGGGGCATTTCTGATTTCGATGTTTTATAAAAATATGCTTTCAGACAGCTGAATCAGATTCCGGCAAAAGGAGATTCTTCATCAGAGTACGTTCCAGAATGCCGGTGCATGCCGCAAGGGTTACGCCGTAATTTGTAAAAGGCACCCCCTGCGATAATGCGGTCCGCATTCTCCACTGAATCTCTCTTTCAGAGCGCATACAGCCGCCGCAATGAATCACCAGACTATATTCCTCCAGATGTTCCGGGAATGAGCCGCCGGAACAATATGACAGTGCAAACTGTCTGCCTGTAAGTTTACGGATTGCATTCGGCAGCTTCACTGTGCCGATATCATTGCACTGACGGTGATGGGTACATCCCTCCGCAATGAGAATTTTTGCACCCTCCGGCAATGCCTGCAGTGCCTTGACGCCTTCCACAGCGGTCTGTAAGAATCCCTTGTATCTTGCCAGCAGTATCGAAAAAGATGTCAGGGGAATGTCATCCGGCACAATTTTTGCCACCTGGGCAAAGGCCTGGCTGTCCGTTACAACCATTTTCGGCGGATGCTTCAATGTCTGGAGTAAGCCGCCCAGCTGTTCTGTCTGTACCACAAGGGCGGATGCATTCGCATCCAGGACTTCACGCAGTGTCTGCTGCTGCGGCAGAATCAATCTGCCCTTTGGCGCAGATTCATCAATCGGTGTAACCAATACCACAAGGTCATCCTTCTCAATCAGGTCACGGATAATAAAGCGCTCCTCTTCGCTATCTTTCAGAATACGGCCCAGCATTTCCTTCAGCTCCGTGATGCCTTCTCCGCTTCTTGCACTGACATAAATCTGGTTTTCCGCCTGAAGTACATTTCTGTTTTCCAGCGTATCACACTTATTATATGCAAGAATGAAGGGTGTGCGCTCCTTTTGAAACAACAAAATCAATGCCTGTTCGGTGTCGCTCACAGGCTTCGCCGCATCCATTACCAATACGGCAATATCTGTCCGATACAGTTCTCTTCTTGTTCTTTCAATACGCTGCTGACCCAGCAGAGCATCATCATCATCATATCCGGCTGTGTCGGTAATAAGAACTGCACCCAGAGGAAGCAACTCCATGCTCTTGCTGACGGCATCTGTTGTTGTTCCTGCAACAGATGACACAATCGAAACCTCCTGCCCGGTTATGGCATTCACCAGGCTGGACTTTCCGGCATTTCTTGCACCGAAAAATCCGATGTGAATACGTTCTGAAGCGGGAACCTGTTCCAAACTCATTGTAATACCTCCATATAAAAACATCCTGACAGAAATGGCAGTCAGGATGTTTTTTCAAAATACAAATCAGAATTGATCCATACGGGCGATAACCCGAAGAATCTTCGCTACATCGCCGGATGACAAACCGGTTTTTCCGTCAACATCTGCATTGATCTGACCCTGTTCTGTAATCTTTGCATCTGTATCCTCTGCCAGCATTCTTGCCAGCAAAACCACATCATCTACGCCGATATCTCCGTCGCAATTCACATCACCGGGAGTTTTCTTTTCCGTACTGACAGATGTTTCTGTTTTCGTAGTTGCGGATGTGACCGGGAAAACGATTGCTGTGGTTGTTGTGGGTGCAGGAGTAGTAGCAGCTGGTGCAGTTGTTGTGACAGCAGGAGGCGTTGTGACACTGCTTCCGCTGTAATACTGAGACAGGCTCTGGCCATTCTTACCAATGGGATACTGATGATCCAGACTGATAAAGACGCCGTTTTCATCCTGCCAGAGAACCGGCTTCACAAACTCATACTTCACGTCGTCCCATTTTCCGAAATTGTCATAGACCAGACCGCCGGTATCAGAAGAATTCTCGTTGAAGCACCAGAAGGTGTGATGAATATGCTTATCAATCATATAGTCCCGGATTTCTTTCAGCCAGTGACGATTTTCACCTGTCTTATCGTGCTCCTCGTCAACCCAGCCGCCCCATTCACCCATGAGCAGCGGTGCAATGTTTTCTTCTGCGATAAATGCCCAGGAATCATACCAATAGTCTTCCAGCAGTGTTTCACGGGAGAAGGTCTTGCTTGGATCATCCAGATAGAACCAATCCTGCTTCCATACCTCAGGACCGTAATCATGGGGGGAATATACCAGCTGACTCTGATACTTGCCCAGGTCAATGGGATAATCACGGACGCCTCTGAAATTGCCGCCCCACCATGCGCCGTAATAGGGGCTGTAATTGTTCACATAATCGATACTGGGAGAGTTCCAGTCCTGTCCCTCATCAAATTTCGGATATACCTCAATGCCTTCTACCATAATCAGCATATTGGGATTGATGTCCAGAACGGCTTTTGCACCACGCTCTGCGGCATATTTCCAGTTGTTTTCATCAGTGGAACCATCCCACTTTGCCATCAGACCTTCATCTTTTTTGCCGTGGGGCTCATTCTTCAGGTCAATGGCAATCAGGGTATCATCATCTTTATAGTAATCCGTTACCCATTCCAGTGCTTCCAGCCATTCATCCGTGCCGTAGTTGTTGTCATACCAGGTTGCCCACTGGTGGCCGTTGGAGGCAGTGGTAGCACAGTGAATATCAATCATAATCTTGATACCCAGTTCCTTGCACCATTCCACTGCCTGGTTCCAGATGTCAAAGCTGTATTTGATTGTACCGCCTTCCACGCCTTCCACGGTCAGTTCCGGATTGGAATACTGATTGACCTTAACAAGGCCGTCCGGTTTTTTATTCTTCCACTGCAGCAAAATCTCCGTGGACATCGGAACACGCAGAAGATTAAAGCCGTGATCCGCAATCATCTCCAGGCACCAGTGCATATTCTGAGACCATACACCGTCAAATACCTGGGAGCCGACATTGTAGCCGAACCAGTTTACACCTGTCAGCCACACTTCATTTCCGTTCATGTCTACGATTTTATCTTTTTCAACATGAAGCCAGTCGTCATGACAATCATCTGCAGCTGTAATGGTCTGTGGTACCATATACGCACCATTCAGCGCCAGCATAGCTGCCGCTGTCAGTGCAGCAGTCACTTTCTTGAAAAAAAACATAAGCAAACCCCTCTTTTTGCATATACAGCATTGCACAATGCTCATCATGCAATGCTGTATTGTTTTTTTGGTGATCCGGATGGATTACCCCTCTCTCAAACCCGTTTTTTCAGGAATCAATACATTCCGATGCTTTTTTCTCTTTTGCGGAGTACAATCCAAAGAACCAGCATTACAATTGCAAGAACGCCTGCGCCTATTCCTGCATATACAACCCATGTGAAACGTGAGAATTCGCTGTAGCGGATCACAATGTCTGATGCACAATTTGCATTGAAATCTTCATCATCATTGTACCATTCCTTGACGATGCCCAGCAGTTCACTGTTCATATCTACAACCTGACCTGTGAATTCAATCTGCTTGGTAGGGTACTCTATCATTTCCAGGTCCGGCTCATCGTCCCGAAATTCATCATAGTTTTCATAGGCTTCGTTCACTGCTTCAAAATAGTCTTCACACTGTTTTGTCAGCAGTTCCAGTGAATTCAGCTGTTCACTGTTGCCGGTTTCATAGATGACTTCTTTTCCGCAGTCCATGACAACGGAATAATACTGCTTTGTCACCTCTTTTGAGGTCTGAATGCCCAGTACTGTTTCTGTCTCTTCATAATCTGCAACACATCCATAGGTCATATCAATGACGCCCTGCACCAGATCGCCTTTCTTCAGTTCACTCGCTTCCACTGTATTGAAATCCTTGATATCACCCTTTTTATATTTCATATAGTTGGGAATATCTGCCAAAAACACAGCAGAAAAAATGGCTGCAAGCAATCCGATGTATCCAACAGGTCTTGAAAATCTCATAAATCCCATAATCCTTTCTATTTCTAAAAATATATATTCCCGGCATTACTCCTTCATAGAAGAAACACGCAGACGGTTTACAGCACGTTTCAGTTTCAGATCTGCATACTGCTGTTCCTGTGCTGTTTTACTGTTTTCCAGGCGGCGGCGTGCATCCTCTTCAGAACGCTTTGCCCAGTCGATGTCAATATCCTCCGCCCATTCCACAGCATTTGACAGAATGGCTGTCTGGGCTGGTGAAACCTTGATGGCACCTCCCGACAGCGCCGCTATGCGCTCTGAGCCGTCCGGCATGGTAATCTTAATTGGTCCGGAAGGCAATGTGGCCACATAGCGTTCATGCTTTGCAAGAATACCCACATCACCCTCTGTGGTGCGGACGATTACACGCTGCACCTGTTCATCAAAAAATACTTTTTCCGGTGTAATAATCTGCAGAGAAAAAACACTCACTCAGCATCCTCCTCCAGAGCCTTCGCCTTTTCCAGTACATCATCAATGGTTCCTGCAAACAGGAATGCAGATTCCGGAATATCATCATGTTCGCCCTCGATGATTTCACGGAAGCCGCGAATCGTTTCTGCAATGGGAACATACTTGCCCTGCATACCGGTAAACTGTTCTGCTACGGAGAAGGGCTGACTCAGGAAACGCTGCACCTTTCTTGCACGGTTTACTGTCAGCTTATCCTCATCAGACAGCTCATCCATACCCATAATTGCAATGATATCCTGCAGCTCGTTGTATCTCTGCAGAATGGTCTGCACCTGACGTGCTACACGGTAATGCTCCTGTCCCACAACCTCCGGGGACAGAATGCGGGAGTTACTCTCCAACGGGTCAACTGCCGGATAAATACCCAGAGATGCAATCTGACGGGACAAAACGGTAGTTGCATCCAGATGGGCAAATGTGGTGGCAGGCGCCGGGTCAGTCAAGTCATCTGCCGGCACATAAACTGCCTGAACAGATGTGATGGAACCCTTGCCGGTTGAGGTAATTCTTTCCTGCAATGCGCCCATTTCCGTTGCCAGTGTGGGCTGATATCCAACGGCAGACGGCATACGGCCCAGCAGAGCCGAAACCTCGGAACCTGCCTGGGTGAAACGGAAAATGTTGTCAATGAACAAAAGAACATCCTGTCCCTCTGTATCACGGAAATACTCTGCCATGGTGAGACCGGACAATGCCACACGCATTCTTGCTCCCGGCGGTTCATTCATCTGACCATATACAAGACAGGTCTTTTCCAGAACGCCGCTGTCCTTCATTTCATGATAGAGGTCATTGCCTTCACGGGTACGCTCACCAACACCGGTGAATACGGAAATACCGCCGTGCTGGTTTGCCACGTTGTTAATCAGCTCCTGAATCAGAACTGTTTTGCCAACGCCGGCACCGCCGAACAAACCGATTTTACCGCCCTTCAGATATGGTGCAATCAGGTCAATAACCTTAATACCGGTTTCCAGCACTTCACTGCTGGCTGCCTGCTCTTCATAGGATGGTGCATCACGGTGAATCGGCCAGTACTCTGCGGATGCAGGTGCAGGCTGCTCATCCACCGGCTCGCCCAGAAGATTAAATACTCTGCCCAGGGTTTCTCTGCCCACGGGCACACGAATGGGGCTGCCTGTATCAATGGCATCCAATCCGCGAATCAGACCATCTGTACTACTCATGGCAATACAGCGGACGATATCATCTCCAATGTGCTGAGCGACTTCCAGAATGAGTTTTCGTCCATTATTATCACATTCGATTGCATTCAGAAGACGAGGCAGTTCATGCTTCTGGAATCGCACATCCACGACTGCACCGATAATCTGAACGATTTTACCGATGCCGCCGCGCTTTGCTTCTTCATTCGCCATTTTATGAAGCTCACTTTCTGTAAAATAGACTCGTTTTTATCCCTGGGCATTTGCGCCGGATACAATCTCGGTCAGTTCCTGAGTAATGGATGCTTGACGTGCCCGATTGTATTTCAGAGATAATTCATCAATCATTTCCTGTGCATTGTCGGTGGCATTTTCCATTGCCATACGGCGGGCTGCCTGCTCCGATGCATAGGTATCAACAATTGTACAATACAAAATACCCGAAATATACTGCGGAATCAAAGCATCAAATACGGCCTCCGGGCTTGGCTCATATTTTGTCAGGCTCTGCATTCCCGGATTTCTCTCCAGATTCGGCACAGGAATCACCTGCATCTGCCGTGCTTCCTGTGCAAGCGGAGAAACCATATTCGTGAAGAACACTTCCACCATTGACAAATGTCCCTGCTGGAACAGTCCGACAATATGGTCAGCCATATGCAGCGCAGTATAAGTGGTTACATTTTCGCCGATATTATCAAAAGTGCCGAGAATGCGGTAAGAACGCTTTGAAAAATACTCCGAGGCCTTTTTGCCCACGGTCATCAGCACTGCTTCACGGCCGTCCTGTTCCAATTCTGCAATGCGTTTTTCAGCAAGACGAAACACATTCAGATTAAAACCGCCTGCAAGTCCACGGTCACCTGCCATGATTATCAGCAGCGCAGCACCTGTTTCACGTGGCTCTGTATACACAGAATGAAAACCCACCGCTTCCGATGCAACCTCGCTCATGGTCTGATACAGCAGATTGAAAAAGGGGACTGCCTGTTCTGCACGTTCTTTTGCCTTACGCAGTTTGGAGGAGGAAACAAGCTCCATTGCCTTTGTAATCTGCATGGTGCTTTCCACGCTCTTAATCCGGCGCTTGATTGCTTTCATATTGGCAGCTGCCAATGTCTACACCTCCCAATCAGATAAAGGTTTTTACGAATTCGCTGATGGCTGCTTTCATTGCCTCAGCGGTATCCGGCTCCAACTTACCTGTTGTGCGGATTGCCTCTGTAATCTCGCTGTGTGTTTCATTGATTTCCTGCAGCAGTGCCTTTTCAAACTCCGCAATGCGGCTGACAGGAATGTCCTTCAGCATATTATTGGTGACTGCGTACAGAATCACAACCTGATCTGTTGCAGACAAGGGGCTGGACTTATCCTGCTTCAGCACCTCAACCACACGTTCACCCTTTGCCAGACGCTCCTTGGTATCCTTGTCCAGGTCAGAACCAAACTGGGAGAATGCCTGGAGTTCACGATACTGGGAGTAGGTCAGCTTCAGTGAACCGGATACTTTCTTCATTGCCGGAATCTGTGCTGCGGAGCCTACTCGGGAAACAGAAATACCCGGGTTGACAGCCGGACGCACACCCGCATTGAACAAATCCGTTTCCAGGAAAATCTGACCATCTGTAATGGAAATGACGTTGGTGGGAATATATGCGGAAACATCGCCTGCCTGTGTTTCAATAATCGGCAGTGCGGTCAGAGAACCGCCGCCGTAGTTTTCATTCAGACAGCATGCACGCTCCAGCAGACGGGAATGCAGATAGAATACATCACCGGGATATGCCTCACGTCCCGGCGGACGCTTCAGCAGCAGAGAAAGTGTTCTGTATGCAACAGCGTGCTTGGATAAATCGTCATAAACAATCAGAACATCCTTGCCCTGGTCAGTGAAATATTCGCCCATGGTACAGCCGGAGTATGGGGCAATATACTGCAGCGGAGCAAGCTCGGATGCAGTTGCAGACACCACAATGGTATATGCCATTGCGTCTGCCTTTGTCAGTGTTTCCACCACGTTTGCAACGGTAGAACGTTTCTGACCGATGGCAACATAGATACAGATGACGTCCTTGCCCTTCTGGTTCATAATGGTATCCAGGGCGATAGAGGTCTTTCCGGTCTGTCTGTCGCCGATAATCAGCTCACGCTGACCTCTGCCGATGGGAATCATGGAGTCAATTGCCTTGATACCGGTCTGCATCGGCTCATGCACGGATTTACGGGTAATGATACCCGGTGCAATCTTTTCGATTGGCATTTTCTTGGTGGTCAGAATCGGGCCTTTGCCGTCAATCGGCTCGCCCAGGGCATTCACAACTCTGCCCAGCAATTCCTCACCAACGGGAACGGATACGATTTCCTTTGTTCGTTTTACGGTTGCACCTTCCTTGATATCGTGGTCAGAACCAAGCAAAACTGCACCAACGAAATCATGCTCCAGGTTCAGCGCCATTCCGGAGATACCGCCTTCAAATTCCAGCAATTCACCGGACATGCACTGTTCCAGACCATGTACATTCGCAATACCGTCACCGACTGTAATTACTGTACCGACATCAGCAAGGTTCAGCTTGGATTCATAATTCTTCAGCTGTTCCTTGATAATACCGGTGATTTCATCTGGTCTTAAATTCATTTTGCACCTTCTTATTATGCGAAAAACATCCTTGTTTCCGCATGTTCAATATGTCAGGACAGACGTTCTTTCAACGTATCCAGACGATTTCTTACGCTGTTATCAATTCTGGTATCACCATACTGCACGATGACGCCGCCCAGAATGCTGCGGTCAATCCGTTCATTGATGCGGACTGTGCGGTTCAGCTTCTTCTCCAGTGCTTTCCGCAGCTTTTCCTTCTGCTCCGGATTGATGGAAACCGCTGTTGTCACCGTCACATCGGCGGTGTTCTGGTATTCCAGCATTTTTCGGTCAAAATCATCTGCAATTTCTCCCAGATAGGATACCCGTTCATGGTCTACCAACAAAAACAGTAAACGGGATGCCAGGCCATCACTGCCAAAAATCTTTTCTGTAATCTGCAAACGCTCTTCCACAGAAATGGTGGGCAGTGACAGAAGCCGCTCCAGGTCCGGATTCAGTGAGAACAGCATTGCACACTGCCGCAGGTCAGAACGGGTTTCCTGTAAAACCGTATCGCCCTGTTCATTTGCCAGTGAAAACAATGCTTCAGAATAAACAGCAGATACTTCTGAACTCACTGTACATCACCCACCGAATCAATAAATTCGTCAATCAATCTGGCATGATCCTCCGGATTGATTTCACGTTCAACGACTTTTTCTGCAGCGAGCACTGCCAGTTCTGCAACTTCAGAACGGAGCTGACTCTCTGCACGACGCATTTCACGTTCCAACTCATCTCGATTCTGCTGGAGAATGCCGGCTGCTTCTTCCTTTGCCTGTGTGACAATTTCATCAGAGCGTCTCTGTGCCTTACGGGTTGCATTTCGCAAGATTTCAGCAGATTCTTCTTTTGCATCAGCCAGTTTTTCTGCATATTCTGCTTCTGCCTGTTCTGCCCGTGTTCTGGCATCTTCCGCATCCTGCATGGTTTTGTCAACTGCCTGCCGGCGTTCCTCCAGAATTTTGTTTACCGGCTGAAACAGAAAATGCTTAATGCCGAAAAACAAAATCAGAGTATTGATAAGCGTGAACAGAATGGTACCAAGATCAATGGATAAAAATCCCATTTTATTCAGCCTTCCTTATCTTTGTAAATCAGTTTCCTTTGCCTGCAAATATCAGGTATGCTCCGCTGTATGATTTCTGCGTCAGTGCTGCCGAATGTTTTCTTCACAGGGCATTCTGAAGCAGTGCACAGAACGGAGAATCCTCTTTCACAAATCAGGTAAAGGGCTTCAGGAAGATGAGGAGCAAGGCAATAATCAGACCATAGATACCGGTTGATTCTGCAACAGCACAACCAACAAACATGGTTCTGGTAACAGCACCGGATGCTTCCGGCTGTCTTGCGATTGCCTCACATGCTTTACCTACTGCATAACCTTCACCGATACCAGGGCCGATACCGGCAATCATTGCGAGACCTGCACCGATTGCAGAGCCTGCCAGTACAATTGCTTCACTGATGTCCATAATTCATACCTCCATAATAAAAAAAGATTGTTTAAGCGGTTTGCGTTTCATCCTCCGGCGGTGCGGCATTGCTGATAAATACCATTGTCAGCATGATGAAAATGAATGCCTGCATAAAGTCAGAGAACAAATCAAAGTACAGGGATAATACCGCAGGAATACCGATTGTCAGAATCGGGATCTGCAGTTTTACCAGGTGGCTTAATCCTGTCAGTCCGAAATACACCAGTCCCATGATGATGGAGCCGCCTGCGATATTTCCGAAATGACGAAGTGCCATTGCAACTGGTGTTGCAACCTCACTCAGGATGTTGATGGGGAGCATAACGGGAATCGGATCCAGAAATCCTTTCAGATAGCCGCCCACACCGCCGAAGCGGATTTTTGTGGCTGTAATCAGAATAAATGTGATGGCAGCCCATGTGGCAAGTACGGAGAAGTCCGAGGTAACGGCACGCAGGCCTGTCAAACTCAGAAGACTGCCGAAAATCGAAAAGCAGAAAATGGTTGCGATATAGGGCGTAAAGCCGAGCCAGCTTTTTCCCATGGTATCACGCACCAGATTCGTGATCGCTTCCACTGCCATTTCTGCAATCACCTGTCGTTTGGATACGCCGTTCACTTTCAGATTTCTGGTCAGAAATACACACAATCCGAGAATAACCGCCATTACGATCCATTCCAGCACTATGGTTTCTGTGAAGCGAATGGTGATTCCAAAAATCTCAAATGATGCAATGATATTGGGTCCGGAAACATTCAAGTCTGTTGATCCCTGCAAAAACGCAGGAATTGCCATGATTGCCATAGATGTTCATTCTCACCTCTTTTTCCTGTCAGCGATGGAACTCTTCTTTTTAAAAATTGCATCTGCGGTGTAAATCAGCCGTGGGTAAATCATCGGAATAACGGCAGCGACAGGAGATACCTGATTCCGAAAATGCAGTGCCCCTGCAAATGCAATGCCGAAAACCAGAATCCGCAGGGCATAATACAGCATATAGCGCTTCTGACTGGTAGTACCGTACCGGATTGCATCATCTGCCGCCCTGCACACACTGAGCCGCAGCAGGTACAGCATTGCAAACAGTACCGCTGTGCCAAGCACCAGGCCAGCTGCAAATGAAATGGTCAGGCCGTAAAACAGAAGGCTGATCAGATACGCTGCAATATCCAGAATAACTGCCTTTTTCATCAGCATACACAGCTCACGTTGAATGCATTCTGACGGCATCCGGACACGCCCCTTTCCATCTGATTTTCTCTTATAGTATACCACAAATCAAGAAAAAATGCAATGGAAAAAACGCAAAATATATCTATATTATAGGCTTATGCAGTATTTTCCATTCGTTTTATTACATAATTGTGAAAAATGAAAATAGTTTTGCTTTGCATATCCGGATTCGCTGATGCAACAATCACAATATTTGAGGAATGCAGACAACTGTATTCGTATAGTCATAAAAAAGATATAATACAACAATACAACTTAAAAATTATTCTGAATTTTCTTTACTTTTTCCTGCAAAGATGCATTTTATCTAGTGCTTTTTTCATAAATAGAAATTATAATAATATCAGGCGAACCCGAAATGCTGTCGAAAGTTGTATTGCTAAATCACAATTTTTAGCAAAACAATACAACATTGCGAGGAAGCGAAAAACAAACAAAACAGGGGGATTTTACATGAATTTCAAGCGTATTATAGCCACGGCAATGTCCGGCATTCTGACTGTCGGCGCTGCAAATTACCTGCCGAAAACAACTTACGATACAACTTTGCTGGCAAATGCGGCAGACATTGCCATTGAAGACTTTCATCTCAGCGACATTACCATGACAGATGCTTACGCTGTCA
This sequence comes from Oscillospiraceae bacterium, assembly GCA_024404915.1. GTDB lineage: Bacteria > Bacillota > Clostridia > Oscillospirales > Ruminococcaceae > Firm-04. The sequence continues at coordinate 37,289 of JAKSPJ010000004.1, forward strand.
ATGCATTCCAGAAGGAAATCGAATATCTGCTTTCCTTCGACACCAACAGACTGCTGGTGGGCTTCCGTGAGAATGCCAAGATGAATACCTATGGCGCAAGCCGCTACAAAGGCTGGGAGAACACGCTGATTGCGGGCCACACCGTGGGCCATTATCTCTCCGCATGTGCCCAGGCCTATCAGAATCCGGCACTGACAGCTGCACAGAAAGAAAAACTCAGCGGCATCATTGATGCACTGCTGAAGGGAATGAAGGAATGTCAGGACAATTCCAAAGGCAAAAAAGGATTTCTGTGGGCAGGACAGGTTAAGGATTCCAATAACGTGGAAGTACAGTTTGACCTGGTACAGCAGGGAAAAACCAATATCATCAATGAATCCTGGGTGCCCTGGTACACCATGCACAAACTGGTTCAGGGCCTGGTGGATGTATACCGCCTGACGGATAAGGAAACCGCAAAAACAATCGCCTGCGGTCTTGGCGACTGGACACTGAACCGCTGCAAAACCTGGAATCAGCAGACACATAACACCGTTCTTTCCATTGAATACGGCGGCATGAACGACTGTCTGTATCAGCTGTATGAAATCACGGGCAATGATGATTATGCTGTTGCCGCACATTATTTCGATGAAACCAATCTCCATGAAGCAGTCCTCAAGGGCGGAAAGAATGTGCTGAACAACAAGCACGCCAACACAACGATTCCGAAATTCATCGGTGCACTGCGCCGCTATATCGCACTGGACGGAAAAACCGTTGCAGGAGAAAAAGTGGATGCTTCCCGCTATCTCGCCTATGCAGAGGCATTCTGGGATATGGTCACAACGCATCACACCTATATTACCGGCGGAAACAGTGAGTGGGAGCACTTTGGCGAAGACAATATTCTGGATAAAGAACGTACAAACTGCAACTGCGAAACCTGTAATTCCTACAATATGCTGAAGCTCAGCCGTGAGCTTTATAAAATCACCGGCGATAAAAAGTACATGGATTTCTATGAGGGCACTTACTACAATTCCATTCTTTCCTCCCAGAATCCGGAATCTGGTATGACAACCTATTTCCAGCCAATGGCAACGGGCTATTTCAAGGTCTACAGCTCTGCCTATGACAGCTTCTGGTGCTGTACCGGAAGCGGCATGGAAAGCTTTACAAAACTGGGCGACACCATCTACATGCATGATGACAAAAATCTGTATGTCAATATGTACCAGAGCTCTGCTGTCCGCTGGGATGAGAAAAATATTACCCTGGCGCAAACCAGTGATATCCCTAATCAGGATACTGCTGCATTTACGGTTTCCGGCAGTGCAGATATGAATCTCTGTTTCCGCATTCCGCAGTGGAAAGCCGGTAAAATGACCATCACCGTAAACGGCAAGGCATACAGCTATGAGACGGTTAAGGATTACGCTGTGGTTTCCGGTCCGTTTGCTGACGGCGACGAAATCAAAGTGACCATTCCGGCTTCTGTTACCGCTTATTCTCTCCCGGACAATAAACATGTTTTCGGCTTCAAATACGGTCCTCTGGTTCTGAGTGCAGAGCTTGGCACAAAAGATATGGTAAACAGTTCCACCGGTATGTGGGTTACTATTCCGAAGGATAAAGTGGTTGCTTCTGAAAATATTACCCTGGCAAAGGAAGGCGTCTCCCTGACCACCTTTATGACTGAAATCAATGACCATCTTGTGAAGGACAGCAACAGCCTGAAATTTACACTGAACGATACCAACACCAAGCTGACTTTCACACCGCATTATCTCCAGTATCAGCAGCGTTACGGCATTTACTGGAACTTCCTGACCAACGGCACAGTTATTGAGGAGGTACCGCCAAGAGCAAAAATCTCTGTTACAGATACGGTTCAGCCGGGATACGGTCAGTATGAAAATGATGAACAGCATGATATGATTGAATTCCAGTCCGCAGGCGTAACAGATGATTCCACCTATCGTTATGCAAAGAGCGGCGGCTATTTCTCCTATCAGATGGCCGTTGACAAGGATGCTGCATTCTCTATTCTGAAGGTCCGTTTCCGTAAAGCAGACAACGGCAAGAGCATCCGCATTCGTGTGGGGGATGCCATTCTGTATGCAGGCACGCTCAATTATGAAGGAAACGATACGACATATGATGTGCAGATTCCGATTCCGGAAGATGTTATGGAGCGCAGCAGAAAGACCATTACTGCCGACGGAAAGCCCTGCGATGTGATTGATGTAGCATTCTCCTCTGATGACGGAAAAGAATCTGCAAAAGTCTGCGACTTCATTTATATGTCCTCCGTAGAACCCTATTACGACTACAACAGCGATATTGCTTATTTTGTGGACTGCGGTGACCACGACACAACAACAGCGACGGGTTCAGATAAATTCGGATGGTACAACAGCGTGACAGAACAGCGCTATGGCGCAGATCCTGTTACAGGCGCAATGTGGGGACTGATTGATGACTTCAAGGATGCCTACAATGGTTCATCCAAGAGCAGCGGCATCTATACTGCAAACACCTGGCCGAATGAGTTTACTCTGGCAGACGGACAGGACAAGACATCCACCTTCCGCTATACCAAGAACCAGTACGAAAACAATATCGCCCGTCATCTGGATTACGGCTTTACACTGCCAAATGGCACTTATACTGTGGAAATGTGCTTCAGTGATCCATGGTCCTGCTCAAAGAACCCTTCTGTATATGCAAACTACGGCACAAAGAATGAAGCTTTGGTGGCTTCACAGTGTGTGACTGACAGCAAAACTGTCACAAAGGGTACAGTGAAGGTTACAGACGGAAAGCTGACTCTTAATTTCAGAAGTGAGGACAAAGCCATCAACGTCAACTACATTATCATTCGCTTCGCTGACAAAGCCAGATATTCCACAGTGGGTATGAGAGGCGATGTGAATCTGGATGGTGTTGTCACCGAAAAGGATTCTGTGGCTCTGATGGAAGCATTGCTGACCAAGAAAACCCTGACCTGGGAACAGGGCTTTGCAGCAGATGTGCTGACAGATCTTCATCTGGATGCCCGTGATCTGACTGTTCTGAAACGGATTGGCTGATACCGATATAAGTACAGGATTTGTCATATAAAAGAAATACAAGTTGCAAGTCTGAAAACGGTATTTTCGCTTGCAACTTGTATTGTTTTATCAAGCTTTCGTAAAAAATTCGGATTTTTTATTGCAAAACCTACAAATCGTCTAGTTTTCCTACACTTTATATATTGTAAAAAAACAAAGATGTATTTATAATATGTACTATAGAGAATTATCCAAATAGGATAATCATATAAAATTATTATTTTTTGACTTAGGGGGATTCTTATGAAAAAACGAATGGCCTGCACATTGGCTGCAATTATCAGCCTTTGTGCAATCGGACAAACGGCACCGCTGACTTCTCATGCGGAAAATCCAATCATTCAGACGTCTTTTACGCCGGACCCTGCACCTATGGTCTATAATGATACGCTTTATGTGTATACCGGCCGGGACAGAGACGGCAACAATGACTTCTATTACATGACAGGCTATCAGGTTTTCTCCACAACGGATATGAAAAACTGGACCAATCATGGCTGCTTTATGGAGGATACGGATTTCTCCTGGGGCAAAAAGGATTCCGCCTGGGCATCCCAGTGCATTGAACGAAACGGCAAATTCTATTTTTATGTGACCTTTGAAAACGCTTCCGGCGGCGGCCGTGCCATTGGCGTTGCAGTTGCAGATTCGCCAACCGGCCCCTTCAAGGATGCCCTGGGCAAACCGCTGGTAGGCCCCAACTGGGACTACATCGATCCCACCGTCATCATTGATGATGACGGTCAGGCATATCTGATGTTCGGAAACCCCACATGCTATTATGTGAAGCTGAAAGAGGATATGATTACCCTGGACGGACCGATTCAGCATTTCGACATGAATCCGAATTCCTTTGGTCCCAGCAGCAAAAAGGCATCATCCTATGGTGAAGGTCCATGGATTTACAAGCATGACAGCCTGTATTATCTTGTATTTGCTGCTTTCTACGGCAGCGACGGCGGTGAAAGCATGGGCTATTCCACCGCACCGACCGTTACAGGTCCATGGACTTACGGCGGTCAGATTATGAAACCGCACAACTGCTTTACCACCCACGGCGGAATTATTGACTACAAAGGTCATTCCTACTTCTTCTACCACAAGAACGGTCTGAAGGGTGGCGGTACCTTCAACCGAAGTGCCGCAGTAGAGGAATTCCGGTTCAATCCGGACGGTTCCATCCCGCTGCTTACCATGTCGGATGAGGGTCCTGCACAGCTGGAATACCTGAATCCCTATCAGCGTGTCGAGGCAGAAACAGGCAGCTGGTTCTCCGGCCTGCAGGTGGAGCCCAGCGGCGAAGGCACGCAGGCAGTGGGCTATATCCAGGATGGCGATTACATCAAAGTCAGCGGTGTGGAATTCGGAGAAGAAGGTGCTAAGAAGTTTACCACAAGCATTTCTTCTGACGGTCAGGGCGGTGCCATTGAACTGCATCTGGATGCATTGAACGGACCGATTATCGGTGTTGCTGAAGTGCCCGTGACCGGTGGCTGGAAGGTCTGGGAAGAGGTGGAATGCAAAGTGACCGGTGCAACCGGCGTTCATGATTTATATCTGCGTTTTTCCGGCGGAAACAGCTACCTCTTCAATATCGACTGGTGGAAATTTGAAGGTGAGCCGGAGCAGCCCTATCTGCTGGGTGATGTCAACGATGACGGCACTATCAATGCAGCGGATATGACGCTTGCAAAGAGCATGATTCTTACTGAAAGCAAGGATGCATTTGCTGGAAAGAAAGCAGATGTGGACAAGGATGGAAAAGTCACCGAAAAGGACATCACATGGTATACCGAATTCCTGACCACACAAAGAGAGGATTATCCCCAGTAATCCCTGCAATCAGTTCATACTGCACTTTGTTTTAGGCTGTATCAGAATCCTTGTGATTCTGTTGAGTGCAATCCCGCACAGAGCAGACGCTTTGTGAATCAGCCGGATTTGCTTTGTGCGTGTATTGCCTTAACGGACATAATTGCTCACTCTGTTTTTATGGCAGGGTGCCCTCTCCCCTTAGTGATTCTGTCCGTTCCAAACATAGATACACAGCATTTTATTCTTTATTTCGGGGGGAAATCATTATCAATTATTTGAAAGGATGATTCCCATGAAAAAAGCCCTCTCGGCAATTCTCGCAATCAATATTGTTGCATCTGCCTGCATTTCGCTCTCATCTCTTGCCGCAGATGCCCTGATTCATTCCACCTTCGAGAGCAGTCTGGAAGGATGGAGCGGCAGAGGCGGTGCCAAGGTTGAACTGAGCACTGTATCCGCAGCAGGCGGCGTTTCCTCTGCTCTGGTCTCCGGCAGAACCGATACCTGGAACGGCATCGAATATACTCTGGACAGCACACAATTTCCTGCCGGCACCACCGTGCAGATTCGTTCACAGGTCATGCAGAATGCCTCTGTGAAGCCTGTACATTTCAAACTGACAATGCAGTATTCCCAGGGAAACAGCATGTTCGGCGGCAATGAAACTTATGACACATTTGCAGAAGGCGACTGCGCCGCAGGTATGTGGATGTCTCTTTCTGCTGATTCCTATACAATCAAGGAAGGCAATGCTGTCCTGTATATTGAAACAGACGGCACCGGCAGCGAAGCGACCTGTGATTTCTTTGTGGACGAAATCATCGTTACCACAGGCAGTGCGGATATTTCAGATCCGCCCCAGTCTTCCCTGACAGGTGATGCAGATGGCAGCGGCACCGTTGACAAAAAGGATGCTGCCGCTCTGATGCATTATCTTCTGACCAAAACGGATTCTGTCAGCTTTCCTGCCGCAGATATGGACAAGAACGGCTCGCTGGATGCCCGTGACCTTTCACTTTTGAAACAGTATATTGCAAATCCGCCTGTAGTAACAACTACAGTTACCACAACAGCTGTTCCGGTATACACAACCGTCACTACGGCAAATCCGGGTCAGACACCGATGGATCAGGGTGAACTGATGGAAACAGTACGCAGAAATATGACACAGAATGTTCCCAATGATGTGAAGAACGGTGACAAAGGAACCACGACTCATTTCACATATTACTCGAAGAAGGCAGCACACAACAAAGGCGCAAATGTCTGGCTTCCGCCAGGATACAACGAGAACGAAACCTATCCTGTTCTGTATATGGGACACGGCATTTTCGGAAATGAAGAAAGCATGCTGAATGGTTTCAGCATTCGTGAAATGGCTTCCAATCTGATTCTGAAGGGCGAAGCAAAGCCGTTTATCATCATCTTCACACAGATGTACACAGATCCTGCTTCTGAACAACCAGGAGGATTCTCCATGACACAGGAAACCATGGACCGCTATGACGATTACCTCTATGACCTGACAGAAAGCCTGATGCCCTATGTGGAAGAGCACTGGTCCGTAAAAACAGGCCGTGAAAATACTGCTGTGGCAGGATTCTCTATGGGTGGACGTGAAGCACTGTATCTCGGCATCATGGCCAGCGATAAGATTGGCTATATCGCAGCATCTTCTCCTGCTCCCGGCATTGTTCCGGCGGTTGATATGTTCATGCAGCATCGTGGCAGCATGTCAGAATCCGAATTCAGGATTGACAATCCGAAGCCGTATCTGCTGATGATTGGCGGCGGTACCAATGACGGCACAGTCGGCACATTCCCGAAGCAGTATCATGAGCTGTTTGAAAAGAACGGCACAGATCATATCTGGATGGAAGTGCAGGGCGGCGGTCACGACGGCAGTGTTGGCACACCTTTGTTCTACAACTATTTCAAGGGCATTTTCCAGGTACAGTAAACAGATTCTATGTGCCTGTCATTTGCAGATGATATTCCATAAAACAAAAAGAATCGGGACGATATGCCGGATACCCTTAAAGAAGTTTTAAATCTTTGAAGAAAAGGTTGTGTAACCCAAGAGGTTACACAGCCTTTCTCTTTTTGTCGTATTTCATACTGTCAGCGACAGCAGTTGTCACTGCAACGTTAAAACGATAGTGAATCTCGATTTGCTGGATGCGGTGTCCACTGCTCTTGTCAGGAGCATGAATAATGATCTTCTCGATGAGTTCATGCATGATCTCAGGGGTAAGTTCTGTGATGTGTTCATACTTCTGTATTACTCTGATGAATGCGGTCACATCGGCAGACTTCTGCTCCGCAGCTTCAATGAGGGTGGTCAGCTCGGTAACGCTTGCCTTCAGTTTTTTCTGTTCGTCCTCATATCCTGCTGCCTGAGTATTTGTTCAGCTAATAATAACCATTATACTCCGATAGAAATTCAAAGTCTATTCGTAAAATAGCTTAATTTTGCGGATACAAATGAAGTTTTGCTTGTCAAGAGTAAACGAATACGACGTATTATCGGCGAAAAAGCACCGGATTTCTTGAAAATCCGATGCTTTTTGTGACTTTATGCGGTCGAAATGGCTGTATATAGGCGTTTATTTTACAACTTAGAGAATTGTTATTAACTGAAAATTTGGAGAGCAGATAGAAAGTTCTAATATCGATATAAGGAAATTTTACATAGTTCAGCCAAAAGGGCATACATCATATTTTTCGACTAATATTTCCCGTGATTTTCTCGATAAATGGAATCACTTCATCATTTTTTAAAAGTTCTATTGCTTCTGAGACTGAACTCGTCTTATTATTCAATATACAATTACTTATAAATTCATAATCAACAGGATTCCTGTGTTCATATGGAAGCCATGATAGAATAGGATCGTCTTTCATTTTATGGATACCCTCTATGGCGCTCCTGATAATATGATTTCTTCTTATATGAGCAAAAAGACAAAATGAAAACGGAAATAATAAGGCTATTACTACAATGAACATAATGCCAAAATCTTTTAGCAGCATTCCTGTTATGACTTTTCTTACTACTCCAATCGCTGAAAGTATTCCGATAAAAAATGGCAGTGAACAAGGTATCAAAAAGACCGTTCGGCGTTTTTGTTTTTCTGACTCTTTTTCAATTACTTTGATAACAGCTTCCATAGCAACAAATGTTGGTTTTGATGATTTAATTTGTACGATAAGATACTTGCGTTCATTCTCATTCATTAAACGGACCTCACATTCACCCTGAAGCCTTTCAGGAGATCATTACAATAATTATTATAACTCATCCGAATTTAAAAAGCAAATCTCATAAATGACCTCTGTTCTATCAATCATTTCTACGAATAATTATAACACAATCGGAAAGAAAAAGCAAATTCAAAAATATATATCAATGCAAAATAATTTACTTTGAAAACTATTGCTGAAATTCAGCAATAGTTTATCATGAAAGGCAGAGCATGAAACGAAAAATTACAAGCTCGGCAATATGGGCAGAAATGAAGTAGGCAAGCTCGGTGGATTGTAGCCACAAATGCTGCAATCCACGCAAATGCTTGTCAGGGGTTTTGCACCCCTGAGACCCCGCAATTTAATAAAAAAATGAAATGTCAATTGAATAAAATTTGAAGATATCAAACAGAAATACTTTCAGCAGAAAAAGTGATTCTTCTTATCATTCAAAAAAATAGCAGCCTGCCCCTTTTTATCAGGGTGTACAGCCTGTCTGGAACGTATCCTTTGCAACAAAACCACCGCCCCTCCTCTGCTTTCACAGGGAAGGGGCGGTGTCTTTCGTATAACCAATCTTTAAAGCAATGCCACAGCATCCCGGATATTCTTTTCCAGTGCTTCTCTGCCGTAGGCATCTACCTGTGCCTTGTTCTTTTCACCATGTGTCAGACAACCGGCACCGCCGATACAACCGCTGGTACATGCCATACCTTCGATGAAATTCGCATCCAGAAGATTCCGGCTCTTTTTCATCAGGGCTGTTCTGCAGGCTTCAATGCCATCGCAGACACAGGGCTTCAGGTCAAAATCAATGTTCTGCTCCTTCATCGCCTGTGCAACTGCATCGGACAAGCCTCCGCTTCTTGCAAAAATGCGTCCGTAATAGGAAGCATTGTCCAGAACGCCCTCCGGCAGTCCGGTAATCTCAAGATCACGGCTGTCAAACAGTGCCTGCAATTCTTCAAATGTCAGCACTGCGTCCACATAAGGTCTGACTTCCTCCGAGCGTGCCTCCGCCTTTTTGGCTGTGCAGGGACCGATGAACACGACCTTTGCATCCGGTGTGTGTTCCTTAATGTATTTTGCCAGTGCTGCCATGGGAGAAAGATTATGAGAAATATACTGCTCCAGATCCGGGAATGCAGACTTGATGTATGCCTTGAATGCAGGACAGCAAGAGCTTGTCAGGAATCCCTTTTCTGCAAGTTCTCTGGATTCTGCAAGTGCCACCATATCCGCACCAAGTGCAGCTTCAATCACAGCATGAAAGCCCAGTGCCTTCAGGCCACTGACAACCTGTCCAAGCTTTGCATAGGTAAACTGGCTGGAAATGGAGGGTGCAACTACTGCATACAGCCGGAAATTCTTTCCCTGTTTACTGGCTTTCAGAAGATCCACCACATTCAGGATATAGGATTTGTCCATCATTGCACCAAATGGGCACTGATAAACACAGGCACCGCACTGCGTACACTTGCTGCGGTCAATGGATGCTGCGTTATCCTCATTTATAGACACAGCCTTGACCTTACAGGCATTCTGACAGGGTCGCTTGCGGTTTGCAATGGCACTGTATGGGCATACCTTGGCACACTGTCCGCATTCCACGCATTTTGTCTTATCAATATGCGCCACATGGTTATGGTCAAAGGAAATGGCTCCACGTCTGCACACATCCTCACAGCGATGCGCAAGACAGCCACGGCAGGAGTCGGTTACCTCATATCCGGCAGCGGGACATTCATCACAGGCAATGTCAATTACTTCAATGATATTCGGGTTTTCTGAATTGCCGCCCATTGCAATTTTGACACGTTCTGCGATGATCGCACGTTCCTTGTATACGCAGCAGCGCATTGTCGGTGTTTTTCCGGGAACGATCAGCTTCGGAATATCCATCAGATTTTCCAGAAGCGAATCATTCCATGTCTGTCTGGCAACCTCACACAATACTTTGTATTTCAGGTATTGCACCTTTGTATCGAATTTTCTCATTCTTTTACTCCTACGGGAAATCTGTTAAAAATAGCTTACCTTGATCCGTTTTCCCATCTTCTGCAAAGCAGCGGAAAGTTCCTGAACCAGATTCATCTTGATATTGAAATTGATTGGAAGGTCAGGGTTCTGGTGCGCCGGGTTGATGGCTTTCCCCACATAAAAATTGATATCGGTTGCTTCTTCAAACAGAAGCTGACAGATTCGGGATGCACCATCCCGCTTGAAGCTCCACTGTGAATAGGACCTGTTGTCCTCAAGACAGTCTTTTGCATACTCCAGAACCTTATTGACCGTGATAACACCCTCAGTTACAAGATCCACGCCTTCGATCTCTGCGATTGGCGGAACGTCGCTTCTTTCAAAGTTCAGGCTTGTCCGAATCGGCTTTCTCAGGAATTTCGCTGCAATGGAGGAAGTTGTACCGCCGCAGATGATGTGTTTTCCCTCCTTGGAAAAGAACAGGTTCATCATGCGGTTGCAGTCATCCCGGTTGGAAGGCGGACCAAACAGAAGATTCATCGGTACACGCTTGCGGATTTTTACTACACAGGCGGTGGCATCATCCCCGGGATGATGCCCGTACAGCTTTTCACATTCATCGACGAGAATTGTCGCCAGTGTTTTTGCTGTATAGCCGACAGGAGCAAATCCCTCCATAAAGGATGCAATATCTTCAAGCTTCCATCCGAAATTGTAGGCACTGCCGATGCCTGCATGGGGACATCCGTCACTCATGGCAATAAAGATATCCTTCTCCTGCAGGCGGATCAATGACTTATAGATTTTCTTGCCGTCAATATACATCTCAGTCTTTGGATAATCCTGAACCTTCTCATCTCGGATAAAGATGATATGCGGATTATCATACTGGATCAGTTCTGCTGTGGCATTATTGATGATATGAAGAATTGTAAACGTAGAATATGCTACGCCGCGGTTGGAACAAACCGGAAGGGTCGCTGCGATAGTGGAGACGCACTCCTCCAGAGAAAGTCCCTGTGCCATCATGGTCGAGATGATCTTGGATGTCAGGGTAGAAAGAATGCTTGCCTTTACACCGCTTCCCAGACCGTCAGCCAGTACAACAACTGTGGAATCCTCATCCTGTTCTACAATATCCACATGGTCACCGCAAAGCTGCTCACCGTCATGGTTCACGCTTTTATATCCGATATCTGCACACAAATCATTCATCAGCGATCGACTCCTTTAGCTTGGTGAGGGCAATTTTTGTTTCTGCCGCAGTTTCACCAAGCAGGGATGCGATCTCCTGGACGATACGCATCTGCTTGTCTACCACACGGTCAGCAACTTCAATTGTCTGGCGGCTGATGTTTTCCTTGCGCTCCCGCTGGCTTTCCTCCTCTGTGATATCACGCATAATACAAATCAGCATTCTGCTTTCCTTGTCCGGTACAACCGTCTGTTCAACATACCGCTGGTATTCTGCAAGATAGACACGCTCATCATATATGCCGATACCGGAATTCTGTACTTTCAGGAATACGGAAGGATCCAGGATACGGATCACCTGTTCTCCGAGTACATCGGATTCATAGCGAAGATTCATGATTTTCATAGCAGCCTTGTTGATCTGCTGAACCTCCAGCTGGTCATTCATGACGATCAGACCATTGGGTGTATTGCGGACAATGGTATCGGAAAAGCTCTCTGCCTTATCCTTCAGGAAGGGCAGACACATGGAGCTTTCTGCCTTGCCCTGATAGATGGCAACTGCCTTTTCTCGGCAGGTATTATAGCCGCAGGATCCGCAATTCAGCTCATCGGCAGGAACAAACTTGCCCATCTTCCGCAGAATTTCAGAGATCTGCATTTCAGAGGGCATCTCCGAACGCTGTGCAATTCCGGTGAAGGTCTTGCGAAGATCTGTTTCATCCGGCTGATCCACACTGAAATCCTTGCTTCCGGCATAGTCTGCAACTGCCATGTAACCCTTCAGTGGACTGCGCTTCTGGTGTTCCATGACAGGACCGCCCACGCAGCTTCCTGCACAGGAGGACATTTCGATGAAGCAGTTATGGATACTGCCGGCTTCAATTTCACGCAGTGCCGCCATCACATTGTCCAGACTGTCAACGGCCATGTAGGTATAGGCAGACTGGTTCTGTGACATAGTTTTCAGAATGCCGCCGGTTGTCGGGAAGAATCTTGCACGGCTTTCCGCAGTGGAATCCATGCCCTTTTCCAGCTCAATATTTTCGCTTTTCAGCCAGTTTGTCAGCTCTTCAAATGTCAGAACTGCATCCACCACATCATCGTAGTATTCTGCCTCATCCTTTTTGGCAACGCACGGGCCGATAAACACGGTCTTGGCATTGGGGTAACGCTTTTTGATGTCCATGCAGTGTGCCTGCATAGGAGACAGAACATTTGCAAGATAAGGAAGAACGGACGGAAAATGCTTCTGAATCAGAAGATTGACGGAATGACAGCAGGATGAAATCAGAATATCCGGCTTTTCCTCCTGCAGAATACGCTCATATTCTGTTTTCACAATGGTGGCACCCAGTGCAGTTTCCTCTACATCATGGAAGCCGAGCTTTTTCAGTGCCGCCCGCATCTGCGCAATTCCGGTACCCTCATAATTTGCAATGAAGGAAGGCGCAAGGCTGACGATCACAGGACTGCCGCTGTTCAGGAGAACACGGACCTTTTCGGTTTCATCCACGATCTGCTTTGCATTCTGGGGACAGACAACAAAGCACTGTCCGCAGAGGATACATTCATTACCAATGATATGCGCCTGATTTCCAGAAAAACGGATGGATTTTACCGGACAGTTCCGGATGCACTTATAGCAGTTTTTACAGTTGGATTTTTTGAGTGTCAGACTGTTCGCCATTATGCTTCCCCACCTTTCAGCTTATTCAGGATCTGCTCCTTAAAGAAGGTATCAAAGTTCTCCGGTGTGATTCCGGTGTGGATATCATCATCCACCTGCACTGTCACACCGATGCGGTTGCACTGTCCTGTACAGAAGCATCCGGCAAGGGTCACTTCATTGTCCAGATGATACTCCTCCACATATTTTTTCAAAAGCTCCACAATCTGCTCAGAACCCTTCAGATGACAGGAGCTTCCCACACAAATCAGAACGATCATATACAGCTCCGTTATACCTTTGCAAGGATCTGCTCTTCAAAAAACTCAGTAACAGTTTCAGGTGTCACAGAATAGAAAGTATCGTCAACTGTTACACAGACACCCTGCTGACACTTTCCCATGCAGAATGTGCCGCCCAGCTCAGCTTTATCGCCGATTTTGTGCTGTGCAATCAGATACTGAAGCTGTTCTACAACCTGACGGGAACCTTTGATATGACAGGAAGAACCGATACATACTGTAATTTTCATAAGATAACCTCCATTTTCATAGCATGGATTCCGGAACAGATCCACTCCGTTCCGGAAATCCTATTTCATTACTCGTAATCCACAACATTTACCCAGCTGAGCAGGAATTCACGTTCCTTCTCATTACCCTTTACGGACTGGGAAGCAGCCACAATGGGCATCCACTTCTGGATGTACTGCTTTGCAGTATTGCTCATCTTGCAGAACAGATCCAGGTACTTATCCGCACCATCAATATCACCATCCAGCCAGAACAGCAGATAGGTTCTTGCAGCATCCGCAGAAGCATTGCCCTGTGTGACATGAGCCCAGTCAATGATGTAGGGTGTGCCATCCTCTGCAATGATGATGTTGGAGGGGTTGAAGTCGCCGTGGCAGACCTTGTTGTGCTTGGGCATACCCTCCAAACGGGTGTGCAGATCATAGCGTGTAGTGGCATCCAGACCAGTTGCGCTGATCTTTCTGTTCATCTTGTCCTTCAGCTTGTTCAGCAGAGGGCATGTCCTGGACTGTACCTCAAGCTGGAGCTTTACCAGCAGTTCCAGGTATTCGTCCTTCTTTTCCGGATTTTCCGCCATCAGCTGTGCAAGAGTCTTGCCCTTGATGTATTCGGAAACGATAGCCCATTTTCCGTCAACCATGGTGACTTCCATGATTTTGGGAATATTCAGACCAGTGCTCTCGATTCTTGCCTGATTCAGTGCTTCATTCAGCACGTCAGCCTTGGAATAGTCTTCGTTGAAAACCTTTACGCATTTGTCACCATCACGATAAACGGTCTTTGTGTTTCTGACAGCAATCACACGATCCATAATTATGTACCTCCTCTATTTTACAGATTTTTCTTAATTCCGCTCACTGCTCTGCGGAAGGACTGCTTGACAACATCGCCGTTGTCTGGAGCTGTCACCCTGGAAGCATCGGGCATATCAATTTCTGCAAATGTCCTGCCATAGTATGCATTCAGATACATCTGCTTGATTTCGCTCATCAGCGGGTATCTGGGATTTGCACCTGTGCACTGGTCATCAAATGCCTGTCTTGTCATATCATCCAGAGATTCCAGGAAGTGTGCTTCATCGGGCACATAATCACGGATGGTTTCCTTGATGCCGACCTTCTTCTTCAGGTCATCAAGGGCAGCGATCAGGTTAGCGAGGCTTTCAGCATCGGTCTTGCCAGCCAGATCCAGTTCCTTGGCAACCTTGGCATATCTTGCCAGAGTGTGGGGGTGATCATACTGAGAGAAGGTACCCATCTTTACAGGTGTTTCTGCTGCATTGAAACGGAGAACCTCGTCGATCATCAGAGCGTTGGCAACACCATGAGGCAGGTGATGGAATGCGCCCAGCTTGTGTGCCATGGAGTGGCAGACACCAAGGAATGCATTTGCAAATGCCATACCAGCCATTGTTGCAGCATTTGCCATCTTTTCTCTTGCTTCCACATCGTTCAGACCATTGTCATAAGCTCTGGGCAGATATTCAAAGATTGTCTTGAGTGCCTGCAGTGCCAGACCATCTGTGTAGTCTGTTGCCAGCATGGAAGCATAAGCCTCCAGTGCGTGTGTGACAGCATCAATACCGGAAGCAGCGGTCAGTCCCTTGGGAGCTGTCATATGGAAATCTGTATCAATGATCGCCATGTTGGGCAGAAGCTCATAGTCAGCCAGAGGATACTTCACACCAGTGGATTCGTCAGTGATAACAGCGAAGGGTGTTACCTCGGAACCTGTACCGGCAGATGTGGGGATCGCAATGAAGTATGCCTTTTCGCCCATCTTCGGGAAGGTGTAAACTCTCTTGCGGATATCAATGAAGCGCATTGCCATATCCATGAAGTCTGCCTCGGGATGTTCGTACATTACCCACATGATCTTTGCAGCGTCCATTGCAGATCCGCCGCCGAGTGCGATGATAACATCCGGATTGAAGGAACGCATCAGTTCAGCACCAGCCTTTGCACAGGCAAGTGTGGGATCGGGAGCAACATCAGAGAATGTTGTGTACTGGATACCCATTTCCTCCAGCTTTGATGTAATGGGCTTTGTGTGGCCGTTGCTGTACAGGAACTGGTCAGTAACGATGAAGGCTCTCTTCTTGCCCATGACATTCTTCAGCTCATCCAGCGCAACAGGCAGACAACCCTTCTTGATGTAAACCTTTTCAGGTGCACGGAACCAAAGCATATTTTCTCTCCTCTCTGCAACGGTCTTGATATTCAGCAGGTGCTTGACACCAACATTTTCAGATACAGAGTTGCCGCCCCAGGAGCCGCAACCCAGTGTTAGAGAGGGAGCCAGCCGGAAGTTGTACAGATCGCCGATACCGCCGTGGGAGGAAGGGGTATTCACGAGAATTCTGCAGGTCTTCATTCTTGCTGCGAATTCGTTCAGCTTTGCCTGCTCTGTAACGGGGTTCAGATAGATGGAGGATGTATGACCGTAGCCGCCGTCTGCAATCAGCTGCTCAGCCTTTGCAAATGCATCCTGAATATCCTTTGCCTTATACATTGCAAGAACAGGGGAAAGCTTCTCATGTGCAAATTCTTCGGAAAGCTCCACGCTCTCTACCTCACCAATGAGGATCTTTGTTCCGGCAGGAACTGTCACACCGGAAAGCTCTGCAATTTTAGCAGCCTTCTGGCCAACGATCTTAGCATTCAGCGCACCATTGATGATAATGGTCTTGCGAACCTTTTCTGTTTCCTCCGGATTCAGGAAATAGCATCCACGGGATGCAAATTCTTCCTTCACAACATCATAGATGGACTCCAGAACGATCACAGACTGCTCGGAAGCACAGATCATACCATTGTCAAAGGTCTTGGAATGGATGATGGAATTGACTGCCAGCAGAATGTCTGCGGAGTCATCGATAATTGCAGGGGTATTACCGGCACCAACACCCAGTGCAGGCTTGCCGCTGGAATATGCAGCCTTTACCATGCCGGGACCGCCGGTTGCCAGAATGATGTCAGCTTCCTTCATGACAGTGTTTGTCATTTCCAGAGAAGGAACATCAATCCAGCCGATAATGCCCTCAGGAGCGCCAGCTGCCACAGCTGCATCCAGAACGATCTTTGCAGCTGCAATTGTGGAACCCTTTGCTCTCGGATGGGGGCTGATGATGATACCGTTTCTTGTCTTCAGTGCGATCAGAGTTTTGAAGATTGCTGTGGAAGTAGGGTTGGTAGTAGGGATAACCGCAGCAATAACACCGATGGGCTCTGCCACCTTCTTGATGCCGTAAGCCTTGTCTTCCTCCAGAACACCGCAGGTCTTGGTATCACGATAAGCGTTGTAAATGTACTCGCTGGCATAATGGTTCTTAATGACCTTGTCCTCCACAATGCCCATTCCTGTTTCAGCGACTGCCAGCTCTGCAAGGTCAATTCTTGCTTTGTTTGCCGCAGATGCTGCTGCCAGAAAAATCTTGTCTACCTGTTCCTGTGTGTAGGTTGCAAAGATCTGCTGTGCTGCTCTGATCTTTGCAATGGCTGCTTCCAGCTTTTCTACGCTGTCCACAATTTCTGCTTTGTTTTCCTGCATGACAATTCCTCCTGAATATTAATTGTTTCGCAAAGTGGTGATAATCGCCTTTTTTAAGGGTTATCCTCCTCTTTGTTAATATTATAACAAACTTTTGGCTTTTTGGGAATAATCAAAAAAGCATACCGCCCTATCATATTCGATATATCTTTATCGAATGAATTTTTGACGAAATCAAGAAAAAAATAGCCCCGCACAAGGCGGGACTATCTATGCAGTGTTATATCATCCATGATGAACAAGTGCTGCTGCTTTTCTTCGGGAAATGCATACCTCAGAAATGAATTTATTATCCAGAGCTGTTAATTTGTAATCCTTCTTCCGGATCAGTACGTCACGGTAAATCTTCCGATTTTCAGGACAGACACGCTGCACAAGTCCGTAACGTATCAGCAGCTTTTCAGGAAGGGGTGATACCCACATGAAGGTTTCCGGATTGCCAGAGAGGAGATCAAACTGGCTTGCCCTTTCAAAGACAAAAATACGTCTTTGCACATTGTCAGGCAGTTCTTCCTTCTTTACAACCGCAAGCGGAAGGGATGGCACAAAGGGATCCGCATGGGCAATTTCAATCAGATTAGAGAGATCTTTAAAGCAGACGGTTTCTTTCTGTGCCAGAGGGCTGTCCTGCCCCATGGCAAGCACATACTGAAATTCCCCGATCATCTCATGAACAAGACCTTTTTCTTCCAGCATCTCCTTAAAGTACTTCTCATAATTTGCCGCATACCGAATGATACCAAGTTTGTAATCTGCATTCAGAATATGCTGAATTGCCCTCTTGGAGTTGGTTTCTTTATAGAAAATTTGGGTGGGATCGGCAGAAATGCTGTTGGAAAACTGCGCAAAAGCTTCTGAAATATAGCTTGCCCGGGGAACGGAGATGGAAAACTTCTGTTTGACAGGGATGCAGCTTTTATACATCTTTTCCACATCGTCCATCAGCTCCAGAATTTTTCTTCCATAGCCAAGAAATTCTTCCCCATCCGGCGTCATGACCATGCCCTTTGAGGAACGGTCAAAAATAGTGATGCCAAGATCTGCCTCCAGTTCCTTAATTGCACGGCTCAGATTGGGCTGTGCAATTATCAGTGTTTCAGAAGCCTTATTGATAGAACCAGCATTTGCAACCTCCACAGCATATTTGATATGTAAAATATTCATTGTATCCTCCTGTCAAGCTGTAATCAAGTGTTCCTTCTATTTATTGTAACATTTCGGTGCAGATTTGTCAAGCCGCGAAAAGCCATCACTCTGTATGAAAAGAACCAGAAGCTCTGATTGGGGGAAGAATCAGAGCTTCTGGTCGAGCAATATACATTATCACTGGGGGAATGGATGCAGTTCATTCACCGACTGTTTTTGTCTGTTATTTAGTATGCATCATAATCAGACAGGGGAAAAGCTGATAAACTTATGCAAATGAGGTGTAGGGGGAACAGCTGTCGTGTGAATCTTCATTCGCATCTCAGCGGTTCTGTAATGTATTATAGCACATGATGGCGAATAATAGAATTATGAATTGCAATATGAGGTATATCAGATATGATAAGTTTGCGGCGTTATCTCAGCTTTGCGTACAGCTTTCAGTTTTTTGGAGTGTTTGTGGAATGCCATTCGTTAACCTATTTATAAGTACAAAAACAGGCAGAGCCAATCCCGACTCTGCCTGTTCTGTTCATAGCATGCTGTATACTTCTCTTATATTAGTTATTGAAAACTTCTGTATGGGTATCTGCTTTATCCCGATTCTTTTTTGTATTACTTTTGAATTTCGATGAAAAACCTGCCTTCCGCATTCAGCTTCAACCGCATGGTTTTCACATACTTGTTGCAGAATACTTCCTGCTCCTTCATGGTTGCAGAAATACGGGTATCCAGATAAATCTGCTGTGTCAGCTCCATTGGAGCACGTCCGATGATGTCCGTAGGAATATGTTTTTCCAGCTCTGAAAGCAGTATAGTCCGCTTCAGGTCACCGGTATTGGAAGAACAGAAATCATCAATGGAGCAATAGTAGATTCCATGCTCCTCCAGGGCGTTCTTGATTGCCTGTCCGCATTTGGAGTATTCGTACATTACCAGGAAATCCGCCTTCGGCAGTGAAGAAATCAATCCCCAGAAATCAGAGTCACTGGACACAATTACAAAGGATGTGATTCCATTCTCATAGTAATCCTTGCAGACGCTGGCAGTCATTTTAATATCCACCAGGGATTTGCGGTCTGTCACACGCTCCACCTCGATATGCTCCACGGGAATATGGGTAAACTGTGCGAGCCAGTCCCAGCCCACTGTGGTATTGCTGTCATCATAAAGCGTGATTTTTTCAATCTTGGAAAGCTTCTCTGCATCCAGGCCTTTCAATACACTGTACAGCTTGAACACATCGGAGTTCTCGCAATCCACCGCAAGGGCAATGCTTGTGCCGTTCTCAATAAACTGATAGATATTATTCTTGGTTTCCTCATCTGCATCATGGTATTTGGTGTAATCAGAGAAAACATCCTTATGCTGTGCATAGAGAATTTTCAGGAACTTTCTGTCCGATGACAGAATGCCCCCAAGGTCAGAAGGCTTCCAGTGAATATACAGCTGGTATGGATACTGATCGATATTAGCCATATATGTGGAAAATTCACGTCTCAGCACACCGCTTTTATTGTACTTCGGAATGAAGAACAAATCCCGGATATAGTCCCAGTTAATCCAGTCGTAAAAAAGATCAGCGCACTTATCAATATTTTCATTGATCAGCTTGGTAAAGTCTTCCATATACTTTTCAGATCGGTAATTTACTTTAATGATCTGGAAGCCCCACTTTTCAAGCTGTTTGATATTCTCATGGTCGTACCACTCAAGAGAATACAGGTTTTTCAGGTCGTAGTGCATCGCTTCGTCTGTCTTCTTGAATTTCTGGAATAATGTTGTGCGAAGCTTGCAGAGATAGCGGATTACGGTTGCTTCCCGGCTGTCAGCCAGTTTCTGGAATGTTTCCGTTTCCTCCGGAAACGAACTGTCCAGAATAGCGTGCTTTACGCCAATCATATACGCAATGGTTGCAACGATTTCTTTGGTATCAACGGTCATAATTTTCCCTCCTGTTCTTGGTTTGGATAATCAGTACAGTGTGCATTGTTCGCATGCATTCATATCATTCTGCAGTCATGCGGCCGCTACGGACTGCCCTGATATAATAACCTCAATAAGTTTTGATAGAGTGCCTCTTCCAATGTGTTCACCTCCTTGACTGTGATAGTATCATTATACCACAAAAGGAAGGAGAATGCAACGAAAAATAAGTGAAAAAACACAAAAATAAAATGAACTTGTATTTGCCTGCGAAAGTGCCGTTTTGGCCTGCAGGATTTCTTTCAGCATTTCGCAAATTATAAATAACTGTATATTCCGCTGCGCTGACAGTGCAAAGTACGATAAAAAAGAAAGGCTGCGTAACCGTTCGGTCACACAACCTTATCTTCAGAGAATTCACACTTCTTTACTGGTACCTGACGAAGGAAAGCTTCTGTTTTCATTCATATCGAAGTGCATCAATCGGATTCATGTTTGCTGCACGGGAAGCAGGATAACTGCCGAAGAACACGCCGATAAGCATGGAGAATCCAAGCGAAATCAGAATCGCAGACGGCGACGGAGAAATATTGATTACGATATAATCCGAAGCTTCTGACCTTGCCATGAAGACAGTTTTTACAACATAACCAATCAGAACACCATTGCCAATGCCCAACAGCACGCCAATCATGCCGCCAATCAGACAGAGTATCACGGCTTCAATCAGGAACTGGGATTTTATGACACTGCTTCTGGCACCAATTGCCTTTCGCACACCAATTTCTCTGGTACGTTCCGTGATACTGACAAGCATGATATTCATTACGCCGATACCGCCAACCAGCAGAGAGATTGCCGCAATAAATACAATCACTAATGTCACATAATTCAGAACCGTGTTAATATCCTTCAGGTCATCGGAATCGCTCTCCACACTGACACGCATCATGGACTTTTCCATTTTTTCATCAAAATACTTCTGCAGTTCCATTTTCGCCTGTTCCTGATCCATACTGATATCACTGGAATAAATGCCGGGATAACGGTACTCCCGAAGATCCACTGCACCCAGACGCAGGCCTGTATTGTAGGGAATGAAAATCTCTGTTACACGATCCATCAGACCAGCACCGATCACCTGCTGTTTCTCCAGCAATTTCGGATAAGCATACACACCTACAATCACAAATTTTGCATGGCACACGCCCTGCACATCCAAATCTATGGTCTGACCAATCGGATTCTGCTCCTTAGAAAAATACTGCTGCACAAATACATCGGAAACCAATACTGCATTTTTGCCCAGCAGATAATCATCCCGCTTCAGCTGCCTGCCTTCCTTCACTTTTATCAATTTAGAGAGGGCACAGAACCAGCCTTCTGACACACACATGATATCACAATTGACATTCTGCTCCTTATAATTCCGGCACATGCCTTCCCCTAAAGAGCTGCTTTGGGATACCAGGTACTTATAATCCAGATCTTTTTCCATGTCTTCCAGTATCTCTTTGGTAAGAAACTGGTCATCCGGCACCTGCGAAAAAGCAATATGATCGCCATTTTCATCCGGTTTCACACTGTAATTGACATAAAACCCCTGTTCTCCAAGTATATTAAAAGAATTCTGAAGCGTTTCCTTCAATGAGTTTCCGATTGTGGTAATGGTAATCACAGAGCTGACGCCGATGATGATTCCCAGCATGGTGAGAAAGGCACGCACTTTATTATTCAGCAATGCTCCCAGTGCCAATCTGATATTTTCAATCAGGAACATCCTGTCACCTCCAATTATGATGCATCCGACTGTTCACCTTCCACGGCATTCATGTTCCTTGGATCATCTACAATCATGCCATCCTCCAATGCAATCTGATCAGACACTGTGACAACATAATCGCCCGCTTTCACTTCACTGCCGATGATTTCCGTGTAATAGTCGCCGATGAAGCCAACCTCAACATTTTTCTTGACAAGACGTACCTTTCCGGGATCTGCGGACTCCAGAACATATACAAAATATCCGCCCGTTTCGCCGCCCAGAATGGCATCATACGGCACGCTCAGAACCTGTTTTTTCTCATCCAGAATGATTTTTGCACTGGCAGACATTCCTATCAGAAGATTGGAATCCTTTTTGTCAATGGATACTTCCACGGTATATCCGCTCAATGCCACTTCTGAATTGGATGATACAATTTTTTCAATACGCTTTACAGAACCTGTAATCTCCTGATCCTGGATGGCTGTGGCATTGATTTCGCATCTCATGCCCTCCTCCAGGGAAAGAATCACAGACTCACTTACCTGTCCCTTTACAATTAACGAATCTGTATCCTCAATCACCATCAGATTAGCACTCATGGGATAGCTGCCCTCTGTAATATTCAATTGCGTTATGACACCATCTGCCGGTGCGGTAATCACACAGCTGTCAATCTGTTCCTGGATTTTTTTCAGCTGTGTTTCCATGTCATCATCCACATTCTGAAACGCCTCTGCATCTATGGCATCCTGTGCGCCCTGCACCAGCTCATTTGCACGCTTCAAGGCCTCTTTATAAGCCTCACGGGCAGCCTCCTCTGCTTCATCATAGGAGGGCAGAGCCGCAAGCATTTCTTCATTCATCTCATACATTGCATTTGCAGTTTCCGCCATTGAATTCATCTGCTCTGCGATGGCTGCATCCATATCTGCCGTCTGCTCCAGATTATGGATTTCCTCCACAATCTGGTTCATCCGCTGCACATTGTCATTATAGTTCTGGTAAGCCTGATTTCTGGCGGCTGTGGCTTTGTTCAGTGCATTCTGGGCACTGGCCAGCAAATCTGACCGTTCATTTCTTGCTTCCGTCAGATTGCGGTTCAGAATATTCATTTTGTAATCCTGTGCATCATTTTCCGTCTGGGCTGCCTTCGCCATCTTACGATATGTTTCCTGCAGGGATTCCGCATCCAGTTCGCAGAGAACATCGCCTTTTTTCACGCTGTCTCCCACATTCACATAAATCTTCGTGATCTTCTGCTCCAGCTCAGAAGTAACAGAAAAAGTATTGCTGCTGGAGATGATTCCGCTGATATTGACATATTCCGACAAATCCTCCACCTTTGCTTCTCCATAAGTTATATCCAATGGAGGCGTCACCATTTTTTCAAGATTCACCAATACATATATAACAGCACCTAACACAAGCACTGCTGCTGTAATTGCAATGATACAGCCGATTTTTATTTTTTTCTTTTTCATTTTCTTTTCCTTTCAGATAGAGTGTGCAATATAATCCTATCACATTCTCCATCATTTGTCAATAAACAAAGCTAAATATTCATATTCATTTAAAGATGCACTGTACTCACTGATAATCTTTTGTATAGCATGTCAGCACCTGAAATCACATGCAGCTTAAATGGGCCAGCATCTCACTCGCACACATAGCTGCTTTTCACTCTGGTATAACAAGAGAACCGCCGTCAGAAAACAGGGCTTGCAATGACTGGTGTTTTATGGTATACTGTAACAGGACGCAAGCAATTGAAAATATTGTCAATATAAATTTTCAAAAAGCTGCAGAAAGCAAAATAAAAATGTATGAATAAAGGAGTGCATATGCATACAAAATCATTCAGCCATCTGGCGCAGGACGTCAGGAAAATACGCATAGAAGTCTTTGTGGAAGAGCAGGGCTTCGTCTATGAATTCGACGATATTGATGATTATGCCGTTCACATGGCCCTGTATGACGGTAAGAAACCGGTTGCCATCTGCCGTTATTTTCCGGGCGAAGAGCCGGATACTTTTGTATTTGGCAGACTGGCAGTCATAAAGGAATACCGTGGCGGTCATGTCGGTTTGCGGATGATTCAGGAAGCTGAAAAAGAAATCATGGCAAAGGGCGGCACTACGGTAATCCTCCATGCACAGTGCAGGGCAAAAAGGTTTTATGAAAAAGCGGGTTATCAGGCTTATGGTGAGCTGGGGGAAGAAGAAGGCATCCCACATATCTGGATGCGGAAAAACCTGCGTTGATTGTTCCCGTGATGCATACGAATGCATCACGGCTTTTTTGCGAATAAAAACAATGTATTTACATACTTTTCCTGAGAATTCCAATAAAAATGCTGAAATCTTGACCACCTATGAAAAATTAAGAAAAACAGAGGAATCAAGAGAAAATGCCGTAAAATTTCACGACACGTTTTTTACGGCATTTTCTCGGGATTTGAAAAACAACAGCATTTATGATATGATATGGATGTTGGATGAAGGCAATCCGAAACCGCTTCATCCAATTCCAGAATGTGTTTCGGAATATGTCAAAAGGATAATACCATGAAAGAGAAAGTTTACACAGTCAATCCAAAGGGAAAAGCAGGCAGAATTGCACTGGGCATGTTTAGCGGTGCAATTTCCGCAGTACTGCTGATGGGCGCAACGACCATCGTGCCAGCAGGTAATTCCGGTGTCGTGGTGACACTTGGAAAAGTGGAAGCCACCACTATGGATGAAGGCTTCCATCTGAAGATTCCCTTTATTCAAAGTGTTGTAAACGTGAATAATCAGATTCAGGTTTATGAGGTGGAAGCGCCTGCGGTCTCCCGTGACCTTCAGACAGTTCACAGTGTCATTGCAGTGAATTTCCGTGTGCTGTCCTCTAAATCCGCAGAAATCTACCATGAAATCGGCAACGACTACCAAGCCGTTGTTCTGACACCTGCTGTACAGGAAAGCGTCAAGTCCATTACAGCGAAATACACCGCAGAAGAACTGATTACCGAGCGTTCCACAGTAGGTGAACAGATTAAAGAACAGCTGAATAACAAGGTAATGGAATACGGCATTCAGATTGAGAAATTCAATATTGTGAATTTTGATTTCTCCTCTGAATTCAATTCTGCCATTGAACAGAAGCAGGTTGCGGAGCAGAACCTTCTGAAAACGGAAACAGAGCAGAAAGAGGCACTTGTGATTGCAGAAGCTGAAGCAAAAAAGAAGGTCATTGCAGCAGAAGCTGAGGCAGATGCCATTCTGAAGAAGGCAGAAGCAGAAGCAGATGCAAACCAGATGCTGAATGATTCCCTGACAGAAAAGGTATTGAAGAAAAAGATGCTGGATGTCTGGGATGGCGCATTGCCGAAGGTGACCAGCGGTGACAGCAGCTCCTATATGTTTGACCTGGGCGATGTTGCCGGTACTGCCGCAGGCACAGGTACCATCACAAATGAAATTGGCTGATGCGGTAATACCACACAGTCATACAGAATCCAAAAACAGCCCACTGAAATCAGTGGGCTGTCCTTATACAGAATTACAAATACCGGAGCAGTTCGTCACGCACAGCATCCAGACGAGTGTCTGCAATACCGAAATGCATGCCCTTCCAGGTCCATACGGCACGAGGAATATCATACTGCTCGAAGACAGCGTGGATGACCTTGAACCATGCCACAGTATCTTCCGGGGAGATATACTGGATAATGCCGTACTCACCACAGTACAAAGAAGTATTTTCAGCCTTCGCCTTTTCCAGCGCAGCTGCAAACATCTCTGTAAAATACTCAACTGTAGTGCCGCTTTCGGAAAAGGGCATACGGTCATCCGGATTAATCTCTGCTGCCCAGGTTGCACCCTGATGTGTGAATACCAGCGGTTCATAGCAATGGAAATTATACATAACCTTTGCATCCTTCGGCGGATTCAGTGCAGGAACAGTTTTTACGCTGTTGTTGAAGTAGCTGCCCACCAGAATAATGGTATCCGGTGCATAGACACGAATCCGTGCAATACAGATATCTGCAATGCGGTTCCATGCATCAATGAATTCTGCATCTGTAACTTCATTGAGAAGCTCAAAAACAATCTGCCCGGGACGGCTGCCATAGCGTTTTGCAAATGCCTCCCACAGCTGATAAAACATATTCTGATACTTTTCATTGTCGAAAAAACCGCTTTCGTTTTCTCCGCTGTCAAATGAGAAACCAGCGGTTTTGTGCAGGTCCAGAATGACTCTCATATTGTATTTTTCAGAAAGGGCAAATGCATTGTCCAGTCTTGAAAAACCATCTTCAATGAGAGTGCCGTCATTATTCTGAAACAGATTGAAATCTACAGGAATGCGGATATGGTCAAAACCTAATCCGGCAATCTCTGCAAAATCCTGCTCTGTGATGAATGTGTCCAGATGCTCTTTGGTATAATCGCACTGAGACAGCCAGCCACCCAGATTGACACCTTTATGGATATTTAAACTTTTCAGCATAGCGGAAATCCTCCCTTATTTCGATATCATGATTGTATCATAACTTGCGGTTATGAACAATCAGCTGTATATCCTTCATATCATGATTTTAACTCAAACTGCCGAAGATCACAAATTCTTCATAAAAAGCGGCAATCCCATCTTTTTCTTGCCGCATACTCTATACGATATCACATGCCAAAACAAACGCCATCACCGAAAGTGATGGCGTTTTCTCATACTGCAGCCTGCTATGATTATCCTTGTACTGATTATCAAGCTTCAGATGATCGTTCTTTGGGTATCGGGAAGGGGTTGTTTTTTTATTAGGATGGGGTTGTATCAGTCGTTCTGATGCTCGTGGAAGAAAGAGGGCAGACCAGCATATACATAGTGTCTGACAAATCCCCACCAGTGTGTTTTTGAAGGACCTTCCAGGAAGTAGAAGTTACCCTGAGAGAAGTCACTGGTATAAATGAAGTGGCTGTCATTCTTCATCTGGTTAATCTGCGGAACCATATTGCCGTATGCGATATCTTCCGTACCTGTTGCAGCGAAGATAAAGTACTCATCCGGCTTCAGACCCAGCTTGTCGATGGCACCTGTCAGAGCGCTTACACCGCCCCAGCAGTGACCGGACAACGGCATAAAGTAAGCGAAGATATCCAGGTCATTGATAAAGGTATTCCATGTAGAACCGCCGCCCATGGAGAATCCGCCGTATCCGCGGTGGTATCTGGTTTTCTGGAGATTAGAAATAGAAGTGTTCTTATTGGCATAAGTGGAGTATTTGCCTTCCACATAAGGAACGATGGTTTCACGCATTTCCTTCCAGACATCGCCTGCGCCGTCCGGGCAGTTATTAAATGTAGGAGTTACAACAATCAGCGGTTCCAGCTCACCGGCTGCAATCATATGGTCAAAGATGTTCTGGAACTGTGTGGAGCTGTCAAAGAAACAGGTCTTTTCATTTTCTCCGCCGCCGTGCATCAGATAGAAAACATTGTATTTCTTGCTTGCGTCATACTCAGGCGGGAGGTAAACATACATTGTTTTTGCACCGTTGATGCCGGTGTAGTTTTCCTGAACAACCTTGCCCGCCTTGCTTGCAGCAGAGGTGTAGTTGCCCGGAAATTCGTGATATGTGACTGAAGGATTGTATTCATAGCTGCTCGGTGTTCTGATCGGCTCTGCCTTCTCCGGATACTCATCTGTGACGCCAAGGACATACTGCTGGATCCAGAGAATATCTGCTTCTGTTACAGTGCCATTCTGGTCCACATCAGCTGCCAGCTCTGCAATCTTGCTGCTGAATGCCTCTTTTCTGAAGCCAATCTTTGCGAGAGAAAGGTCAATTGCATTGATAACGCCGTCGGAGTTTACATCACCCAGCCTGAAGGAGGACACACCCGGACCATCAATTTCCTGTCCCTTTGGAGCAGCAATCATATCGTCAACATAGAAACTGTGTGTACCGGAATCTGTTTCCACATAAATCTGCATTTCAGATGCGCCAGCCGGAATGGTGTATGCTGTGTTGGAAAGCTGCACCCATTCGCCCTTCACTGCGTTTTCAGTGGAAATCTTGTCGTAGTGCACTTCACCATCAGAACCGGTATACTGGAGTGTGAAGTGGAATGTTGTGGTATCGGGGCCGTCGGTGTATTTTACAGCTGTGCTGAAACTGTAGGCCTCACCCGGCTTGAATGTGAAGCTGCTCAGGTTATGAACTGCACCATTCCAGGAAGCCTCACGGCCGCTGCAAAGCAGGGATTTGCTTCCTTCATATGCTTCAGCGGAAGTCGCTGCAACGGATGCAGAGCCACGTCCTGTAAAGCTTTCAGCATTCTTCTCGAATGTATAGTGGAACAGGTATCCGTTGGGATCCGGCTCAGTATAGGTCGGCACATTCCAATCCGCACGCTCATAGTAGAATGCATCGAAATCTGCATATCCGCCGGTGGATTTGGTCGGATAGCTGTACAATGCGTTCCTGTAGCCTGTGAAGAGCTTCAGGTCATAGGTCATAGAAAGGGTATCGCCGATTTTCTTCCAGTCACTGCCATTATAGGAATAGTAGAAGTTTGCCTTGTCAATATTATTGGAGACGTTGAAATTGCTGTCCACTGTGTTGTAGTTGTAATCAATCTTGAGATAAATCTCATCGCCGGAGAGATTCACCTCTTCGATAATCTTATTGCTGCTGTTGGCAACTTCGTTTCCGCCGTTCTTTGCCATATAGATTTTCTTTGCGCCGCTGTCAGTAACATAAACACCCACATTGCCGTAGTTCAGCTGGAATGCTGACAAGCCTGCATAGTCACCGGCTTTCATGTGAGATGTATCCAGCTTCGCAATACCGGAACAGGAAGGACCTTCTGTACGCATGGTCAGTGTGTTTCGTGCATGAAGTAGCTCATTTGCCGTCGACTTATTATAGAGTCGGAGATAACCCGGGCGGTCAGTTACGGACCATGCACTGTTATCCGGATTATGGTTCCACTGCCATTCCAGCTGAAGCTTGTTGGAGCTGTAATCGAACTCGTCATCCTTCGCCAGAGAAGTTCCCTTGTAGCCGTCCGGCACTTCCAGGGTTACAGGAGCTTTTCCGTTCACGCCGAGAACAGGCCAGTCGTTCTGCCATGTCATGGGAACCAATACCGGGATACGGCCCACAGAGCCGTGATCCTGGAAAAGCAGTGCGTACCAGTCGCCGTCGGTGGTCTGAATAACACCGCCCTGTGCAACACCGCTGCCGTAGGTACCCAGACCGGATTCCAGAACAGTTTTTCCCTCATATGTGCCAAGGAGGCTCTTGCTGCGGTAGCAAAGTTCCAGTCTGCCGTGACCATTTGGCCATGCAATCACGAATACATAATAGTAATCGCCGATTTTGTGAACGTGAGAACCTTCACCTGCCAGGCCGCTGAGCCCTGTTTTGAAAAGGGTTTTATCAGCGCCGCCGGACTTGAAGCCGGTCATGTCGCTGTTGAATTCCTTGATTTTGATTTCACCGCCGCCGCCGTAGACAAGATATTTTCTGCCGTCTGTGTCAAACAGCATAGAAGCATCATGATACATACCGTTCAGCTCTGTTCTGGTCCAGGAGCCGCTTTCAATATCCTTTGTCTTATAAATATACGACTTTCCGGTGCCGTAGCTTCCGAAGAAGACGTAGAAGGTACCGTTGTCATAGCGAAGGCTGGTTGCCCATTGACCGTGGGCATAATCATTCTTTCCGTTTGTCAGATTCTGAACATCGCCGTCTGCATAGGTGTCGTACACATAGCCGCAGATTTCCCAGGAAAACAAATCTGTGGATTTCATAATGGGAACGCCCGGTGTAAAGAACATGGTGGTGCTGACCATATAATAGGTATCTCCCACACGGATGATATCGTCATCCGGCACATCAGACCAGATGAACGGATTGGCAATGGTCTCGGTTGCGGAAGCCTGCAGTGCCGGCAGCTGCGGCATGGCAGAAACTACTCCTGCGCAGCATGCTGCTGCCGTGACTGCACTCAGGACTTGTCTGAATTTCATAACATATTCCCCCTAAAATACTGTTTCAATATTTCTTTCTATGAAGCTTGTATTACTTCTGTATTTATCATAATACCAATTACATACAATTGCAATGAAAAATATGCAGAAATCATAGACAAAATGAAGAAAAAAACAACTTTCAAGCCAAAGCCCCCGCAACTTGTATATTAGATTTGTTCATTTCGGTGCAACTTGACAAATTATATATCTAATGATATAATGTGTACGATAGAAAAGCCGCACATGCAAAACAGAATGCATTCATGGGATTTTTTGCAGTATTCTGAACCAGGACTATTGGGCGGCCAGGAGGATAAAGGAGGTTTTGCATATGAGACGAAAGCACATGCTTCGCTGGGCAGTGGGAATCGGTGTATTTCTTGCAGCGGCGATGCAGGCCGGATTTACAGCTGCAGCGAATACAGCAGACAACGGCTGGTATATCGGTGACAACCACAGAATCTATTATGCTGCTGATGGCAGGAATCTGACCGGTGAGCAGATGATTGATGATACCCCATATCTGTTTGCCCCCAACGGCGTATTACAGACGGGATGGCAGACTGTATTTGGTAAACGGTATTATTATGACCGAGATGGTAAGGCACAGTTTGGCTGGGTAGAATGGCGTGGAGAAACCTATTATGTCACCCTTGAAGGCGGAAAGCAGACAACTTCTTTTATAGATGATGCACAAGAAGAATACAACTTCGATGCATGTGGTGTACTGCTGGAGCCATCCGCAGAGGCCTGGACGCAGAATGCAGAAGGACTCTGGCGGTATGGTGATGCCGTCGGCGAAACGGAAATTGACGGCATCGTATATCTGTTTGATGAGAATCACCGTCTGATGACAGGATTTCAGACCCTCTCTGACGGCACAATCCGTTATTACGACGGGGAGACACACAACAGCGTCATCGGCTGGCTGACGACTGATGAAAAGACATATTATCTTTCTTCAGAACAGGGTTTGCTGAAGGGCAGACAGTCTGTGGTGGACACATACTATTATTTTTCTGCGGAAGACGGCAGCTTGCAGTATGGCTGGATTACAAACGAAGAAACCTGCTTTGCAGATGAAAACGGCAGATTGGTCACGGGTGCCCGGGAAATAGAGGGCACGCTGTATCATTTCCGTGAAGACGGTACGCTGGGCAGCGGTGCTGCATTGTGGAACGATAGGGTTTATGTGTTCTCTGACAGCGGCCTGCTGCAAAGCGGCTGGGTGACAGATGATGCCGGGAACAAATATTATGGCGATGAAAACGGTGCGGCTCTGACAGGCAGACAGTCAATGGATGACAGCATCTATTTCTTTGATGCGCAGGGTGTGATGCAGAAGGGTTGGATTGAGACGGATGGCGCATACTGTTATGCGGATCCGGAGACAGGTGTTCTTGCGGTGAATTTCACCCGTGTAGACGGCATCATCTATTATTTTGATGCTGAAGGTGAAAGAGGCAGAGGCGTCACTGACATTGACGGCACCATTTTTCTGCTGAATGACAAGGGCATTCCCCAGGTTGGCTGGTATACTGCGGCGGATGGCAGCAAGTATTACGGCAGCGGTAATGCATCTGCGGTCATTGGCTGGCAGGTAATCGGCGATGTGTATTATTACTTCCACGAAGACGGAAAAATGGCAGTATCTGAAACCATTGAGAATTATGTGATTGGCGCTGACGGTGTGGCACGCTGCCAGATGGCGGTGACAGTGGATAATCTGCTGAAAAACACCAACGGCACACCAACAGGCATTTTCTCTTATTGCACTTCCCGATATCGCTATTCTCATATTGAGGCAACCAGAACTGTAAACCAGCTGATGAATGCCGGATGGGATACACTGGTGCAGTATACACTGTCACATCGTTCCGGCGTATGCTACTATCTTGCAGCAACATATGAATATTTCTGTAAGCGTGCAGGCTACACCACAAGAATGATTCATGCAACCCACAGCACAGGAAATCATTATTGGGTTCAGGTTTTGCAGGATGGCGTATGGCACACCTATGATCCGACCTACTCAGCCCGTAATGATATTTCATGGAATTATCAGATTTCCCTTGGCAACTATACGGTTCTGGGTATTGTGGAAACAGAATATGATGCAAGAGGCAAGTATGTCGGCTGCACATATACAAGATGGTAATAATGAAAGGAAAAGGTACTATGAAAAAGAAGGGCATGTTTTTAACCGCAATGCTGCTTTGCGGCATATTGAGCGCCTGCGGCACTGATGCCGTGGAGGAAAGTTCCGGTACAGCAGAGGAAACCACTGCAGTGACAACAGAAACAACCGCAGAGGAAGAAGCAGAAACTACAACTACAGCAGAGGAATCCGAAGAAGCTGACACAACCTCAGAGACAACAGCAACGGAAGAGGCAGACACCACAGAGGAAACCACAGCAGCTGCGCCTGAGGATGCATCCCAGGCTGAAGGTGCAAACGGCGGAGAACCGCAGAATGATACCCCACAGCAGAACACAGTCACAGAAGCGCCGCAGCAGTCCGCTGAGCCCTATCTGCTGGATGCCATCCGTGTGGAAACAGAATGTTCCGCCTATCTTGCAGCACATCCCTCCAATCGCTTTGAAGAAGCAATCAGCTGCATCGGCGAAGGAAAAGACCGCACATATACCTATGATACATTCAAACTGATTACCTATTTTGAGAATGGTACAGAAACGCTGAAGGAAATCAATCTGACTGCCCCCGGTATTGCTACCAGAAAGGGCATTTCCGTCGGCAGTTCCGCAGAGGAAGTGGTGCAGGCCTATGGCGCACCGGAAGACGCTGAGTATTATGGTTATCAGACAGAGGACGGCACCGTGGAATTCTCCATAGAAGGCGGCCGTGTGGTCATGATTCTGTTCTACGTGTTCTGATTCGGAGATACAGATATGTTATTCAGCAGTCCGATATTTTTATTTTTGTTTTTTCCGCTGGTACTGATTTGTTATTTTCTGATTCCATCCAGATTTCTGAAAGTGCGAAATGCCTTTCTGACCATCGCCAGCCTGGTGTTTTATGGCTTCGGGGAACCCTTTGCCATGCTTCTGATGCTGGCGGTGGTGGGATGGAGCTGGGGCGCAGCTCTTCTGATGCAGAAAATACAACCGTTTCGGCGGTATTTTCTTATCCTGGGAATCCTGGGAAACCTGGGAGCACTTTGTGTTTATAAATACACCAATTTCCTGATTGAAACCCTCAATGCCTGTCTGCATCTGGAGATTGCTGCCGTTGAGATCCGTCTGCCCATTGGCATATCCTTTTTCATTTTCCAGGCAATATCATACATCATGGATGTGTCACGGAATGAAGCAAAGACACAGCGCAGTTATTGGAAACTACTGCTCTATATCTCATTCTTCCCCCAGCTGATTGCAGGCCCCATTGTTCGTTATCAGACCATAGAAGATGCCATCAGCAGCCGCACTTCCACGCCGGAAATGGTGGCAGAGGGCATGCGCAATATGATTTTCGGCTTGTCAAAAAAGCTGTTGATTGCGGATGTTGCAGGAAAAATTGCAGATACGGTTTTTCAGATGGATGATGCCCTGCTGCTGCCGGCTGCATGGATTGGCGCACTGTGCTATACCCTTCAGATCTACTATGATTTTTCCGGCTACAGCGATATGGCCGTAGGCATGGGAAAGATATTCGGTTTTGTATTTCCTGAGAATTTCTGCTATCCCTACAGTGCCGCTTCCATCACGGATTTCTGGAAGAGATGGCATATTTCCCTGACCACATGGTTCCGTCAGTATCTGTACATTCCTCTTGGCGGCAACCGCAAGGGCACTGCCAGAACAATTCTGAACAAATGGATTGTCTTTTTATGCACCGGCCTATGGCATGGCGCAAGCTGGACATTTGTCCTCTGGGGTGCCATGAACGGCTTGCTGATGACCATAGAACAGCTGCTCCGTGGCGGGAAGAAAAAGGCTTCCTCCGGCAAATGGTATATGCATGTGTATACCATTCTTGCAGTGATGCTTGCATTTGTGATGTTCCGTGCAGATACAGTGACACAGGCCTGTCATTTCTATCAGGCTATGTTTTCAGTGTCGGGATTGTCCCGCAGGGGCTTTGCTGCAATAATGCCTTTGCTTTCGCCCATGACAGTGACAGTATTAATTGCAGCATGTATTCTTGCATGGCCGATTCCGAAAAAACTATATGCGGCGGCGAAAAAGAAATCTGCTGCGGCCGCTGAAATCGGCTGTGATATTCTGTGCGTATTGCTGCTGCTGCTCTGTATTACGAATGCAGCTGCCACATCCTATCACCCGTTTATCTATTTCCGATTCTGAAGAAGGAGGGAAAAACATGAAATCATGGATACAAACAGTGAGAATCGGCTTTGCCGCAGGCTGTGCAGTCATTCTGGCAGTGCCTTCTGTGATGATGTTGGTTCCCCAGATACGGGAGCGCAACGCAGAGAATTCAGAAAATCGGGAACTGGTTTCTTTCCCATCATTCCGCAGGGATGATGGCACACTGGACATATCATGTTTACCTGTGACGGGAGATTGGTTCTCAGACCATTTTGCATTCCGCACAGACCTGATCCGGGCATATGGTGCACTGACAAAGTTTATTTTTTCCGAATCTTCCCAACCTGATGTCATTCTTGGAAAGAATGACTGGCTCTATTACACCCCCACAATCAACGATGTCTCAGGAGTTTCGACCATCAGTGAAGCAGGAATTCAGCACATGGTACAGAATCTGCATCTGATGCAGCAATATGCGGAATCCAATGGCGCAAAGCTGGTTCTGGCGGTGGCTCCCAATAAGGGCAGTATCTATCCGGAATATCTGCCGTCCCGCTATCTGCATACGGGTGAAATGAATCACCTGGATATGCTGATGCAGGCATTGGAGAACACAGATATTGCCGTCTGCGACTGGAGAACCTATCTGCGGAACGAGAAGGAAAAAGGAGGAGAACAGCTGTATCATAAGCTGGATACCCACTGGAATGGCGCAGGTGCTATGGCGGCATATGAAGCC
The DNA here is from genome assembly GCA_024404915.1 of Oscillospiraceae bacterium. Classification (GTDB taxonomy): domain Bacteria; phylum Bacillota; class Clostridia; order Oscillospirales; family Ruminococcaceae; genus Firm-04. Next base: position 72,255 of record JAKSPJ010000004.1, read on the forward strand.
ATGATGCAGACACTGGAACTGGATGATGCAGGTTTTTCCGCATATCCGAAAAGAGAGACAAATGACTGGGAAGGAGATTTGTGGGGTATGCTCTCACCCGGCAGAAAAAATCCCGATACAAATTATGTCTATGACATTCCTCAGACCTATCGTGCTGTAGGAAGAATGCGCTCAACTGACGATATGACCATTCGCACAAAAAATGCCCAGGGAAGCGGCAGCTGTCTTATGTTCCGTGATTCCTTCGGCCGTGCTATGATACCTCTGTTTTCCCAGCGTTTTCAAAGCTGTACCTATTCCAGGGCAACGGAAGTGCCGCTGAATGAAACTGCGGAATCAGATGTGGATTATGTCATCTATGAAGTTGTGGAGCGCAATCTGGAAAATCTGATACTGTATTCTCCTTATATACCTGCTCCTATGGCAGATGCACCTGCTGCGGCATCAGAAACCGCTGACATCAATTTGCTGAATCTGAAAACGGAAACAGATGGTACGTTTATGCGGATTTACGGCAGCTATGATATTGCCTATACGGATTGTGAGCGCATTATCTGCGGTGTGGAATGTGATGGCGGAATGCAGTATTACGATGCTTTTCTGACCTGTTCTTCAGATGAAACAAACGCAGACACCGTGAATGAAAACGGTTTTTCCCTTCGCCTTCCTGTATCTCAGGTACAGGGAAACTGCAATGTGCAGATTTTCGGCATGCGCAGCGGAGAAATCATTTTTCTTGGCAGCACCAGTCTGCAGGGTGCGTAATCATACAGCGGAGGCCTTATGAAGCAATTTGCAAAATATCTGAGCCAATGTCTGTTATGCCTGCTTTTGGCGGAGATTCTGTGTCTGGTGCTGGCATTTTCTCTGGCACTGTTTCCGTCAGCGGCTGTATTCCGTATACTGCGTCTGATTCTGTGTCCTGCTGCCTCTGCCCTGATGATTATGAACTGCGCCGGCAGTATCCGGCATGAAGAGGCAGCCCGCTGGAGAACCGCACAGCAAAAGATGAACAAATGTCACATACTTCTGTTGTCTCTTAGCTGTGGCATTCCATCCATTCTTACATATGCTCTGTTGTATTGCAATGCAGACAGTGTCTTTTATCTGAATGCCTTTCTGCTGTTGAATGCGCCTTATATTGAATTTCATCATTTGCTGATTGCAGGAATGGAACCTTTTTCTGCCATACCGTTTTGGCAGAAAGCAGCCATGAGTCTGCCTTCCTTTCTGAATATGATTCTGTTTCTTGTGTGTTATCAGGCGAATCTGCCCTTTCACAATGAAAAAAAAGCACCATCTGCGTAATACAGATGGTGCTTTTGCTTGGAGCGCAGCGAAATGTGGTGCTGCTTGTTTTCTGAATGCTGTGCAGCTTCCTGATTCATGATGGAAACAGAACCGAGAAAAACGATATCGCAAAGGGCAGAAGAAACGCAAATCCGATGGAGAATACAGAGCCGATGGCAACAATCATCAGGCTGTGGGAATCCAGAACTGACATTCCTTTCCCCAAACGGGGAATCAGCAGCGTGTATTCGGTGTTTTCTTTGTAAATGCGGTTTCTTCCCAATGTTTCCGCAGGGAACATACAGGTATATTCCTGCTGATTGACAGCATATACGGCTTTGTCGAATCTGCCTGTATCATCGACATACTTGAAAATGCCCTTCACTTTTTTGCTGAACAGAAGCGAAAGATCCATTATAAGGAAAAACAGGATAAAGCCGATGATGGTGACAAACAGAAGAATCATAACAATGGCAGTGACCAGGGAAAGAACAGAGGCAAAGGGAACCCCTACAAACAGAAGCAGTGCAATAATAATGACAGCACTGAGCAGTATTTCCAAAACCATGCCATTGCCCTCAGAAGGTATCTGTTTCTTCCGGCAGGAATGGTGTGACTCTCAGAATCTCAAATGCCTGGGACTGCTGCCACATCTGCGGATTTATCATAATTTCAAATCCCTCTCCCGCATTGATATGAATCTGTTTCGGGTCCAGCTTCGGAATGCCAAAACATGCCAGTGCGTTGGCAATAACGCCGGTATGTGTTACCAGTGCAACGTGCTGGAAGTTTTCCTGCATCATTTCCAGGAGAATACGGTAAAAGCCCTGATAGGTACGGATACACAATTCCGAGACGCTTTCGCCCTCCGGCGGCTTTGCATCCATGCCGCCCCGGATCCATTCCAGATATTCTTTGTCCTGCAGCAGCTCTTCTGCGGAACGGCCTTCAAACTTTCCGAAATGCAGCTCACGAAAATCCTCCGCAATGACAATTTCACGATTCGGGAACAGTATTTCAGCAGTTTCGGTGCATCTCTGCAGGGGGCTGGTATATACACGTTCGACACGGGGATAAGTATATGCATCCAGTTTGTCGTACAATTCGCTTCTGCCTGCATCATTCAGGGCATAGTCTGTTGAACCGATGTACAGACCCTTATCATTGGCATCTGTTTTTCCATGACGATAAAGGGAAATATGATAATTTTTCATTGTGGGTCATCCTTTCCAAAAGAATAGTAATTATAAACAAAAAAAGAATTGAAAATTTGTGAGATATTTTTCTTCCAATGCCCTTTACAAATTATACTATTTGTTATATAATTGTAGGGTATTCATTTGCAAAAAAAATGATTGGAGGCAGCAAAAATGAATGAAGATTTTCCCCGCATCATTACTCTGCAGCGAAAAGAAAGAAAAATCAGTCAGAAAAAAGCCGCAACAGACCTTGGTATTTCTCAGGCTCTGCTCTCACACTATGAAAAAGGCATCCGTGAATGCGGACTGGATTTCCTGGTGAGAATCGCTGACTACTACAATGTGTCCTGCGATTATCTTCTGGGCAGAACGCCGGAGCCGGGCGGAAAAACCCTGACCATTGAGGAGATTCCGGACGATGACGGAAACAACGAGATGCCCTCCAACGAAGCCATTCGCTTCTATCGGAAGATTATCAACAATTCCATCAGTCTGCTGTTTTCTTTCTCCCAGCGTGCCAATTCTGTTACATTGATTCGTGAGGTATCGTCCTATCTGATGCTTTCCGTTTACAAGCTGTTCCGCATTATCTACAATGCGTGCCCCCACAATGACCAGAAACTGTTCCGTGTCCCGAAGGTGGTGGCAAACGACAGCTCCAATGCCATCATTTCCCTGAACGAGTCCAATATCAAGGCTGCATCCAGCGGCATTACCATTGGAACAAATGATGCAGTTGAGGACGCAGAGTCATTGTATGTTACAACCGCAACGCTGTCCAAGGATTTCTCGGAGTACGCATCTTCCCTGCTGAACCTGATTAAGATCAGCGAGGACAGCATTGCAAAAACCAGAGACACCTTGCAGACACAGCATCGCCCGTAACTGCGGAAAAATCATGCATATATCAGAGATTGAATACTGCTGACAGGATGATGCTCTTTATTATACCATAAAATTCAAAAAAAAGAAAGCCCTTTTTTTCTGAAAAAGAAAGGAAGTTGTTAGATTGAACCGTTTGAACGGTATCGTTCTTCCAAAGAAAAAATCAGCTGCAAATCTTGAGACTGCCGCAATTGAAATACCGGAACTTGTACGAATTCCCATGCTGATGCATCAGGGAACTCCCTGCACTCCTGTTGTACAGCCCGGAGACACTGTGAAAGTGGGTCAGCTCATTGGCAGTGCTGATGCAGAGGATGCAGTACCGATACACGCCAGTGTATCCGGAACTGTTTCTGCAATCAGCCAATATCAGATTGGCAGGGATTCTGTGCCGTGTATCGAAATCGAGCCCGACGGCATGCAGATTCTCTCAGAAACCTGCCAGCCCCCCCTGCTGAAAAAACGGGAAGACCTGATTGCCGCCGCAAAAAATGCAGGATGCGTCGGCCTTGGCGGCTCCGGAAAACCGACACATCTGAAACTGGCCGCATCCTCCGGGTTTGATATGCTGATTCTGAACGGCGCAGAATGTGAGACAGATTTGTCTTCCGATATGCGCATGATGCTGGAGCACGGCGAGGATATTGTAAGCGGTGCCGAAATGATTATGAAGCTGATGAAAATCAAGGAGACCCGTATCAGCATTCTTTCCAATCAGACAGAAATAATACGGCACATGATGGATTTGTGCGAAGGGAAGAAGGGAATTTCCATATGCCCTCTGCCTGTGCAGTATCCCCAGGGTGCAGAAAAAGTGGCGGTGTATCATACCTGCGGCCGCCTGATAACAGAAAAGCAGACCGCTGCAGATGTGGGTGTCCTGCTGCTGAATGTCAGCACATGTGCCTTTTTGTATCAATACAGTCAGAGCGGTATGCCGCTGGTGGAACGTGTGGTAACTGTCAGCGGAGACTGCGTCGAGCACCCCTGCAATCTGCGTGTTCCTGTAGGAACGCCTGCAAAAGTTCTTCTGGAATATGCATCCTGCAGTTTTTCTGCCCTGTCCGAATTGTACCGGGGCGGAAGAATGATGGGGGCATGTCTGGAATCTTCTGAAGAGCCGATTCTCCGGCAGCAGAACGGACTTACCGCTGTCAGAAAACAGAAAAAGACAACGCCGTCCACATGCATCCGCTGCGGACAATGTATGCGTGCATGTCCCATGCATCTGATGCCGATGGAACTGGAACATGCCTATCGTGTGCAGAATATCCGTATGCTTCAGAAATACCATGTTTCCCTGTGTCTGAACTGCGGAAGCTGCTCTTATGTATGTCCCGCCAAAAGACCATTGTGTGAGACAAATCAGCTTGCCATTGCACTGCTGCCCAAAGAGTGAAAGGAGATATTTTGGAGAAACTACATATCAGTGCATCACCCCATATCCGTCAGCGCTGTACGGTCACTTCCCTGCTGTTCCATGTGATTGCGGCATTGCTGCCCACGGTATCAGCAGGCTGTCTGGTATATGGCACTTCCGGCGTGATGGTACTGTGTTCCACCGTATGTGCGGCGGTTGCTGCCGATTTGCTTTGCAGCCTGGCAGTACATCAGCCCAAAGCGGCCTTGAACGGCAGTTCTGTAATTACAGGTTTGCTGCTGGGTCTTTCTCTGCCGGCTGACATACCCATATGGCATGCAGCCCTTGGCAGTGTCATTGCGATTGTGCTTGTCAAGCAGCTGTTTGGCGGCATTGGAAAAAATTTTGCTAATCCTGCAATGACTGCAAAAATTGTTCTGATGGTTCTGTATGCCTCCGAAATGAAAATCTGGCATATGACTGCAGCACAGACAGCAGCAGAAAAATGGACATCTTCCGGCGCCGTTATCCGCATGCTTCTGGAACAGAACAACGGCATGATTGGTGAAAGCTGCGGCATTGCAATTATTCTCGGCGGACTGTATCTGGTGATAAAGAAAATCATCTCGCCGGTGACGCCTCTTTCCTATTTTATCAGTTATGCCGTATTAAATCTGGTGTTCCGGATGGATGTGCCTGCAGAACTGACTTCCGGCAGTTTGCTGCTGGGATGTTTCTTCCTGTCCGCAGATTACACCACAACGCCATTGACCGTACCGGGCAAGTGTCTGTTCGGCATTGGCTGCGGCTGTCTCACCTTCCTGATTCGCTATCTTGGCGGTTTCGGTGACAGCGTCGCATTGGCTGTGGTCATCATGAACCTGTTTACGCCGCTGCTGGATTCCCTCACAAGAACAAAGCCCTTCGGAACAATTCTGAAGCTGCCTTCGGAACCAGCAGAAAGCAAATCATAATAAAGAAAAGAAAACGCTGCTGCAATAAGACGAATACCCATATAGAAGTTTTGCCCCCAAGCGTTTATGCGCTTAGGGGCATTATATTTTATACGGTTGCTAAGATAAATCATAATTTATCTTTCCAATACAAATCGAGCAAGTTCTACATTGCCGTCTCTTTCAGTTGATTCGATATGGAATCCGCATTTTTCAGTATAAAACTTCACATTTTGTTTTTTGCTTATGGGTGTTACTAAAGTGAGCATCTTCCAATCTTCATAAGATGTCTTTACAAATTGAATTGCTTGTGTCCCTATCCCTTTTCCTTGATACTCCGGAATAACGCACAAACAACTAATCTCATAAGTTCCGTTTTCCAGTTTTATACATGAAACACAGCCGACAGATTCATTATCGCATAGTATGATATATTTTATATATTTGCTGATCGACTCTTCCATCATTTCTTTTGTTTTCCCATATCCCGGGCACGAACCATATCGCATATAATCATCATAAAAAGACGCATTATAGATATTTACCAATAGTTCTGCGTCTTCTAAAACAGCCTGCCTGTATTCTATCGTCATAATATGTTACCTCTGCAAATTCCGATTTATGTTCGTTACAATTATAGCATAGCATTGCTGCATTGTCAATAAAAACGCCATAGTACTTCTGACTGTAAATCAGAAATACTATGGCTTAAAATTTCTATTTGAGTATCTTTCTTACAGTGTTTTCTTTTTTGGCGGGTGAACCAGGCTTCACGATGTGTTGTTTCTTTCAAATATTACAAATTAGTTACAAAAGTACTAAATTGCAAAATTGCAATTGACAAAATTGCAATTGCGTGTTATACTGAATACATCGAATAATTGCAATCATAAATCTGATGGAGGTATATTATGAAAGAACTTGTATTTCAGCTGCCGGATGAATTGGTGGATAAATTTGAGCTGACAGTTCAGCTGACTGGCAGCAATCGTAATGCACTGGCAGAAGGCATGGTGCGAAATTATCTCGCAGCTGCACTGCAAAATGCAGCGGATTCTTTCCGTACACCGGAACAGGCAGGCGCACAGACTGCACCCCCTGTTCAGCCTGCTGCACCGCAGCAGCCCCGTACCAATGCATTTCAGTCAACAGAGCGCACGGAAAATCGTGCTTTTCCCCGTACAGACTTTTTCCAGGAGTGGGGCAAGGCGAATAAGCGAATTCCCCGCTGGGCACGGAATCCGCAGCAGAATAACCACAAGATTCTGCGTGCCTTTTTTGAACTGAAGCAGGAACTTGGCAACGTCACACTGGATGCGCTTCGCCGCCGCTGCTCTGATCCTACCGGTCATCCCAATACGTTTGTTCCCCATTTCGACAACAATTTTTCCCAGATGAAATTTGACAACGGCAATTCCCACGGAAAGGTTTTTGAAGAGAGAAACGGCATGATTACCATCTGGGATACCATCAGTGATACTCTCCAGAAATACCGTGATTACTTTGAGTAATACGGCAATGAAACCATGCCGTCTTCTTTGGAAAACGGCCCATGCCGCTGGTCTTTCAGGGATAGTCAGCACAGTCTTATTCTGTACTGCCTGCGGAAAAGCGGAAAGTATCCCGGAGCCGCAGCCGATTCCGGAGATTTCCGTATTAACATCTGAACCAGCCGTCACAGAATGGCAGACGGCACCTGTTCAGATGCCTGCAGAAACAGCACCCATGACTGCTCCGGCCTTTCCGGCAGAGATTGCTGAAACGCTGTATACAGAACCTGTCCTGATGGATGCGCTTTATCAGGGGGGCGAAGGAGAGGAACAGTATGCGGAAACCCCCATGCCGCAATTTTTCACATTCCGCTTCTTTCCAGAGGGCGTTTCTGCACGTCTGGCAGGCGGTACCTATCAGAGATTGTCCTGCGATCTGACACAGCTTTCCCCTGCGGATATTGAGAGCCATTATTGCCTTCAGGACTGCAATTTTGACGGCATTACGGACTTGTTTGTGCCTGTACATATGATGGGCGCAGATATTCAGTATGCGGTATTTCTCTGGAATGACAGGGACAAGGCGTTTTCACAGCATCCTTTTTATCTGTCAAATCCCAGATGCAGTACGGAAACGCAGAATGTGGTTTGTCTGGAGCAGAAAGACGATGTAACAGCCCATATTACCGCATACCGCTGTAGCAATGAGCAAATGGCGGAACAGTGGCAGAGAACCGCTCATTATGACACACTGACACTGACATATACACATGACGAAGCTGCGGAGGACACTTCTTTTTCCGACAGGAATGCAATGGAACAGGCATTCCTGTCATACTATTACGATGGAAAGGAATAATCGGAATGTATTTTATGAGAAAAAGCGTTTGCTGTATCCTGGCGTTATGCTGTCTGGCAGGCTGCGGCACAGTCGGTCAGTCTCAGGAAACGTCCCAAACGGAGGAATCCGTTCCTGCGGTTACGGAGAAGAATCTGGTCACACTGGGAGACTCCATTTCCTTTGGCTATGGCCTTGAGGATCCGGGACAGGAGCGTTATTCTGTATTACTGCGGTCCATGCTGGAACAGCGGGATAATCTTGCATGGAAAGATTATAATTATGCTTTGAGCGGAGATGACTCATCTGATTTGCTGATGCGCCTCCAGAACGGCCGTGCAGTACGCCTTCCTTCTGCGGATACCATCATTCTCTATATCGGAGCCAATAATATTCTGGGTGTGTATGAGGATTATGCAATGGAAATCGCAGATGCCCACGATATTCACCCTTCGGAGATGACAGATGAACAGCTGGAAGAACTGGCACAGGAAATACAAGAGGAAATGCAGGACAAGGAAAAACTGCTGGAAGAAGTCGAAACAAGGGTAGAAGAAAACCTTGTGCGCATGGAATCCGATATGGAAGCCATTTATAACTGGATACGCCAGCGGAATTCCACAGCAGATATCTATGTTCTGAATGTGTACAACCCCTATACGGAACTGATTGAAGCAAATTTGCCTGTGGAGGATCAGGAATTCTATGAATATGCACAGGAGAAAATTGACTGCGTCAATGAGATTCTGCGAAATCTGACCACGGAACACACAGACCTGGTTTATGTGGATATTGCATCTGTATTTGCTGCATGTGATACACCGCCGATTCTTGGTTCCGTATCTTCGGAGGAATCCGAACAAATGATGGCAGAGTATCTGGATCCGCACCCCAATGCAGAGGGACAGCGCATGATTGCAGAAACCTTGTATCAGTATATGAGTGAGAAGAAAAATGATGAATAAGAATCAAAACGGAATGCCGCCTGCTGCCATATTTGACCTGGATGGCACCCTTCTGGATACGCTTCTGGATTTAAAAAACAGTGTGAATCAGGCATTGGCGGAAAACGGATTTCCGGAGCGTACCACAGAAGAGGTACGGCAGTTTGTAGGCAATGGTATTGCCAGGCTGGTGCACAGGGCACTTGGCGCTGAACAGCCCCCAGAGGTGTTTGAAAAAGTACTGGCAGATACAAAACGGATTTATAATGCACGCTGCCGTGAGCATACGGCACCCTATCCCGGCATTACGGCCATGCTGGAACAGCTCCGGAAGGATGGCATACGGGTTGCAGTGGTTTCCAACAAACCGGATCCGCAGGTAAAAAAACTTTGCGAAGAATTTTTCGGGGAAGCAGTGCAGTCTTCTGTAGGGCAGCGGCAGGGCATACCGCTGAAGCCCTCGCCGGAATCGCTGCTTGCGGCAGTTCAGACATTGGGCACCTGCACAGAAAACGCCGTATATATCGGTGATTCCGATGTGGATGTTCTGACGGCAAAGCGTGGAAATATGCCCTGTATCAGCGTGCTGTGGGGCTTTCGGGACAGAAATGTGATGGAAGCTGCGGGAGGACAGTATTTCGCAGAGGATGCGGAAGGTCTTTACAAACTGATTCTGAAATTACTCCGCCGATGAAAAACAGGCAGAAATGCAGGATTTTCTGTTTTTCAGATTCTTAAAAATGCATATCTCTGAAATTAATCAGCTGTAGATACTTGACTTTCTACAGCTGATTTGCTATAATAAAAGATATTTTAAGATGAGATTAAGAATAATTTAAGAATACAGTCGATTACGGCGGAATGGAGGATATGAATATGTGGAATCAGCAAACAGACATGATGTTTCTGGAACTTCGGGAAGATGCGGTGTTGATCTTTGAGAAGGAAAACCGCAAGCTGCTGTATTGCAATACTTCTGCAAAAAAAATATTTGCGGATGCAGACAGCAATACTGTTTTTTCCGATTTGTTTTCCAATCCGGCGATTGAGAATCTGGTTCAGAGCACCATTTCCTCCGGCAAAATATCTACTTTGACACTGGATGAACCAATCTGGTTTCCCCAGAGTGCAGTGATGCATGCCGTGGAACTGGAATGGGAGCAGAAATCTGCATTTGCAGTGACCATTGACAAACGCTCTTACGGACCACCTCCGGAAGCAATGCAGATGATGAAGGCTGTACTGACTTCTGCGTATTTTACGGCACTCCGTGTCAATCTGGAAAATGGTTCTGCATCTGTCATCAGCGAAACCCATGTGCTGATGAATACACAGGCAAATTTCTCCTCCTTTGCGGAATATATCCGCCTGTATGCAGAAGCCGTTATTCACCCGGAGGATCGTGCACAGTTTCTGGCTGCATTCTCTGAGGAGCAGCTGAATCTGTTTGTAGAGGCCAATACAACCCCTGCATGTACTGTGCGCCGCCAGTCAGAGGAAGAATACCGTTGGGCAAGCTTTTCACTTTCTGTGGTAAATTCCGGTATAGTGCTGTTGTTTGGCAAGGACAGCAATGAACAGCATGTTCAGCAGGAAACCTCTGCACGGTATTGTTCCGAGCTGAAAGAGCTTTCTTTGCGGAATCAGTATATCGTATCCGGTGTATCAGATATCTTCCGCCTGATGCTGCATATTGACCTGCGGACAGGAGAAACCATTGTCTGTTCCCTGCATCCGGAGCTGATGTCCTATTATTCTCTGGATATGGTATATCAGTTTGAAGATATTTCCAAACGGCTGATGGAGCATGTTCACCCGGATGACAGGAGTACCCTTGCATCCTATTCTACTGTTTCCAGGCTGAAGAATGCCGATAATGAGGAAGACCATCGTGTGATTCTGGAATATCGCCGTGTTGCACCGCAGCAGGATCCGAATATCAATGCCAGATGGACACGCTCCATTATCACAAAGGTGGCCTTTGAAAACGATGCAGCCACAGAAGCCATCTATGTTGTACAGGATGTAGATGCCCAGAAGCGAAAGGAAATCGAGGCAAAAAAGCGCAATGATTCCCTGTCTTCCCGGTTCCATACCCTGATCCGGAATCGCTATGTGTGGTTTATCGAATCCAATTATGAAAGAAAGGTAGCAACCTGTTACCACATTACCAATCATATGATTATGCAGCCCATGGAATGTCCCTTCGGTCAGTTCTTCGAGCGCATGATTATGCCACATTGTCACCCGGAGGATTTCAAGAAAGCAGCTATGGTGATGCTGCCCCAGGTGGCAGAAGCAGAATACCTCAAAGGAAAGCGGCAGCTGTCAACAGAATACCGCCACAAAACAGAGGACGGCTGGCGGTATGTCTGTGCTGAAATTTATCTGGAAAAGGATGAGGAAGGCGTACTCCATGCCCTGACTTATATTTCCGATATCCATGATGAGGTGCAGAAAAAGGATGACCTGATCAATTCAGAGCATGAGCAGCTGGTGCTGCGCCGGAAATTCGGCATGATGATTCAGGATTCCTTCCTTTCCGTCAGTGAAGTTGATCTGGATGCGGATACCATTTCTTTTTATAAAGTTCAGCAAAATGATTTTGTACTGAAACAGTCGGATATTACCTTCAGCGAATACTGCGAACAGTACCCGGAAAAGTATGTGCATCCCGGATATCATGATTCTTTCCGTGAGATTTTTTCACATGCTGCGATTCTTCGTGCTGCCAGAGAAAACAAAGGTTTCCTGAAGCATCTGTTCCCCATTGATATTGACGGACAGCAGAATTATCATTGGTGCAGCGTAGGCGTCAAATTCTTCTGCGATGCCAATGGAAGACGCTATGCAATGACCTATATTGAAGATGTGAATGACGAAATCACGGAAAAGGATACGATGCTGAAGGCACTTTCCAAAGCCAAACAGGAACTCCAGGCAAATATCCGTGAACAGGAGCAGGCAAGAATCCAAAAAGCGCATGTATTCCTGAATATTGCCTCCACCTTCCAGCTTTCACTGAATCAGATTTACGGCACGCTGGATAAGCTCGAACATGATCTGCCGGAGAATGAGGAGCTGAGAAAAAGCTTCCGCACCATGTATACGGCATATGACCATCTTTCCACCATGTGCTCCTGCTCCAAGGATGTTTTACTGCTGGAAAACAATCAGCTGACGCTTATGAAGGAGCCGACAAGTCTTTTCCATCTTCTGGAAAAAATCAGGATGTCCTCCGGAAATCTGTTTACGGAGAAAGGCATAAAGCTTTATTCCTATGTCACCAATGTGACAGATGAATATGTAATCTGCGACTCCAGCAGAATCACTTTCCTGCTGGATAATATCTTCTTTAATCTGATTCGCTCCATGCCCGATAATGCCGAGATTTCATTGCAGCTGGCAGAATCCAGAATGTCAAATGAAAAAGGCAAGGCTATGTATGAGTTTTCGCTGATTACGAAAGGGGACAGCTTTTCACAGGATGTGCAGAGCAGCATGATGCGCCCCATTCCGAAAAATGACCCCATGCGCTCTATCGAGGATGCCTTTGTATTGCATCAGCCGGATTATCAACAGCCGAATATCTACCTCAGCAAACGTCTGGTTGCCCTGATGCACGGCGAACTGAAATATGTTCCCATGCCGGATCACATGACGGGCATCAGACTCTGCCTGCCCCTGGAATATCTGGAAAAGCCGGTGATTTATCCTGTTTCCCAGACTTTCGGCAAGCGGGCAATCGTATGGGACTCCAAACAATCCGCAGCCATTTCCACCATGGAAATGCTGCGTGAATCCGGTTTCCGCATGGATTGTCAGTCACAGTTTGCAAATATTTGTGCTGTCATGCAGCTGAGTGTCAATGAAAACGACCCCTATTGCCTGCTGATTCTGCGTCAGTCTGACCTGAATGCTGCTGATGTGAATGCACTGGAAAAAATCAGTACACTGCTGCCGGATATTACTGTGTTCAGCATACGGGACGAAATCCCGTCTCCGGAAATTACAATTCCGGAGCAGATGCATTTCCACTATCTGAAAACGCCGCTGTTCCGTTCTGTTCTGGCTTCGCAGCTGCAGGATGTGTTTGGAAAAAATGCGGAATAAAAATACATGGAAGGCCGGAGCGCACTGCACTTCGGCGGTTCCTTGTCCTGCAGTGAAAACCAAGGATGACAAAAGGAGGATGCCGCTGAAATGGATATGAATATGACGACAATGGTATCCCGTGTGGTGACAATGATTTCCACCACAACCACCAGTGTCACAGAAACGACAACAACTGCTGTCGTCAATGATTCTGCAACATTTACTTCTATTCTGATTGGATTTCTGATTCTGGCAATTATTATTATATGTCTGGTTCTGCTGAATCCGGTTGTGCCGAACTATGACTGCTCCTTCTGCAATCGCAGCGGCAGTATATTCGGCTTATGGAAAAGCGGTGACGGAGAGACAGAACAGAAAAAAGCGAAATACTGTCCCATTTGCGGCAAATCGTTCAGTGAGGATCCAGGCAAGAAAAAGAAAAAGAAGTGACTCTGCCCCTTCGTCAGAGGAACTTTGCAGAAAAAAATCACCTTTCGTCAGAAAGGTGATTTTTTTGACATGGTTTTTAATATAATAACACCTGACAGGATATACTCAGCCGACTGCAATTTCACGGAGAAATGCAGCCAGACACTCTGTGATTTTCTCAATCTGTTCCGGCTCCTCGTCGCCGAATGCCACTCGGATCTGATTGGATTGTGTGCAGTTGTCAAAGTACATATCTACAACTGTCTCATCAAATCCGAATCCGGAAGCCATGCGGAAGGGTACACCCAGAGCATTGTTCTGCTCCAGCATTACCCTCAGACGACGCTTGATGTCGATGGGAACCACAGGCAAATCCTTGCGCAGGCGCAGCAAAAGAAATAATCTGTGTGCAGGCACCATCACCATATCATACTGCTTCTGCAGCAGCTCTGCGCCATAGCTGTTAGACTTTCGTATGGCGGCAGTCCGAGCATCAGTAACAGCACGGAACGCCGGATCCGCCCAGAACACGGGAATTGCGCCGGGATCCGCCCAGATGCCCATGTGACCAATCATTTCTTTGTGGCGTGCTACAATCTGCTTCATCATTTCCAGCTTGTCTTTGGGCAGAGACTTCGGAAAGTAATAGGTAATCGCACCGAGTTTTGAGAATTCTGTGCCCAGCATTTCCAGCTTTGACATACTCTTTACCACAATACAGATGTGTCCCTGCTTCAGCACCCGCTTGACTGCTGCCTGACTCTCTTCATAATTCCAGCAGCTTGTATCCAGAATGACGATTTCCCGTCCGGGCATAGTACATACACGCTCCAGGGATTCCTCCGGTGTCAGCTGAATGGAATCCACATAATATACCGGTGTGCCCGTATCACAATTCAGCATTTCCAGAATCTGATGGCTCTCAAAGTATATATCATGGGCATACTGAACGGAAAAAGTCCGGAAGGAATATAATGCCGTCAGCAGCGACATAACAGCACCACTGCCGCAGTTTACAAACATGGTCTTGGAGGCAATCATAATATCATCTGTGCAGGGCACAACATGAGACAGATGAGATACCGAAAGGTCACAGTCGAAGCGATGATATTCATAACTGAAGCTGGTAAGAAAAAAAGAATGCTCCTTCGGTGCGGTATAATCTATATTATGACAGCACAGGAACCGCAGTGCCTGACGTATTGCCCGTTTGTCCGGCTGTTCCATATCGGATACAGAAAATTCCGACGCCTGTCGTTCCAGCGGTCTGCACAGGATTTCACATTCCTGATATCTGCGCTGTAATCTCTCTTTATTCATGATTGTTTCGCTCTCTTTATATCGTATTTGGAAAATGCCGATTTCATCATATCATATTTTGTTTGTTTTGTCAATAGAAAAGCATTTTCAGCCAAAAGCCGGTTTCAGTGAAAGAATGAAAAAAATCACGCAGAATCAGACTTTTCAGGACTATGTTTTGAAAAAACTGCAAAAAGTCAAAAAAATCATGGATTACCCCCTTGACGAAATAAAAAAAAAGTAGTAAAATATAGAGGTATAATGCAACTTAAATAATAGATTTATGCCGCGTCCTTTCATTACACGGCATGAATCCGGAGGAGGAAATAAAAATGAAACGAATCGGTGTTCTGACAAGCGGCGGCGACGCACCGGGTATGAACGCAGCAATCCGTTCTGTTGTCCGTACTGCCATCTACAAGGGTATGACCGTAATCGGCATCAACAGAGGATATAACGGTCTCCTGAAAAGAGATATGTATGAAATGGATCTTCGCTCCGTTTCTTCCATCATTCAGCGAGGCGGCACAAAGCTGTTTTCTGCACGCTGCCTTGAATTCAAGGAAGAAGCAGGTGTTCTGAAGGGCGTTGAAGCCTGTAAGGAAATGGGCATCGAAGGTCTGGTTGTCATTGGCGGCGACGGTTCCTACCGCGGCGCAGGCGATCTTTCCCGTCACGGCATTCCCACAATCGGTCTGCCCGGCACAATTGACAACGA
Organism: Oscillospiraceae bacterium; assembly: GCA_024404915.1. Classification (GTDB taxonomy): domain Bacteria; phylum Bacillota; class Clostridia; order Oscillospirales; family Ruminococcaceae; genus Firm-04. The sequence goes on from JAKSPJ010000004.1 coordinate 87,755, forward strand.
TATTTCCAGCACCGATTTCACTATTGGATATGATACTGCGATGAACACTGTTATGGAGCTGGTTGATAAGCTTCGTGACACAAGCCACAGCCATGACCGCTGCTCCGTTGTTGAGGTTATGGGCAGAGGCGCAGGCTATATTGCTGTTAATACTGCTGTTGCATGCGGTGCAGTTGAAGTACTGTGCCCTGAGAAGTCCTATGATCTGGATGCAATCATCAAGAAGATGGAAGCAAGCCGCAAAATCGGCAAGCAGAACTTCATCATCATCGTTGCTGAGGGTGTAGGCCACTCTGTTGAAATTGCTGAGAAGATTCAGAAGGCAACCGGCATTGAGTCCAGAGCTACCATTCTGGGCCACGTTCAGCGCGGCGGTTCTCCTACAGTCCGTGACAGAGTTCTGGCAAGCCAGATGGGTAACTATGCTGTAAACCTGCTGGAGCAGGGCATCGGCAACCGTGTTGTCGGTATCCGCGGCACCAAGCTGGTTGACTACGATATCCAGGAAGCACTTCAGATGTCCAAGCCTTTCGACGATGACATCTATGATCTTTCCAGGATCATCAGCATCTGATTATAACTAAAATTTGTATGCCGCGCAGATTGATTTCTGCGTCAGAGTAGAAAACTTTGCGTAAAGTGCTATGTGAACGGGGAGTTGTCACATGGACGAAAAACACTTGTTGTTTGCGGTAAAGTTTTCGCATCCCGCTGAGGCATAAGGGAATTTGCATCACTCCTTTGTGCATTCAGTAACTGTACAAAGGAGTGTATTTTTATGAAGATAATCCGTACTTTTCGTGAATCAGCAGCTGAACTGAAAAGCACACGCTGCCTGACTGTCACAGGCCTCATGATTGCCATTTATGTGGCGCTGGAGTTCCTCACCATTCAGCCGTCTGAGTCCTTGAAAATCAATTTTGCCTATCTGGCAATCGCTGTCATCGGCAGTCTGTATGGTCCCTTTGTGGGATTCTTTGCTGCCGGCATCTGCGATGTGGTTGGTTTTCTGGTAAAGCCCTCCGGTGCATTCGTGCCGATTTTCACTTTGATTGCAATGGTAGAAGGTCTGATTTATGGTCTGGTTGCTTATCGGAAACTGGTTCGCAATACCGGAAAGAAGCAGTGGATTGAAACCTCAGTCCGTCTGGTGGCTGCCAGAATACTGGACATTGTAATTGTCAATCTCTGCCTGAATACACTGGCAATTTCCATGATGTATTCCAAGGCGTTTTCCGTGCTGTTCCTTTCCCGTCTCACGAAAAATGTAATTGAACTGCCGATTGACATTGCAGCAATTCTGATTCTGCTTCCGGCGGTTCTGAAGGCATTTGAAACCGTCTTCGGAAATCAGAAAAACAAACAGAATCTCACATAACACACATCAGATAGATGTTGCTGTGTGGGAACGACAATGAAAACAGGAGAATAAAATGAAGCTTGGTTTTCTTGGTGCCGGCAATATGGGCACTGCTATGATGCGCGGCATTTCTGCTTCTTCCCTTTGCAGGGACGGCGAAATCGAAACTATTTTCGCCTATGACACAGATGCAGAAAAGCTTTCTAAATTGTCTGATGCCGGGGTTGTTCCGGCAGATTCCGCTCAGCAGCTGGCTGACAATGCAGACTTCCTGGTACTTGCTGTAAAACCGCAGGTTCTGGGCAGCGTTCTGGATGCTGTTTCTCTGCGAAAAGAGCAGGTCATTATTTCCATTTGTGCAGGTATCTCTGCTGATTTTATCCGCAGTCATACAATCCCCGATGCACGACTGATTCTCTGTATGCCCAATACGCCGCTGATGCTTGGACTGGGTGCAACTGCCCTTGCAAAATGCGCCGGTATCACGGATGCAGAATTCGACCTGACAAAGCGCATGTTTTCCACATGCGGTATCGCAGAAGAAATACCTGAAAATAAGATGCGTGAAATCATCGCTGTGAACAGTTCCAGCCCTGCATTCCTGTATCTCTTTGCAAAGGGCTTCCTTGATTTCGCAAAAAAGGAAGGCCTTGAGGATGGCGCCGCACTTCGCCTGTTTACCCAGGCAATGATCGGCTCTGCAAAAATGATGTCAGACTCCGGCTATTCCATTGATGAGCTGATTAAAATGGTTTCCTCTCCGGGAGGCACAACTCTTGCAGGTCTGGATCGCCTGTACGCAAATCATCTGACGGATGCGGTTTCAGAATGCTGTGAACAGTGCACCAATCGTGCATATGAGCTTTCCAATACAGAACGGAAATAATCCCGCTGTATCTTCAGCTATCAGAAAGGTAGGATGCAGATGAAATTCTTTCGCAGCTGGGAAGCAACCGGTCGCGGCATCAATCCGAATGCGCCAAAGAAAACACCGTTTTTCCGTTTCTGGGATGTTATGTGGCACAATCTGGGCAAACTGGTCACTCTGAATACCATTTATACCCTGCTGCATGCCCCGCTGTTGCTTTCGCTCATCATTTATATTGACACAAACAACAAATTCACAAACCTGATGGTTCTTCTTCTTCTGGTGATTCAGTTTATTCTGGAAGGTCCCATTATGACCGGCTGCACAAGAGTACTGCGGCTGATTGTACTGGACAAGGCTTTTTTCCTGTGGGAAGAATTCAAAAAAGGCTTCACGTCTAATTTTGGCTCTGGTCTGCTTTACTGGACCATTGATGCCTTTGTCATTGCTTCTGCTGTTGCAGGCTATTATGTTTATCCGAAAATTGCTCTGGAAAGCGGAAACAATGCAATCTATATCCCCTATGGCATTTCCCTGGCAGTTTCCCTGATTCTGCTGTTTATGAATTACTATATCATGCCGCTGCAGGCTGCCACAACCCTGAATAAAAGCAGTGTGCTGAAGAATTCATTTATGCTGGTGGGTCTCTCCCTCAAGCAGTGTGTGATTACTACCCTGGGCGCAGCCGCCATGCTGGGACTGATGGCACTGCTGATTATGCTGAGCAGTTACTTTATGTTTCTGCTGCCCTTCTTCCCTGCCGCTTTCATCGGCTATCTGGTGCTGTTTGTAAACTACCCTGTAATTCAGAGGTATGTGATTAATCCCTACTACGAAGCAAAGGGTGAAGCAAACCCGGAGGATGAACCTGTGGTGAGCGAAGAGGACCGTGTATTCACAGACCGGGGCGGTTATGAAGAGCCCAAAGAGCAGAAGTCTTCCAAAAAAGGTAAAACGATTTCGTAATGATGAATCGGGCACAGCAAATGTGTCCGATTCTTTTTGCCGGATACACAAAAACTGCCATGAATCCCCTGCCATGAATCCCGAATATGCATGAAACTCTTGACATTGTGCGCATTATGTGATAGAATAAATATGACAGCTTATCATTTTAGAAACATTGAATATGCCGGCACTGAATAGGATTCTTTTATGCCGGCAGAAAAAGAGGTCTGAATTTTGAAAAAAGAAAGCAGAGAAAAATATCTTGTAAAAAACACCACCTTATTTGCTTTGGACAGCCTCGGTACCAAGCTGATTGCACTGTTCCTGGTGCCGCTTTATACAGAAGCGATGTCCACAGAAGATTTTGGTATTGCAGATATCGTTACCACCATTGCTATGATTGTTGTGCCGCTGATCACATTGAATATTGGCGAATCCGTTATGCGTTTTGCACTGGATAAAGATGCTGATCACAACAAAATCATGAGCATCGGCGTTACCATGGCAGGTATTTCTGTCACGGTGGGTACCTTGATTATGCCCATCTGCATGATGTTCCCCAAACTCAGGCATCTGGCGGTTTACGTTTATGTCTACTGTATCTCCCAGGGCCTGCATACCATCGGCACATGCTATCTCCGTGGAAAGGAGAAACTGCTGAATTTTGCCATCTGCAATATTCTGATGTCGGTGAGTGCCGCTGTTCTGAATATCATTTTCCTACTCGGCTTCAAAATGGGCATGGAGGGTTACTTCCTTGCATTTATCCTTTCCCATTTCATCGGTGCTTTGTATTCCTGTATCGCCGGAGAGGTGTTCCAGTCCCTCAAATATTTCTCCCTGGACAAGCAGCTGCTGAAGGAAATGGTTAAATTTTCCATCGTTCTGGTTCCGAATTCCCTGATGTGGTGGATTATGAATGTATCAGACCGTATTATGGTCATTGCCATGGTAGGCGCTGCCGCAAACGGCATCTATGCCATTTCCTATAAAATTCCTTCCATGCTTTCCACCATCTCCAGAATATTTGTGCAGGCATGGTCCTATTCTGCAATCCATGAAAATGAAAGCGAAGACCGGGATGCCTTCAATAATAATATGTTTGACCGCATGGTAAACTTCCTTCTGATTGTAACCAGCGGACTGCTTCTCATTATGAAGCCTTTTCTAAAGATCTATGTTGCTGCGGATTTCTACCCTGCATGGAGATATACCGCACCGCTGTTGATTGGCTTCTTCTTTATGTCCCTGGGCTCCTTCCTTTCCACCTGCTATACGGTACATAAAGACAGCAAGGGCTTTCTCTATTCCGGAATGGCAGGTGCCATCATCAACGTCACATTCAATTTTGCTCTGATTCCGATTATCGGCGTACAAGGTGCGGCAATCGCTACATGTTTCAGTTATTTTGCTGTATTTGCTTATCGGGTCCGTGACACCAGAAAATATATTGTATTCCATGTTTTCCGCAAAAATTACATTATCGGTGTAATCACCATGATTCTCATGGGCTTTTCCATGTTTATCGAAAGCTGGTACAGCTATCTCATCGGTGGTGTGCTGTTTGTCTTTATCCTTTTCATCACCAGAGACTTTTTGAAGGATTTGCTTAAAACCGGTACTTCAATCCTGAAAAAATTAAAATCCAGAAAGACAGGAAGTGCACAATAATGTCAAATACTGTATGCAGTCTGAATCAATGTGCCGGTTGTATGGCATGTGTGGAGGCGTGTGCTGTGCATGCAATCACTGTGAAGGATTCCGTTTCTGCCATGAATGCAGAGATTGATGAAAGCAAGTGCGTAAATTGTCAGCGCTGCCATAAAGTCTGTCCACAGAATCATCAGCCCGCTTTTGCTGCCCCCAAAAAATGGTATGAGGGATATGCAAAGGAGGAAATCCGTCAGAACAGTTCCTCCGGCGGTTTCGCTGCACAGCTGATGTATGCTTTTATCGAAAAAGGCGGAATTGTCTGCACTTGTGCAGCCGCCGGAACCAGTTTCCGCTTCCGCTTTCTGGAACAACCGGAAGAAGTACCTTCCGCTGTCGGTTCCAAATATGTCAAGAGTAACCCCACCGGTATTTATGCCAGACTGAAACAATATCTGAAAGACGGCAAAGAGATACTGTTTATCGGGCTGCCCTGCCAGTGTGCCGGCGTTCTGAATTTCGTTGGAAGCGCACTTTCAGAGAAGCTGTACACAGTAGATTTAATTTGCCACGGCTCCCCCTCCCCGAAGATTCTGCGGCGTTTTCTGAATGAAAACAAATTGGAGCCTGCAGCACATCAGACCATTTCATTCCGTAAAAACAATAAGTTCAGCCTATATGTGGATGGCATAAAAGTCAAGCCCAATGGCGTCCGTGATAAGTATACCATTGGATTTCTGAATGGTTTATTCTATACCGAAAACTGCTACTCCTGCCGCTATGCAAAAACGGAGCGCATCAGCGATATTACCATTGGTGATTCCTGGGGCACAGCACGGGTGGACGAGAAAAAGAAGGGCATTTCCCTTGCGCTGTGCCAGACAGAAAAGGGTATTGCGCTGCTGGAAAGCTGCGGCCTGAATCTGTTGGATGTGGATGCTGAGGAGGCAGTGAAGGCCAATCAGCAGCTGGACCACCCCATGAAACAGTCTGATTTGCGGCAGAAATTCTTTTCTGCCCTGGAATCCGGGAAAAGCGTCGGCACTGCCGTTACGCTCTGCTATCCCAAAATCTGTGTAAAGCAGGACATCAAAGCTGTATTAAGTAAATTTATTGCTTTTTCATAATCTAAAGCAAGCAATAGGAGGAAAAAAATGAAAGCTCTTATCTTGAATTCCGGACTTGGAAGCCGAATGGGTGTTCTTACAAGCGAACATCCGAAGTGTATGACAGAGATTTCTGCAAAGGATACCATTCTGAGCAGACAGCTCCGTCTTCTGGCTGAAGCTGGCATTACCGAAGTGGTAATGACCACAGGCGCATTTGACAGCGTTCTCGTGCAGTACTGCAAGAGCCTGGACCTGCCCCTGAACATCGCATTTGTGAAAAATCCTGTGTATGCAGAAACCAATTATATCTACTCTATCTACTGTGCAAGAGAGTATCTGAAGGATGAGGATATCATCCTGATGCACGGCGATCTGGTATTTGAAAATACCGTTTTTGACGATGTACTGGCATCTGAAAACAGCTGCATGACTGTCAGCTCTACACTTTCTCTGCCGGAAAAAGACTTCAAGGCTGTCATTGCTGACGGCAAAGTGCAGAAAGTGGGCATCGAATTCTTCAATGACGCTATGGCTGCTCAGCCTCTGTATAAGCTGCTGAAGGCAGAATGGAATCAGTGGCTGAATGGCATCATCGCATTCTGCGAAAGCGGCGATGAGGCAAAGAAGAAGTGCTATGCTGAAAATGCATTGAACGAAATCGCTGACAAAAACATTTCCATTCTGGATGTGAAGAACAGACTCTGCGCTGAAATTGACAACCCGGAGGATTTGTCTGTGGTTTCTTCCAAGCTCAATGAGATTGAGAACCGCACTGTTTATATGTGCTTCTCCACAGATATGATTCACAGCGGTCATATCGCAATCATTAAGAAGGCAAAGCGTCTGGGCAAGCTGATCATTGGCGTGCTTTCTGATGCTGCTGTCATCAGCTATAAGCGTTTTCCTCTGCTTCCCTTTGCAGAGCGCAAGGCCATGTTTGAAAACATTGCAGGCGTATGGAAGGTCGTTCCTCAGGAGGAACTGAGCTATCAGGAAAACCTGCTGAAGTATCAGCCGAACTATGTAGTTCACGGCGATGACTGGCAGACAGGTTTCCAGAAGTCCATTCGTGATGAGGTGACTTCTGTTCTGGCATCCTACGGCGGCCAGCTGGTAGAATTCCCCTACTCCAAGGATGAAAAGTATCAGGAGCTGGAAAACCGTGCAAGAGCTGATATGTCCATGCCGGACATCCGCCGTGCAAGACTGAAGAAAGCCATTGCAATGAAGGGCACTATCTCTGCAATTGAAGCGCACAGCGGACTCACAGGTCTGATTGCAGAAAACACAGTGGTATACCAGGATGGCGGCGCACGTCAGTTTGATGCAATGTGGGTTTCCTCCCTCTGCGATTCTACCGCAAAGGGTAAGCCGGATATCGAGCTGGTTGACATGACTTCCCGTTTCCGTACCATTGATGATATTATGGAAGTTACCACAAAGCCGATTATCTTTGACGGCGATACAGGCGGACTGACAGAGCACTTTGTTTACACTGTTCGTACACTGGAGCGTATGGGCGTTTCCATGGTTATTATCGAGGATAAAACAGGTCTGAAGAAGAATTCACTCTTCGGCACTGAAGTACAGCAGACACAGGCTACCATCCCGGATTTCTGCGAAAAAATCAGAACCGGTAAAAAAGCACAGAAGACCAAGGACTTCATGATTTGTGCTCGTATTGAGAGCCTGATTCTGGAGCAGGGCATGGATGATGCGCTGGAGCGTGCATTTGCTTTTGCAGATGCCGGTGCAGATGCTATCATGATTCACTCCCGTAAGAAGGACCCGGCTGAAATCTTTGAATTCGTTGAGAAGTTCCGTGCAAAGGATACTGCTACTCCGATTGTTGTTGTTCCGACTTCCTTCAATATGGTTACAGAAGAAGAGTTCAAGGAGCGTGGTGTCAATGTGGTTATCTATGCAAACCAGCTCACCAGAACCGGATTCCCGGCTATGCAGAACGCAGCAAAGATGATTCTGGAGAACCACAGAGCAAAGGAATGTGACGATATCTGCATGCCGTTTAAGGAGATTATCACCCTGATTCCGGAGGATGTCTGATATGCAGACCATTCTGATTGCAAGCGAAACTTATGATGAACTGAATCAATGCTTTACAAATACCAATACCAGAAGTATACTGTTGGTTTGTGATGCTGCATACCCCTTTCTTCGTGTAAAACAGTATTTTGATGCACTGGAAGAAAAAACAGGAATTCATGTTGTTCCTTTTTCCGATTTTCAGCCGAATCCGCTGTATGAATCCGTTGTGAAAGGCGTGGAGCTGTTCCACCAGTCCCAGTGCGACACCATCGTTGCAGTGGGCGGCGGCAGTGCTATGGATGTAGCAAAATGCATCAAGCTGTATGCCAATATGGATAGCAGTGAGAACTACCTAAAGCAAACCATCGCTGCAAATGATATTCCGCTGCTGGCAATTCCCACAACGGCCGGCACAGGCAGCGAGGCCACTCGTTATGCTGTCATCTATTACAATGGAGAGAAGCAATCTGTGGCAGATTACAGCTGTATTCCTTCCGTTGTGCTGTTCGATGCCAGTGCACTAAAAACATTGCCTCTCTACCAAAAGAAGGCAACTATGATGGATGCCTTCTGTCACGCTATAGAATCTTTCTGGTCTGTGAATTCCAATGCGGAAAGCATGGAATATTCCGCTAAGGCTATTCAGTCAATCATTTCCAATATGGAAGGCTATCTGAATAATGAAGATACTGCCAATGCCAACATGCTGGAGGCTGCTAATCTTGCTGGAAAGGCCATCAATATTACACAGACCACCGCAGGACACGCCATGTGCTACAAGCTTACAAGCCTGTATGGTATTGCACACGGCCACGCTGCAGCCCTCTGTGACGCTGTTCTGATGCCATATATGCTGGCAAACCCGGAACAGTGTATTGACAAAAGAGGCTGTGCACATCTCCAAACAGTATTTGAGAAGCTGGCTGCTGCAATGGGCTGCGATACCCCGCAGAGTATGATTGCTAAATTCCAGAGTATTGTCAACCAACTGGAATTGTCTGCTCCGCAAATGAAATCAGAAACAGACATTGATGTATTGAAAACTTCTGTGAACCCTGTTCGCCTGAAAAATCATCCTGTTGGACTTTCGGTAGAAGTCATCGAGCATCTGTATCGTCAGATTCTGAACGCATAACATACAAATATTAAAACGGCTGTGCAAAATTCGCACAGCCGTTTTTTTATGTCTCAGAAAAAGGAATTGCGTCAGGTTCCAGTACGCCGGGCACCTTCAAATCAAATCCATTGACTTCAATCATAGCCTCATCCAGCTCAATTACCATGCAGTGACGGCCATTGATTTTATCCAAACGCACTTTATCCTTCGCCTGATTCTTCACATTTACAACAATATCAGGGGTTTTAATCACCGTTTTCGGCGTAATCAAACGCTCCGGCTTTAAAGTGTTCTCAACATGCTCCTCAAACACTTTCTCTGTATCTACGAGTTTTTCCTCCGGGACACCTGCCTCTGCGAGCAATCTGTGAAGCACACGGCCTGTAACCTCCGTGGGGGAATCATCTGTCTTGTTTTTGGCAACAATATTTGTCAGTTTTTCGTTTACAGCCGTCACCGTCTCATAGGTCAGATCATCACCCAGCAGCGTATCCAGAACCTCTTTCATACCAGCCTGATCTTCTTCCACAGTGGTGTCAATATCACATTCAAGAAAAGCATCAATCAGTTTTTCATTCGGTGTATTCGGCGTTTTCGTATAATAAAGAACATGGTGAACATCTGTGGCACGATCAGAGAATACCGGAAAAAAGAAGCCATCCATTGGGGCTTTGCTGATTACAGCATTCGGATTCTCCTGGCGCAGAATCTCATCGTCGAACTGGTTATATACCAATGCTCCTTCTGTTTTGGCAATTGGACACATCGCAGCCAGAATATAACGAAATACCTGGTCACTGCCTTCCACATCCAACTCATCCATCTTGTTTTTCCGCGGCGGATTATACTGACAATAGCAAGCCAGAACTGCATAGGGAATATCCGAATCCACCTGCTCGGCTAATTTTCCCAGGAATTGCAGAGCAACGTCCTCCTGCTTGAATTCCGATTTCAAAACACTGGAAAGAAATGTCTGTGCACCATCATCGCCATATGCGTGATTACGAAATGCCAGTTCTGTGCTCTGTTTCCCAATATTCACATTCAGCACTTTCTTCATTGTATCATACAAAATCTGACTTTCCGGTGAAGGAATAGCACCGGCATTGCGCAGACAAACACCTCTCACGGTGCGCTGACTATCAATAAAAGCAGTCAAAACACGATCCATAGTAAAATATTTTGCCTCAGGATTAAAATGATTCCTGATTTCGCTTAACTCTTTACGATTCATTGTATCCTTCCTTTGCTACAGAAAAAGACGCCGTCGAGTCCACTCGACGGCATCTGCTTATTTTGCTGCAAAATGTGCATTCAGCTTTGCAACGAGTTCTTCAGGATCTACGCCATGAACAGCGCATGCCTGTTCAATGGATTCACCTCTGGATGCCGGGCAACCCAGACAATGCATACCCATTTCGAGAAAGAACGGAGCTGTTTCCTGATCAACATCAAGAATATCGCCGATGATTGTTTCCTTTGTAATTTCCATTTGAAACATCCTTTCAATACAAAGGGCGCAGCCTTGCTACGCCCTTTCGTTTTCATGTAACGGAATCACTGCTGATTCTTCAGCTGAGCATAGCACTCGCTGCAGTATACCGGGCGGTCCTCACGGGGACGGAAAGGAACCTGAGCTTCCTTACCGCAGTTTGCACATGTTGCGGTGAAATACTCACGCTCTGTCTTACCAGCATTCTTTCTTGCGTCACGGCAAGCCTTGCACTTCTTAGGATCGTTAGCAAAGCCTTTTTCTGCATAAAACTCCTGCTCACCAGCGGTGAATACGAACTCCTGTCCGCACTCGTTACATACCAAAGTTCTGTCTTCGTACATTTGATTTTTCCTCGATTCTTGAAATTTGGACCTCGACGGAATTACGCCATCACAGATGCGCCAGTACTCCTGCTGTTGTTCGGGGCAGGTGAAATATTGCATGCGTTGGAAGAATTGCTGCCGGGACCATGTGAAATGATGAGACATGCTGTCTCTTGGATAGTCTCAGTCTGACCGGACTGAATCGGGCTTCTGGCATTGTTCTGAATGCAAAAAACAATTTACTGCCGACAACTCAACTCAGCACGCAGTTTTCTTCTAGCCCGCTGAATAGCATTGTCAACACTTTTTGTGGAGATATTTTTGCGTTCTGCAATATCCCGGTAGCTGTCACCGATTACTGCAAAGAGCCAGAAATACTCCAATTCCTGACTGCTGAGTCTGGACGCAAGCCACAGATAAAGTCTATCGACTCGTTCCTTCTCAATGATCATTTCCTCCGGATTGAAATTCTTGTCAACCAACTTCTCAATCAATGGAATATCCGGATCATCAATAGAAACAGTCAGTAGAGACTGTGTATGCCTTTCTGCAAAATTCCTTTTCAGAATATTGCGGGCACAGTTGCGAACACAGACCATCGCGTATGTACGAAATGATGCAATGTAGTCCTGCCGATACGTCATCGCTGCATTATACAAGCTTATGATTCCTTCATCAACATTATCCTCGTAGTCTTCCCTATTATCCGATATCATTGCAATCGTATTGCAGACCAACTTTCTATAACGCTTCAGAATTTCATCAAATGTATTTGGCTCCTCCCTCATCAGCAAAACCAACTCTTCGTCGGTCATCTCACCCTTCTTCGTAACAGAATGAATTCTCATAAGACAACTCCCCCTATACGAAAGACAGCGTTAAATGAGCTACATTGAAAATTTAGCACCGTCACATTCCCTTGGATGCAGAACCATACAAGAGGAATAATAACCACTTATAATGATAACCGAAAGTGTTTCATTTGTCAAGTGCTATTTGTAAATAAATTGAAATACGGCAAAATAAACAACTTTATATCAACAAATTTGTAATGGCAGCCAAAGAATTATTTTACAAACTCTGCTCTGCCATCACGGAACAAATTTCCGCCATGAGAATCGATTGCAACAATCAAGGGGAAATCCTGAATCTCCAGCCGCTTCACGGACTCACAACCGAGATCCTCATATGCGATTACCTCACAGCTTGTAATATGAGCCGCTGCCAGGGCTCCTGCGCCGCCTACGGCACAGAAATATACTGCGTGGTTCCGCTCTATTGCATCACAGACTTCCTGAGTCCGCTCGCCTTTGCCAATCATGGCAATCAAGCCGGCATCCAGCAATCTGGGAGCATAGGGATCCATTCTGCCTGATGTGGTGGGACCACAGGCACCAATTGGTTTTCCCGGAGGTGCCGCAGTAGGACCTGCATAATAAATCACAGCATCCTTTAAATCAAACGGCAATGCCGACACGCCCTCTGCATCCATAGCTGCAGTCAGCCGCTTGTGAGCCGCATCTCTGGAGGTATACACCGTGCCGGACAGAATCACTCTGTCCCCGGCACGAAACACCTGCTTTTCTCTGGCATAAACCGGCAGTTCACTTACATTAATCTGATAATCCATGAATCAATTCCAGCCAGAATCTCCTGCGCTCTCTGCCAGGTCATCGAAGTTGAAGTCCATTTTTCCAGCCTTGTTGAAGGACTTGGAAGCCACATCATCAAAGCTGTCAAAGCTCGGCACATCATCGTCATCGGATACAGTAGAACGTGCATCGGAAATCACATTCTTTGCTTCGGTCAATCTGCTGCCTGCCTGGCTGCTGAGATTCTCAAGAACCAGAGAAATCTCATTGAACTTCTTGGAAACGCTGTCGATCTCGCTGCGGAGCAATGCACGGACTGTTCTTGCTGTCTCAGAAGATGTTTTATTTCTGCGCTCTGCCTCTGCAATAGAATCACGAACGGACTCCTCAGCATCAGCAACAGTCTTAATTGCTTTTGCATCTGCATCATTAATCTTCTTTTCTGCCTCTGCGTTTGCATTGGTGATTGTTTCATCAGCCTGCTTATTCGCATCTGCAATGGTGCGCTCTGCCTGTGCGTCAGCCTGAGAAATAGTCTCTTCTGCCTTTGCATTTGCTTCACTAATAATGGCTTCAGCCTGTGCTTTTGCATCATTAATGCGCTTGTCAGCTTCACGTCTTGCCTCTGAAGCAACCTTCTTTGCAGTCATCTGAGCTTCCATGAACAGAGCGCTCATATCAAAGCTGGAATCGCCGCCGCTTTCCTTCATATCAGCCACCTGCTGTTTCAGATCCTCAATCTCACGTTCCTTATCAGCAATAGAAGCTGCCTGCTCAGAAATCTGGGCCTCATATTCAGCAAGCTTTCTCAGATCTGCCTCACTGGAGAGACCAGCCTGCTCATTAATCATAGCATCCTTGGAGTTGACATCTGCCTGAAGATTTGCAATCTCAATTTCAGACTGCGCAAGCTTTGCCTTCAGTTCAGAAATTTCTGTTTCGCCGGCAGAAATCTTGGTCTGCAGTTCCATTACCTGTGCTGTCATTTCTTCATTGCCTGCACCAGCAAGAGCCTGTGCAGCAGCTTCTGCAAGATCCTTACGCAGAGACTCGTTATCCTCATTCAAAGTGGTGAGTCTGCTCTCCAGTTCGATAATCTTCTGATTCTGCTCTGCCTGTTCTTCCTGTGCAATCTCAAGTTCTGCCTTTACAGAATCCAGATCAGCCTTGGCATCTGTTGCCTCCTGCTGTGCTGCTTCCAAATCAGCCATTGAGAAACTGCCTTCTTCACCGGATTGAATAACAGGACGATTCTTCAGTTCTTCCTGGGCTGCACGCAGCTGATTCTTTGTGGTACCCAGTTCACCGCGCAAACGGGACAGCTCAGATTCAAACTCTGCAACCTGCTCATCGCTTACACCGCCGCCGGCTTCTGCTTTTTTCTTCAGTTCGTCACGTTCTTCCTGCAGCTGATAGATTTGTGAATTCAATTCATCAACGTAAGCTAAAACATCTTCCTTGACGAAACCACCGCCGATTTTTGTCGTTCTCAATACATTTGGCTGATCCATAACTAAGCTCCAATCCTCCGCGATATAAAGATAATGTGCCGGATTTACAGGATAATCAAATCACAAGTGATAAATGTTCGCGGATGCATTTATCTGTATTGTGTTTTTGCCACATACCCTATAATTACCTTATAATATAATAGCATATTTTCCAATTATTTTCAATAGCTTTTCATGTAGAATTATTTGCTTTTTTTTCGTGCACTTTCACTATATATCCATTTTGAAACCTGTAACAATATGCAAAAATACAGTAAAAAAAGACAATAGCACAGTATCAACTTCCTGACATATGCAGTTTTCAATTGGTTTATATTGCTATTTCATATGCACTGTACGGAATCACTCATTCCGCCGTAAAAAACAGCAGACGACAGATTCCTGCCGTCTGCGCTTATTCAATGTTGAATTACTTCTTATCCAGAATCTTGAAGATCTCGGATAAATCGTCATCGTCATCCAGACGAGGGATTGCAGAGGTCGGACGCTGCTGAGGTGCCGGTTTACGAACATCCGCAGCTTTCGGTTCCTCTGCTGCAGGAGCCTTAACTGTCTTCTCAACCGGAGAAGCAATAATCGGAACATCATCAATGGTAGATTCCTTCTCGTCATAGCCGGCAGCGATAACGGTAATTACCATCTCGTCGCTCATCTCTTCCTTAAAGGCAGTACCCAGAATAACCTCAACACCAGGTGCTGCGGTCTCTGTAATCTTCTGTGTTGCTGTATCCACTTCAGAAGACAGAACATCTTCACTCATTGCAATGTTAATCAACAAACGCTTTGCACCTTTAATGGATGTCTCAAGCAGCGGGCTGGAAATAACAGTAGTTGCAGCCTCATCAGCCTTGTTCTTGCCAGAGCCGTGACCAATTGCCATGTGTGCATAGCCTGCGCCCTTCATGATGGTGGAAACGTCAGCAAAGTCAAGGTTAATGTATCCATCTTCCACAATCAGGTCAGAAATGGACTGCACACCGGTTCTCAGGATATCATCAGCCATTGCGAAGCTCTGACGCATTGTCAGCGGCTTGTCAACGCCAACCAGCAGACGCTCATTCGGAATAACAACCAGAGAATCAACATATTTCTTGAGAGTATCGATACCTCTCTCTGCCTGCTGCATCTTCTGCTCACGCTCGAAGGCAAAAGGCTTTGTAACAACAGCAACAGTCAGAATGCCCAGCTCCTGTGCAATCTGCGCAACAACCGGTGCAGCTCCTGTGCCTGTACCGCCGCCCATTCCGGCAGTAATGAAAATCATATCTGCGCCCTTGAGTGCATTGCTGATTTCGTCACGGTTTTCTTCTGCGGACTGTCTGCCCACTTCCGGACGATTTCCTGCACCACGGCCCTTGGTCAGCTTTGTGCCGATCTGAATGCGTGTCGGTGCCTTGGAATTCAACAGTGCCTTTGCATCTGTGTTAACAGCGATATACTCAATATTCTTCACATCTGCCTGGACCATACAATCCAGAGCGTTTCCGCCGCCGCCGCCAACGCCGACAACCTTTATATTAACCTGCGGATCAAATGAATCTTCATAAATAAAATCAGTCATTTAAGTTCCTCCATTTCGACAGCCCTTACGTCGGGACAAATGAGCCGCCTACAAACATTTACTAACATTTTATCACAGTTTGAGTGTGATTGCAAGCAGTTTATCACAATTTATACATAATGCACATATATTTTTATTTTTCTGTCGCAAAACTATGGCATATATGTTGATGTTGTTGTACCCTCCATAGGGACTGTAGTGGTGTATGTGGTTCTCACTGCAATATAGGATGTGTCTATGGTTGAGACGGTAGTTTCAATACTTTCTTCCTCTCTGTCGCTTTCTGAGCGTATTCCCTCTCTTGTAAAACGCAGAAATGCTTCTTCCTTTTCCGGCAGAACGGAAATCTGATTATTTCCAACCATCACAAGCCGATACTGCTTTCTCGGATTGATGCATTCAATGGTTTTCGCTGCAAGCTTCAGCTTATATACGGCATCTCCTGCGCTTCCCATGTGAAATATCACGTTATCGCCAAAACGCACAAGAATATCACTCTGATCCGTCATGTCAATGCACTGGATTCGCTCATCAGCACATTCGTCTACCGCTGCAGTGATAGTTTTCAGTACATTGTCACGTTTTTCATCCTCGGATTTCAGATACATACCGATGGTTCCCTGCGCCGGGTTATAGCCGTAGACTACAATCAATCCCTCACAGGGACTGCCTTTCAGCTCTTCAAGCACACGGTTTGAGGTGCTTACAAGCAGATATCCGTAACTCTGTGAAATATTCGCAATGGGCTTTGCACGCTCCACCTTGATTTTTACAGTGGATGGATAAATGCGGTCCACAGTAACCTTTTCTGCGTAGACCACATTGGCATGAATTCGTTCAGCAGCTATGGCCGTGTCAATTCGCACAAGATTATCTCCTGCCTCGATGCCACTGTACTCCACTATGGTTGTGTCAGGTGTATCCGTCTCGTTGACTACAATAATGTCCTGCACGTTAAACATAAGTGTCATGGAAAGCGTAATTCCGATGCCCACAACCAGCACAAGAACAAGAATCAGATATGCGGAATGCTGTCTCTGACGTCTTCTGCTTCTTCTTGTGCTTTGCTTGCGTTTCACATTGGTTTTTACAACATCTCGCACGATTCTCTCCTTTCTCAGATTTCGCTGCAATACATTGTTGAAAACTTTGAAATCAACCGGGGGGTTATCCCCACATTTTCCACATAGTTTTCAACACTGTTTTCTTGGCTATAAGCCAATTTTTTCATAATGTTGAACTTGCAGCTCCTTGTTTTCCACATTTCAACACGGTTTTCAACTGCAATGTTAAGAAAGCTCTTATTTTTTCGTATAAATGGGAAAAATAACGCGTTGAGAGTATTTTTTGCCATTGTTGAAAACCTCAGAAAGATTCACAGCTTCAGAATATCTTTCACCACATTCCAGATACGGTCATTGGTATCCTTTGCATATAGTGCTGCTGCGTTTCTGCCCATCTGTTCTGCTTCTTCCTGATTCTCATAAATTCTGCGTATATGGTCTTTCAGAATGTCAATGGTCAGATCCTTCTGCACAATGACAATTGCCGCATTCGCATTCCCCAGAACCATAGCATTGTGATACTGATGGTCTTCTGCTGCAAAGGGGTAAGGAATGAGAATGGATGCTCTTCCCACAGCCTCCAGCTCGCTTAAAGTGGAAGCACCGGATCGGCTGATGACGATATCCGCCGCAGCAAGACAAATCTCCATATCATGAATATACTCTGTAACACGCAGCCTCGCGTTATCAGAAATTCCTCTGCTTTCCAGCTCCTGAGGCACAGAATCCCTGCCGTGAACACCAAATGCATGGATATGATTAATCTGCATATCCGATTCCAGATGCCACTGCATCAGCTCAGGCATCAGGTCATTCAGGCACTTTGCACCCTGACTGCCGCCAAAGCTCAGGATTGTCATGCCGTCCTTTATGCCAAGCTTTGCTCTTGCTTCCTCACGAGTACATCTGGTCATACTGCCCCGCACCGGCAATCCCGTCACACAGGTATTTGTCTGCTCCGGAAAATATTTTTTTGCCGCTTCAAAGGTCAGCATAACGATCGCTGCTTTCTTTGCCAGCAGTTTATTCGTCACGCCGGGATATGCATTCTGCTCATGAATTACAGTGGGAATCCCCATCTGTTGTGCTGCACGAATCACAGGACCTGAGGCATATCCACCTGTTCCAATGGCAATCTGAGGCTGAAATCCCCGAATGATATTCTTGGCATGACCTCCCGCAGTTACCAGATAGCGCACAGCCTTTGCATTTTTGGCAAGGTTTTCCAGGCTGAAGCTTCTCTGAAATCCGGCTGACTGCACAAAATCCATCTCGTAGCCTGCCGCCGGCACAAGTTCTGCCTCCATGCCGTCGGGGGTACCGATAAACAGGAATTCTGCCTCCGGTAAATGCTCAGAGATAATCTCTGCAATCGCAAGTGCAGGATTAATGTGTCCGCCTGTTCCGCCGCATGCAATCAGAATTTTCATAATCTTTCTCCTTAGTTCAACTTGGCTCCTCTGGAAATATTGAGAAGCACACCCATCTCTGCAAGCTGCATCATCAATGCAGTTCCGCCGTAGGAAAAGAAAGGCAGTGAGATACCCGTATTCGGTATTGCATTACTCACCACGGCGATATTCAGCAGTGCCTGCACACCAATGTGCATCGTGAAGCCCACCGCCACCAGCATCCCGAATTTATCCCTCGCCTTTGCTGCGATATAAAAGCCTCGGAATATCAGCAGGCAGAACAGCAGAATAATAGTCACTGCGCCAACAAAGCCGAACTCCTCGCACAGAATGGCAAATACAAAGTCGTTTTGCGCCTCCGGCAGATACTGATACTTCTGTCTGGAAGCGCCCAGCCCAAAGCCGAACATTCCTCCGGAACCTATGGCTATCAAGGACTGACAGGTCTGCCATGTTTCATCCTGCATATATTTCTCGTTAAAGGGATCCAGCCAGGAAAGAATACGCTCCTGATAATAGCTGAAGCCCTCTCTGTAGATTTTATAGAAAATGATGCCTCCCAGTGCCACTACACCCACAATAATCATAATTACAAAGTGGCTGGGACGGGCACCGCCGATAAAAATCAGCGTCAATGCCAATGTGGCGATAATCAGTGTACCCGAAAGATGGGGTTCCTTCATCATCAGTCCTGCAATGGCGCCCAGCATCAGCAGATAGGGCAGAATGCCGTACATAAACTGATTCATACGGTGCTCATTCCGCACAATCAGCACAGAGAAAAACAGCACAACTGTAATTTTCATCAGCTCCGAGGGCTGAAATGTGATGCCGCCGCTGTCGCTGCCAAGCTGAATCCATCTTGTTGCGCCGTTTACGGTTTTTCCGATTCCGGGTATCAGAACGGCAATCAGCAGAGCCATTGCCACAACAAAAGAAATTGCAGATACCCAGATATTTTCAAACAGATGGTAGTCAATTGCACTCAGCACACCCATCATTATCAGCCCCAGGCCGGCATATTTCAGCTGTCTGACAGCGTAAAATGTACCGCTTTTGCCATCCTGAATTGCAGCCGGATAGGATGCTGAAAACATCATCAGCAAGCCGATAACCAGCAATGCAATGACTGTACCAAGCAGAACGCCGTCCACTTCACCCGGCAGCAGATGCTTTCCTCTGCCGGCAGGCTTGACACGGGAATTCCTGCGTACTGTATTTGATTTTGCTGCCATTTTGTTTCTGCTCCTTCTGCATTCCGTGACTCAGAGCTGTGTGCAGACTGCGATTGCTCCGAAAACCAGCCCAACCAAAGAAAACACCATTACAATTTTGTATTCGCTCCATTTGCACATCTCAAAGTGATGATGAATCGGGGACATCTTGAAAATGCGTCTGCCCTCGCCGTACTTTTTTCTTGTATATTTGAAATAGAGTGTCTGGATTACAACACTGAGAGCATCCAGCACATAGACAATGCCGATGAGGACCAGCAGAAGATGCATTCTGCAGGCTACGCCGATAGCTGCAAATGCACCGCCCAGGTACATGGAACCTGTATCGCCCATGAAGCATTTTGCAGGGTGGAGATTCCAGACCAGAAAACCGATGCAGGCACCTGCAATGGTAATGGCGTACAGAGAAAGCTCCATTTCCTTCATCATTGCACATACAATGGTAAGTGCCAGCATGGAAACCACTGTTACAGAGCCGCAAAGTCCGTCTACGCCGTCTGTCAGGTTCACTGCATTGATGATATAAATCATAAACAGCATCATAAACGGATAATATAAGATACCCAGATTCCACTTCACAAAAATCAGATCCAGTGTTGTATCATGGTCACCAAGACCATACAGCACTGCCAGCAAACCTGCGCAGAAGATAATCTGAAACAGCACTTTCTGCTTCGGATTCAGACCGAGATTCTGCTTTTTCACTGCCTTGATGTAATCATCTGTGAAACCGCAGGCACCGGAATACATCAGGGAAAACAGAATCACAGAAAGCAGTCTGACCGCATGAACGGAAGTCTCCGGCGCAGTCACATCCACACCGCCGGACACTCTCCAGATAGTATAACCCAAAGCTGTTGCCGCCACACTGCCAATCATAAACAGGAAGCCGCCCATAATCGGTGTGCCCTGCTTTGACTTATGCCAGACGGGACCATCCTCCAGAATGGTCTGTCCAAAGTGAATTCTCCGCAAAAACGGAATCAGCATAAAGCCGCCCAGCGCAGCTATGACTGCTGCTGTCAGTGCTGCACATAATGTCAACCATATCGGCATAGTAATCTCCTTTTCCGCATCTCTGCGGCATTATTTATACTCTCTCCTCACAGATGCGCTTTGCAGCATCTGCAACCAGTTCTCTTTCATCCATATGCAGGTGCACGCCTCCTGCAATAATCTGATAATCCTCGTGGCCTTTTCCTGCCAGCAAAACCACATCGCCGGTTTTTGCCTGCTTCATTGCCAGATAAATGGCCTCTGCACGGTCAGGCTCCGTCTGATAATACACATCGGTATTCTCCAGACCTGCCAGGATATCCTGAATGATTGTCATCGGATCCTCATCACGGGGGTTATCGGAAGTGACCATAATATAGTCCGCAATACCTGCAGCAGCCTTTGCCATTTTCGGACGCTTCGCCGCATCACGGTTTCCGCCGCATCCGAATACGACAGCCAGTCTTCCGACGGTGCATTCCCGCAGACTTGCAAGAGCCTTTTCCAGTGCATCCGGTGTATGTGCATAATCACAGATCACCGTAAAATCCAATGCCGTAGGAATCACTTCGCATCTGCCTCGAACGCCGTGATAATCCAGCAGCAGATTGTTTATGACTTCCTCAGAAACACCAAGGTGCTTTGCAGCGGCAATGGCTGCAACTGCATTGCTGACATTGAACATGCCTGTCATACGCATCTGCATTTCCTCTGTCCTGCCCTGCAATGACAAGCGGAACTTTGTGCCTTCCGTACTCAGAACGATATCATCTGCCATGGCATGGAAGCACTGGTTTTCAGACTGCTTGATGCCGTAGCTGATTTTTTCACACTTTGTCTCTTCATAAAGACGGCTGCCGTATGCATCATTGCCGTTGATAATGGCAAAATCGCAGATGTCAAACAGCATTCTCTTGGCAAGATAATAATTCTCCATCGTGCCGTGCACATCCAGGTGGTCCTGGGTCAGATTGGTAAAAATGGCGATATCAAAATGTGTCGGTCCGATGCGGTGCTGCTCCAGTCCGAAAGAGGAAACCTCCATAACAACGGTATCCACACCCGCATCTGCCATTTTTGCCAACAGCTCAAAATATACTGCCGTCAGC
The DNA here is from genome assembly GCA_024404915.1 of Oscillospiraceae bacterium. Taxonomy (GTDB): domain Bacteria; phylum Bacillota; class Clostridia; order Oscillospirales; family Ruminococcaceae; genus Firm-04. Next base: position 109,151 of record JAKSPJ010000004.1, read on the forward strand.
GGTGTGGTATTGGGAGACTCCAGAATCTCATCTCCGATTTCATACCGGACTGTACCAATCAGACCAACCTTTTTCCCATCAAGTGTCAGCATTTCCTTAATCAATGTGGCAGTGGTTGTCTTTCCGTTTGTACCGGTCACACCCACAAAATGCATTTTCTTTTCAGGGTGTCCATACCATGCCGCGCACAGATTGCCATATGCAGCACGGGTATCCGGCACAATCACCTGGCGGTCACCCAGGCCCAGATCTCTTTCCGTTACCACAAGTGCTGCGCCCTGCTGCAGCATTTTTTCTGCCACACTGTGTCCGTCAAATTTCGTACCGCGGATACACACAAACACCATACCTGGCTTCACTTCACGGGAGTTATCCGTAACCCCCGTAATTTCCATATCCGGCAGTGTCGTCTTTTCATTTTCCAGCAAAGAATGCAGTCTCATTTTGCACCTCAAATCTATCTTCCCAATCTTCTCGCTTAATCAGCTTCGTCTTCCTCCGTGCCAAGTTCCAGGCTGACTACAGTCCATTTCTCCGCTTCCGTTCCTGCGGAAATACTCTGCATCAGCACCTTCACATCATCACGTGTGGAACCCTTTGCAACGTAATTAAAACCTGCCTCATCCAAGGCTTCGGCAGCTTCCGACAAGGTCATGCCCAGAACATCCGGCATATAAACCTTCCCGATGGTTTCATCAGAACCTGTATTCAGCAGCACCGTGCCGTCTCTTGCCACGGCGGTGCCTGTAATCGGCTGCTGCAGATTCACATCCTGGCCATCCCCCAGAATTTCATATTTCAGACCGATATCATGCAGTTTTTTCTCTGCGGCAGATACCGTATCGCCAATCAGAAGCGGTACTGTCACATCCAGCAATTCGGCCTCCTCATCAGAATACTCCGGATAGAATCCAAGATACGGCAGTGCTTCCTCCATGACAGTTCTGGAATAAGGAACAACAACACGGGAACCGTAATAGGAAATATTCTTATCTGGTTCATCCGCCATAATCAGCAGTACAATTTCCGGATTATCTGCCGGTGCAAAGCAGCAGTAGGATGCCACATATTCTTCCTGGCCCTTCTGCACATTGCCCATCAGCTTCTGGGATGTACCGGACTTACCGCCGATTTTATAGCCCTTGATGTAGGCGTTGCTGCCGCCGTTGTTGTCAACGACATACTGCAGTGCCTTCCGCATCTGGGCAGATGTCTTTTCAGATACAACCTGACGGCGAACGGTTGTTTCATTGGATAATACCACATTGCCTGCAGAATCCACAACCTTGCTCACCACATAGGGCTTCAGCAGATAGCCGCCGTTAATGGTGGCAGCATATCCCACTGCAACCTCAATGGGGGAAAGAGAGTTGGTCTGACCATACGCACAGGCAGCCAGTTCCACATCGCCCATGGTATCACGGTGCCGATACAAAGAACTGGTTTCACCCGGCAGGTCGATACCCGTTTTCTCCGTCAGGCCGAAGGCTTCAAAATAATTGCAGAACAAATCCCTTCCCAGGCGCTGACCCAGCTGAATAAAGGCAGGGTTGCAGGAATTCTTCACGATTTCCTCAAAGGTCTGGGCTTTATGGCCCCAGGTATTGGAGCAATGAATTTTCAGGCCGTTCACCACAACATGTCCTTCGCAGTAGAAGCCATCGTTCTCGTAGTTGACCTTGTTTTCCTCCAGTGCAGAGGATGCGGTGAACACCTTGAAGACAGAACCCGGAACATAAGTCTCCGTCACGCATTTGTTGCGCCACTGCGTTTCTCTTGCAATTCCCAGTTCCTTGTTTCTCTCATCCTCGTCAATAATGGCTTCAATGCGCTGTTTTTCTGATGGATTGTATATTTCATAGGGTTCATTCAGGTCAAATCCCCCTACAGACGCCATTGCCAGCACAGCACCTGTTTTGGCATTCAGCATGATACCGCAGGCTCTTTTGCCTACGTTAAAATCTGAAACCATATCCGTGATTGCATCTTCCAGATAGGTCTGAAGCGTCATGTCAATGGTCATATAGACATCGTCGCCGTCCTGGGCGGCATAGGTTTTGGAATAGCGATACGGCATATCATTGCCGTTTGCATCCCTTGCCGTAATCACCTTGCCGTCAATGCCGGAAAGGTAGCTGTCATAGTATGCTTCCACGCCGTAGATTCCATGGCCCTCCGCATTATTAAAGCCAATGACGGAAGCCGCCAGTTCATTCTGGGGATAATACCGCTTGGTATCCGGTTCACGGCTGACTGAGCCAATGGAAATGCTGCGGGTACTGCCTGCCACCCGAATATTGCCGATATACTCCATAATGCGGTCTGCCTTATTTTTTTCCACCTGTTTTTTCAGAACCACATAATGGCTGTCTTTCTCAAATGCCTTCCGTACCGCTGCCTCATCAATTTCCAGTGTCTCCACCAGATATACAATCAGCTGTTCTTTCAATTCTTCCACTGACACAATATCTGCCTTCACATTCTGACCGGAGGCTTTCTTTTTTTCAGCAGCTGTAACCAATTCCTTGTTCCGCTTCTCCACCAGTTCCATTTCTGTACGGAACAGACCAGGGTCAAGGAAAATCTTATACACCGTGGCACTCTGGGCAAGCACTGCTCCATTGGCATCATAAATCGAGCCGCGCTGTGCCCGCAGCGTCGAAGTGCCGAACTGACGGGAGTTTGCCATATCCAGGTAATCATCATGCTTCAGCAGCATAATTCTGCCCAGGTTTACTGTCAAAGCGGTTGCGCTCAACAGAATAACAGATAATATCAACGCATTTGCACGCAGTTTCATACTCTTAGACGGAGCCTTTGAACGGTATCCCCGCTTCCAGGTACGATTTTTGCTTGCTCTGATTTTCTTCTTTTCTTCGTTTGTTTCCGGCATTTTCTCACTCCTTCCGTACACAAACATGCCATATGGCAAAAGGCGAAAGCATTATTCCATGCTTCCGCCTCGTTTTCAGGCGGTATGTACTATGCTGCCGCATATACAGGAACACCGCAGACCAGAGTACAATTCTCCTTGCACTGCAATCTGCGTTTTCTTTTGTACGAACGATAACTCGCCGCATACCCGCCTATTCTTTTGTTCTACACACTTTATTTTCTCATTTTATCTATAATACCGCCGTGGCCGCAATATGTGAAATGCTGCATGGAGACAAAATGCCGCTCATTTTCCCTGCAGATATTCCCACATGTCCACCAGATAGTCATTGATTGCCACAAATATATTCTCTTCCGGTTCGGTAATTATGACGTCGTCCTCTGTCTGCAGCTGCACATACTCAATCTGGGACTGATCAAGCGGCTTGAGGCCCAGCACATTTTCTGCATAATCCTCAATTTTCTTGACGGTCATTTTTCCTTCCATTTCAGAGCGCATACTGACATTCTTTTCGACCAGATCGTCATATTCTTCCTGCTTAGCCGAAATAATGGTATAAAGCTCATTTGTCTGCACTCTGCCGTAGATTACCATGCCGATCAAAGCACAGGATAAGACACCCAGACACACCGCACCCCCTGTGGAAACATGGGAAAGTCTTCCGCTTTGTTCCTTCCGGGTGCCTTCGAGTTCTGCACTGCCCATCTCAACAGCACCTGCACGATGCTTGATTTTCTGTTTCTTGTGCTTGAATTTTGTTTTTTTCTTCGGCTGTTTTTCCAGTGTCTCTTCCGGAATATCAATTTCTATCTGACTGAACTCCACCGGTGTCGGATTGGATTTTTCTGTTTTCTTCTTTTGTTCTTTTTCTATAGGTTTCTGCGGCTGGGACGGTGGAACAGATGCTTCCGGCGTATCCGTCTGCATTCCTGCTTCCCGTCGGTTTTCCGCTGATTGTTCGCTGCGTTTTACCCGCTCTTCACGGATTCTTTTCTCTTCTTTTGCTCTGCGCTCTGCTTCCGAAATCTTTCGCTCTGCATTTTTCTGCTGTCTGCGTTTTTTCTTCTTTGCCTTTTCTGCTTTGCTCATTGCAAGATTCCGAAGGGACATCTCACGACGTTCCTCAGACGACAGACCGCCGGTCCACTCGCCTGAAATCGTCATGTTCTGCGCAGGCATTCTGTAAGGATCTGCCATATTAGGTACCTCCTGCGCCGCAGTCTGCTGTACTGCATGATGACGTATCCGTGCTTTTGCAGATGACCATTTTCTGTTTTTTGGTCATCTGCATACACACTCTGACTCGCTTTGTCTTCCTTTGCTTTGCTGTATACTCTTATCTCTTTTCTATGCTTCTTATCTTTGCGCTGTGGCTTCTGGAATTGCGCTGCAATTCCTCCTCGGATGCAGTAATCGGCTTACGATGCACAAGCACACCCTCCGGCTGACGTCCGCATATGCACACAGGGAATTCCGGCGGACATACACACCCCTGGCAGCGTTTTGCGAATGCCTGTTTGACCATTCTGTCCTCCAGGCTATGGAACGTCAGAATCACCAGTCTGCCGCCGGGCTTCAAGGATTCAAAGGCGGTATCCAGTGCAGATGCCAGACAATCCAGTTCCGCATTGACGGCAATTCGCAGTGCCTGAAAGGTTTTCTTGCATGGATTTTTCTCCCGGCGCACCTTGGCAGGAACACCCTTTTTGATCAGTTCCGCCAGCTCCAGTGTGGTCTCAATGGGTTTCTGTGCCCTTGCCTCCAGAATCTGCGCAGCAATCTGACGGGCATATTTCTCTTCGCCGTAGCGAAACAGAATATCTGCCAGTTCCTTTGCAGGCAGCGTATTCACCAGATCAGCGGCTGTTGTGCCCACCTGGGACATCCGCATATCCAAAGGCGCATCCTGATGAAAGGAAAAGCCCCTGGAGCCCTCGTCCAGCTCATGACTGCTGACACCCAGATCCAGCAAAATACCATCTGCCAGTGTGCCATGCTGTTTCAGCACATTGCCAAGCTCAGTGAAATTCGCATGTACCATTTCGGCAGGCATGCCTGCCAGTCTGGCACCGGCTTCCGCAATAGCATCAGGATCCTGGTCCATAGAAAACAATCTGCCGCCTTTCGTGAGACGCTCTGCAATTGCATAGGAATGACCGCCGCCGCCGGCAGTACCATCCAGATAGATGCCATCGGGTTTGACTGCCAGATCTGCCAGCACTTCCTCCAGCATGACAGGCACATGATAAACACTGCTCTTTTCCATAATCTTATGCCTCTTCCGGGGTGAGTGCCTTCAGCTCTGCTTTCTTTCTGGCATCCTTCATGGCACGCTTGCGCTTTTTCAGCTCTGCTCTCTCCTTCTCGTATGCGGCAAGACGTTCCTCGCTCCAGATTTCCACCACTTCGCCAAAGCCGATGACAACAACCTTTTCCTGAAGATCTGCATACTCCAGCAATTCGGCTGTCAGTGTAATACGGCCGTTTTTGTCATGGGCAATTGTGACTGTATCCTTTGCGAAATCCATCTGCTCATCATGGGCATCGTCTTCATCCAGACCATCTTCTTCGCACTTTCTGCGGATGCGCTCCAGTTCCTGCTGATAGCCATCCTTGGAACGAACCACCAGATAGCCGCGCTGATTGGAATCCGGTGAAACATACAGTATCTCTCCGATACCGGAGCGATAGGCTGAAGGGAAACTGATTCGGCCACGCTGATCCTTCAGAACAACCTGCTTGCCTGACAGGCTCACAATATTCTGTTCCATGCACCAGCGCCCCCTTCATCCAAAAATTCTTTACAGACGCCAAAGACCGCCCTTCATTCTTTCGGACGGTGCAGAAGCGTATGCAATCGGCCGGACGGAATTTTCCCCGCCGGTTCTGTCCCGGATGTCTGCCGATGTTTTTCCAATCGGAATTCCAACGGCATCACCCTTTTTCTTCTCTTCTACAAATTTTTATTTTTCTTTCTCTCTCAGGCATAAAATACCGTAACAAAGCTGCCCATCGATGCCCAAACGGTTCCATTCATGCCCTGACCGTTATTATTATAGCTTAAAACACTCGAATTGTCAATAGTTTAAGAGCAAGAAAATGAATAACACACAGAAATAGAAATTTCACGAAAATACGTTGTTTTTGCCGTATCCGGCCAACATTGGCAAGCGAACATAATTTCTTTCCGTGGTGTTCAGTCAGCAGAAAACAATCGTATCTACGAAAAAATCAACTGTTTTTTCTATGTGTTGAAAAAAATATGCCGATTTTTTTTGGCTTTTTTTCTTCATTTTTTCAATTTTCACTGTTTCTGACTATTTATCGTTTCACTCAACTCAATATCATGTTGAAGCAGCACAGAGAATATACTATATATTGTGGTAATGTCCCAAAATCCGTTATTGTGCACTATATCTATGCATGATTTCAATGCCGTTTTCCGGTATTCCACACTGTCCTTCACATAGTTTTTTTATTATTCTGCACTAAAATTCTATTTTCTCTCCGCCGTCCGGGAAGCTGCGTTCCAATGCACCTTCTATTTCGGCAGATTGTATAATTCAGGTTATGGTTGTGCCGCATTCAGCACACCATATTTGTGCAATATAACGAACAATAGCGGATTCATTCAGCGCAATCAGCTGTTTCTATGCCGTATACAGCTGTAAAATAATGTTTTTTTTTTCGTTTCCTCTTTACAATACTTCAAAAATCGTGTATAATAGTTATATATTTATTAATCGGAGGTTTTTCTTATGGAACTGAAATATAAACGCATTCTGCTGAAGCTCAGCGGAGAGGCTCTTGCCGGCGAGAAGAAAACCGGTCTGAATTACGATGTCATCACCCCGATTTGCCAGGCAATCAAAAAATGTGTGGATGCAGGCGCAGAGATGGGCATTGTTGTTGGCGGCGGTAACTTCTGGCGCGGCCGTTCTTCCGGTGCAATGGACCGTACCCGTGCTGACCACATCGGCATGCTGGCAACTGCCATGAATGCACTGGCACTGGCAGATGTTCTGGAGAGTCTTGGCTGTGAGGTTCGTGTGCAGACTGCACTGCCCATGATTAACGTGGCAGAGCCCTATATCCGGAACCGTGCTATCCGCCATTACGAAAAAGGCAGAATTGTTATTTTCGGATGTGGTACAGGTAACCCCTTCTTCTCCACAGATACCGCTGCTGCACTCCGTGCTGCTGAAAGTGAAGCAAATGTTCTGATGAAAGCTACTATGGTAGACGGCGTATATGACAAGGATCCGAACAAATATGCAGATGCAAAGAAATATGATGTACTGACCTTCTCAGAGGTTGTGAATAATCAGCTTGCTGTTATGGATGCAACTGCTGCCGCACTCTGCCGTGACAATCACACCACCATGCTGGTATTTGATCTGAGCAGACCGGATAACATCTACGATGCATGCATCGGCGAAAGCATCGGCACACTGATTAAGCCGGAATAATTACAGCGACTGATTTTATAAGGAGATGAATAGATATGAACGAACTTATTAAGGATAAGATGAACTCCGCTGAAAAGCATATGAGAAAAGCTGTGGACCATTTGCAGAATGAGTTTGCAAGCCTCCGTGCAGGCCGTGCAAATCCCTCTGTTCTGGACAAGCTCACCGTGGAATACTATGGTACTCCCACACCGGTGAACCAGGTGGCTGCTGTTTCTGTTTCAGAAGGCCGCAATCTGCTGATTACCCCTTGGGATGCACAGATGATCCGCCCGATTTCCAAGGCAATTCTTGCTTCCGATATCGGCATCACACCCATTGATGACGGCAAAACCATTCGTCTTGTATTCCCGCAGCCCACAGAAGACCGCCGCCGTGAGCTGGCAAAAACTGTAAAAAAATACGGTGATGATGCAAAGGTCACTGTCCGTAATGAGCGCAGAGACCTTCTGGACAAGGTTAAGAAAATGAAGAAGGATTCTGAAATCACAGAAGACGATCAGAAGGAGGCTGAAAAGAAGGTTCAGACTCTGACAGACCGCTTTACCGACGAAATCGATAAGATGGTTGCAGAGAAGGAAAAGGAAATCATGAGCATCTGATGCCCCGTCTCCCCATGATATTATTGAAATAGGAGTCCGAATAATATGGCTAAAAAATTTGTTGCACCTGTTCCGGCAGATATGATGCCCCGCCATATCGCCATCATTATGGATGGAAACGGCAGATGGGCAACCCAGCGTAACCGTCCCCGTACCTACGGACATGTGCGTGGTGCGCTGAATTTCCGTAAGCTGCTGCGTTACGCAAGAGAAATCGGTGTAGAATACATCTCCTTCTACGCTTTTTCCACAGAAAACTGGAAACGGCCGGATGATGAAGTCCACGCATTGATGGACTTGATGAGAAAATATCTCAAAGATGCATATGATTATTTTGACGACCGTGTCCGTGTCATTCTTCTGGGAGACCGTGAAGACTTTGAGGCTGATCTCCGTCAGCAGTTCACAGATATCGAAAAGGATACCGGTGACTTTGAGAAGATGACAACCGGCATCGCTGCAAACTATGGTTCCCGTCATGAAATCACCGGTGCCATGAAAGAAATTGCACAGCTGGTGAAAGAAGGAAAGGTACAGCCCGAAGACATCACAGAAGAAATGATTTCCGATCACCTCTATACAAGAGAAATGCCGGATGTTGATCTGATGATCCGCCCCGGCGGTGAACAGCGCATTTCCAACTTTTTGCTTTGGCAATGTGCATATGCAGAGTTCTACTTCTGTGATACACTCTGGCCTGATTTCGATTCTAAGGAACTGGATAAGGCAATCGTGGAATACGCCAGACGTACCAGACGATTTGGAGGACTTTAATTTATCACGGCTGCCAGGCCTGATATGACTATGAGACAGCATCCGACAGAACAGTCCTGCCGTCAGGCAGGCTTTGTGCAGGGCTGCCTTGAGAATCGAATGAGATTGGAGGCTGCGGCATCAACGCCGCAATAAAATATGGTCACACGTTTGATAACTGCTGCGGTCGGTATCGTGATCGCACTTTTGGTCTTTGCACTGCATAACACAGTGGTTCTGCCGATCATGGCCGGTGTGGTTGCTGCATTGATTCTTGTGGAATATCTGCGAGCCAACGATCTGATGCGGTATCATCTCTCATCTATTGCATCACTTCTGTTTGCATTTTTGCTGCCGCAGCTTCAGATAGGCATGATTGCGAGATATCGCTCTATGCTCTATGTTGCTGCTATCAGCTGTATTCTGTTTGACTATATCCGTCACAAGAAAAAGATGTCTGAAAAAATCGTATTTACGTTCCTTGTGGGCATTCTGCTGTTTCCGCCGGCAATTGCAACTGCAGTTACACTGAATAACGCACACGAGCAGCACGGCATCGCTTATCTGACACTTGCCCTTGGCGGTGCATGGATTGCAGACAGCGGCGCATATTTTGTGGGAAGCTTTTTCGGCAAGGCAAAGCTTTGTCCGGAAATCAGCCCCAAAAAGACAGTTGCCGGCTTTATCGGCGGCATCGTGTCCAATATCGTTTTCTTTATCGTATTCTGTGCTATTTACGGTTCAGTGATGCAGGGAAAAGGCATTGCAGTCAGTGTCAACTGGTTTATCACCGTTCTCGTTGCAATGGTCTGTGCCGTTCTTGGTACATTGGGTGATCTGGCCGCTTCCACATTGAAGCGTCAGCTGGACATCAAGGATTATGGAAAACTGATGCCGGGACACGGCGGCGTTCTGGACCGTTTTGACAGCGTTCTTCTGGTTCTGCCTTTCTTCGCTGCATTTGCCCAGGCAACTACATTCTTTGAGCTTTAAAAAGGAGATTCGGCTATGACAAACAGCATTGCTATTCTCGGCTCAACCGGCAGTATCGGCACCCAGGCTATTGAGGTGGCAAAGAAGCACAATATTCGTGTTACCGCACTGGCTGCCAATACAAATGTCAATGAGCTGGTTTCCCAGGCACGGGAACTTCACCCGGAACTGCTGTGCATCGCTGACGAATCCAAATATTCCGCATTAAAAGAAGCGGCAGCCGGTCTAGGCTGCCGCCTTTTGGCAGGAATGGATGGATTGTGCGAAATTGCGCAGCACACTACTACCGGTACACTGCTGAATTCTGTGGTCGGAATGGTGGGCCTTCTGCCGACTCTGACTGCAATTCAGGCAAACAAACCCATTGCACTTGCCAACAAGGAAACACTGGTTGCAGGCGGCGCACTGGTAATGGATTCTGCTGCACAGCACGGCGTGCCCATTTACCCCATTGACAGTGAACATTCAGCGATTTTCCAGTGCCTTCAGGGCAATGACCGGAAACAGCTGAAAAAGATCATTCTTACGGCTTCCGGCGGTCCCTTCTTCGGGAAAACAAAAGCAGATTTGCAGAATACCACCGTGGCAGAGGCACTGAATCATCCGAACTGGAGTATGGGAAGCAAGATTACCATTGACTCCGCAACCCTTATGAATAAAGGCCTGGAATTCATTGAGGCAAGATGGCTGTTTGACCTGAAACCGGAGCAGATTGAAATTGTGGTCCATCGTCAGAGCGTACTGCATTCTGCGGTGGTATATGATGATGAATCCGTCATCGGACAAATGGGTGTTCCTGATATGAAGATTCCGATTCAATATGCACTGCTGTACCCGGAGCGTATGCCTTGCCCCACAAAGCCCCTTTCCCTGACTGATTATGGCACGCTGACTTTCGCAAAGCCGGACTATGATACCTTTGACTGTCTGACCACCTGTATCCGTTCCAGTCAGATAGGCGGCACAGCACCGGTCATTGCCAATGGTGCAAATGAAGCAGCTGTTGCTGCGTTCCTCGCAGGAAAAATCTCTTTCCTGCGCATTGGTGAACTGGTTTCTGCTTCCGTGGACAGTCTGCCGATTCAGGCCCTGACCTGCTACGAAGATGTCACAAAGGCAGATGCTGCTGCAAGACAATTCGTGGCGGATAATATCTGATGATTCTTTTGCGGATTAATTCTGCGCACAAGCTGCTCCCCTGATTCAGAAAGCAGTTGCATTTCTCAAAACGAACACATATTTTCTGAATATTCATCATAAAACTATGCTATCATTGATAGTATCCTGATGATTTGGAAAGGAGCAAATATTATGACTATTCTTACAATCCTTGCAACCCTGCTTTGTTTTGGCGTTATCATCTTCATTCATGAGGCAGGGCATTTCTTTGTCGCAAAAAAATGCGGTGTCCGTGTACTGGAATTCTCCATGGGCATGGGACCAATACTGTTCTCCAAAAAGAAGGGTGAAACACGCTATTCCATCCGTGCATTTCCCATTGGCGGATTCTGTGCCATGGAGGGAGAGGACAAAAACAGCAGCGACCCCCGTGCATTCCGCAACCAGGCTGTCTGGAAGCGGATGCTGGTCATCGTGGCAGGTGCTGTCATGAATCTGATTCTGGGATTTCTGCTGATTATTGCAGTTACATGCATAGACGGACAGATTACGACCACCACCATTTCCGATTTTCATACAGATGCAGAGGGTGTCAGCACTTCCACATCTGAAAAGTGGCTGAAGCCGGATGACCGCTTCATTAAAATCAACGGTCTCAGCATCTATACTGCCAGCGATATTTCCTATGCGCTGCAAAATACCGACAGCGAACTGTATGAAGTTGTAGTGGAGCGTGAGGGTGAACTGATTACGCTGGAGGACGTAAAATTCAAGGATCGGGAGACACAGGGCATTCTGGACTTTTATGTTTATGGCCAGCGTCTTTCTCCAATGGCGGTTTTGTCCTACAGCTGCAAAAGTTTTGCCACGACTGCCCGTTTAATCTGGATTTCCTTTGCAGATTTGCTCCGTGGCAGATATGGTTTCCGTGACATGTCCGGTGTGGTAGGCATCATTGATGCAACCACCGAAGTAGTATCCATGCGTGAAACGCTGCGTGACAAGATTCTGACAATGCTGGACCTGATGTCCTTCATCACCATCAATATTGGTATTTTCAACCTGATTCCCTTCCCTGCACTGGACGGCGGCCGAATGGTGTTTCTCATTGCAGAAGCCATACTCCGCAAGCCTGTGCCCGCTAAAGTGGAAGGTGCCATTCATCTTGTGGGATTGTCTGCGCTGATGCTTCTGATGATTGCAGTCACCTGCCAGGATATATTCAAGATTTTCACTCAGTAACCTGAAAGACGGATCGGAATAAACAGATGGTTCCGAGAAGCTATCCTATCGCATTTTAAATATCATGGAAAGGACATATTATCATGAGAAATCTGCATCCTGTCAAAGTCGGGCAATGCGTGCTCGACGGCAAGCATATCTATATTCAGTCTATGCTGAACACCCGTTCAGATGATATCCCCGGCTCTGTGGAACAGGCAAAGCAGCTGGAAGCCGCAGGCTGTGAAATCGTTCGTGCTGCCATCCCCAATATGGATGCTGTTGCCTTGATTCCTGCAATCAAGGAGGCTGTTTCCATTCCTCTGGTGGCAGATATTCACTTTGATTATAAACTGGCTTTAGCCGCAGCAGATGCAGGCGTGGATAAAATCCGTATTAATCCCGGCAATATCGGCTCCATGGACCGTGTAAAGGCTGTGGCTGACAAGTGCCGTGAGAAGGGCATTCCGATCCGGATCGGTGTCAACTCCGGTTCTCTGGAAAAGGAACTGCTGGCGAAATACGGTGGTCCCACACCACAGGCAATGGTTGAAAGTGCGCTGAATCACGCCAGATGCCTGGAACAGTTCGATTTCAATGATATTGTCATTTCCATCAAATCCTCCAATGTGCAGAATATGATTGCCTGCTATCGCCTTGCAGCTGAATCCTGTGCATATCCGCTGCATCTTGGCGTCACTGAGGCAGGCACAGAACATATGGGCATTATCAAGTCCGCTGCCGGTATCGGCGCTTTGCTGTGCGATGGCATCGGCGAAACCATTCGTGTTTCCCTGACAGCAGACCCTGTACGTGAAATTGCAGCAGCACAGGATATCCTCAAGGCACTGAATCTTCGTGAAGGTGTGGAATTTGTTTCCTGCCCCACCTGCGGCAGAACAAGAATTGATTTAATCAGTACTGCCAAAACCGTGGAAGATGCACTTCGTGGCTGCAAAAAAAATATTAAAGTGGCCGTTATGGGCTGCGTTGTAAACGGACCGGGAGAAGCAAGAGAGGCAGACATCGGCATTGCCGGCGGAGATGGCTGCGCTGTCATTTTCAAAGGAGATCAGATTCTGCGCAAAGTTCCTGAAAATGAGATTGTCCCGGCACTGCTGGCAGAAATTGAAAAATTATAATATCACGCTGCAGAAAGGATAATGCCAATGTCACAGACACTGCGTGAATTCTTGCGAGAATATAGTGCTAAGCTGCATGAGGATGTGCTGAAGGGTAAGATCCTCCGCATCCTCTCCAACCGCACACGTTCTCGCTTATTTTTTGAAACAGAATTTGAACAGCCCATTCCGCTGGAAGTTCTGAGCGGATTTGAAACAGAACTGGCAGAACGGCTGCAGCTGGAAGGTGTCCGCATTCTTTGCCGCTATCCTTCAGAAACCTTTTCCCAGGAAATTCTCCCCGAGCTTTTTCAGCTTCTCAAACGGGAAATTCCCATGATCAACGGTTTTCTTGAAGATGCAGAACTGATGCTGGATCACCAGGTTCTGACCATCTCCCTAGCACACGGCGGTATTGATATCCTGGAGAAAACCAAATTCCGTGATGAGCTTGCGAGAGCGGTACAAACCATGTTCCATGTGCCCCTGCAGGTACAGTTTGCAGGAGAGCATCTGCATTGTTCCGCAGATGAGCATGAGCAGATGAAAGAAGATATTCTTGCGTCTCTGCCTGCTGATCGTTTTATGCCGCCCCCGGAACAAACGGCACCGGAAGAAAAGCCCGCATTTTCTTCTCTTTCTGTTCTGCATCCCGATGCAGAACCGGTACAGCCGGAGCGGCCTGACAAGGAGACGATCTCTGTTCTGTATGGACGTGCTGTAAAAGAACAGCCTGCTTCCATCTCCTCTGTGATTGCACAGATCAATGCCGGCATGGAAGGACAGGCAAAGAAATTTGCTATCGCCTGCGAAATTTTTGCAAAACCGGAATCCCGCACACTGAAAAACGAAAAAACATTGGTAACATTTCCCGTTACAGACTACACAGGCAGTTTGCTGGTAAAGCTGTTTCTGGATGAACAGAAGCTGGCAGATTTTCCTATGGATAAATGCAAAAAGGGTGCATCCCTGCTGATTTACGGCAGTGTGGCATACGATACTTACGATCATGATATCGTCATTAAGCCCCTGGCAATTAACAGCTATGTGCCGGACCGCCGCACCGATGATGCGCCTGTAAAACGTGTGGAACTGCATATGCATACCAATATGTCTGCTATGGATGCAGTCAACTCTGTGGAACAGCTGTGTGAACGTGCGCATAACTGGGGACACCGTGCCATGGCCATAACGGATCATGGTGTGGTACAGTCCTTCCCGGAAGCCATGAATATGACGGCAAAATGGAAGGATTTTCGTGTCATTTACGGCTGTGAGGCGTATGTGGTGAATGACCTGGATACGCTGAAAGTCATTGATCAGCCGGATGACCGTTCCATTATGGAAGAAGTTATCGTGTTCGATGTAGAAACCACTGGTCTTTCTCCTGCCAATGACAGACTCACGGAAATCGGTGCAGTAAAAATCCGTGATATGCGGATTATCGACAGTTTTGATACCTTTGTCAATCCGGAACGGGATATTCCCCTGAACATTCAGGAACTGACACATATTTCACAGGATATGGTAGCAGATGCACCAAAGGAAAAAGAAGCTGTAGAATCCTTCCTGGCATTCTGCGGCAATCACCCGATTCTGATTGCCCACAATGCTGAATTTGATACGTCTTTTCTCCGTGCGGTTTTTGCCCGCCACAAGATAGACTACACCTTCGTAACCATCGATACACTGATTATGTCCAGAGCCGTTCTGCCGGAACTGGGACGGCATAAACTGGATACCATTGCAAAGCACCTGAAGCTGGGGAAATTTGAACACCACAGAGCAGCAGATGATGCCTATATGCTTGCAAAAATCTATACCACGCTGATGGAACGCATGCAGAAGCAGTACAATCTCTCTGTCTTCGCAGAGCTGAACAGCGTTCTGCCGGGCATTGATCCCAAAAAGCTGAAATCCTATCACCAGATTATTCTGGCAAAGAATCAGACAGGTATCAAAAATCTCTATCGTCTGGTTTCTTACTCCCAGCTGGACTATTTCTATAAAAAGCCCCTGATTCCCAAATCGCTGCTGCTCAAGCACCACGAAGGTCTGCTTTACGGCAGTGCCTGTGAAGCAGGTGAATTGTTCACCGCCATTGTGGAGGGCAAATCTGATAAACAGCTGGATGCCCTGGCAAAATTCTATGACTATCTGGAAATTCAGCCCATTGCAAACAATATGTTCATGCTGCGCAGTGACCGTTTTCCCGCACAGACTGAGGAAGATCTGCGGAATTATAACCGCAAGGTACTGGAAATCGGTGACCGCCTTGGCATTCCTGTGGTAGCAACCTGCGACGTGCATTTTATGGACGAAAAAGACGGCATTTACCGCCAGATACTGCAGTCCGGTTCCGGATTTGATGACACAGCTAATCAGGCACCGCTGTATTTCCGTACCACAGATGAGATGCTGGAAGAATTTGACTATCTCGGTGCAGACCGTGCCTATGAAGTGGTCGTAGCCAACACCAATCTGATTGCAGATAAAATTGACCGCTGTCACGCCATCCCCAAGGGCACATTCACACCATCCATTCCGGGGGCAGAAGAAGACCTGATCCGCATTACCACGGAGAAGGCAAAGAGTATTTACGGTGACCCCCTGCCGGAACTGGTGAAAAAACGTCTGGACCGGGAACTGGATTCCATTTGCAGACACGGTTTCTCTGTACTGTATATGATTGCCCAGAAACTGGTTGCCAATTCGGAAAAGCACGGCTATCTGGTTGGTTCCAGAGGTTCTGTCGGTTCCTCCTTTGTGGCGAGTATGGCAGGCATCTCGGAAGTCAATCCTCTGATGCCACACTATGCCTGCCCGAAGTGCAAGTATTCTGAATTTATTACCGATGGTTCCGTTGGCTCCGGATTTGACCTGCCCCAAAAGAATTGTCCCAGATGCAATACGGATATGAAACGTGATGGACACGACATCCCCTTTGAAACATTCCTGGGATTTGACGGTGATAAAGCCCCTGATATTGACCAGAATTTCTCCAGTGAATATCAGTCTGAATCCCACAGATATACAGAAGAACTGTTCGGAAGAGCTAATGTGTTCAAGGCAGGTACCATCTCCGGTGTGCAGGATAAAATTGCATACGGATATGTAAAGCATTATCTGGAAGACTGCGGTATTTCCGTCAATAACAGCGAAATCAACCGACTGGTTGCAGGCTGTGTCGGTGTCAAAAAAACAACAGGTCAGCACCCCGGCGGCATGGTGGTTGTGCCGGAAGATTTTGATATTTTCGATTTCACCCCGGTACAGCAGCCCGGTGACCCGGATGATTCGGATGACTCGGAAATGATTATCACAACGCACTTCGATTTCCATAAGCTGCATGATACGATTCTGAAGCTGGATGAACTGGGCCATGTTGTTCCCACACTGTATAAGCATCTGGAAGACCTGACGGGTATCAAAATTATTGATGTTCCTACGACGGATCCGAAAGTATTTCAGATGTGCACGGATTGTTCCGTTCTGGGCGTCACCGAAAATGATATTTTCTGCAAAACCGGTTCTCTTGGCATTCCGGAAATGGGCACAAACTTTACCATCGGCATGCTGCTGGATGCAAAGCCCAGACTGTTCTCTGATTTTCTGCAGATTTCAGGCTTGTCCCACGGCACCGACGTCTGGCTCGGAAACGCACAGGAACTGATTGCAAACGGCACCTGTACCATTTCAGACGTGATCGGAACCCGTGACTCCATTATGACATACCTGCTTTATCACGATGTGGAACCGAAGCAGGCCTTCCAGATTATGGAGGACACCCGTAAAGGAAAAGCACCAAAAACATTCTCGGAAGAACGAATTCAGATGCTGCTGGACCATAATGTCCCTGAATGGTATATCCAGAGCTGTCTGAAAATCAAATACATGTTCCCCAAAGCGCATGCCGCCGCATACGTTACCGCCGCCATCAAGCTGGGCTGGTTCAAATTATACAAGCCGCTGGAATACTATGCGACCTATTTTTCCGTCCGTGGCGGAGATTTTGATGCGGCACTGGCTGTACAGGGCATCGATGCTGTGCGGGGAAAAATTACGGAACTGAATAACAAGGGCAAAGAACGAAGCAAAAAGGAAACAGACTTGCTGGAAATCCTGAAAATTGTAAATGAGATGATGTCCCGAGGCTATGAATTTCTGCCGGTCAGCCTGATGAAATCCCATGCCTGCGATTACCTCATTGAAGACGGCAAGCTGCGGATTCCCTTTGCTGCCATCGACGGCATTGGTACAAAGGCTGCTGAAAAGCTGTACGACACTGCACAGAACGGCGACTTCATTTGTATTGATGAATTCCAGTCTTTGAGTGGTGCATCAAAAGCGACAATTGAAGCTTTGGAAGCACTGGGAGCTTTGGGAAATCTTCCAAAATCCAATCAACTTTCTATGTTTTGACTTGACTTTCTGATGATAATATGTTATCATGTTATCATGCTAACACACTAAAGTGAAATGAGGGATGCAAATGTTCTGGGATTCCGTTGCCGGAGTTTACAGCTTGTTTGAGAATGTCTACAATCACCAGACCAATCAGGCTGTGTCCAAGGCAGTGGCAAAATTACTTTGCAAAACAGATGCTGTGCTGGAATGCGCCTGCGGTACAGGCTTATTTACTCAAGCGGCAGCACCCCGCTGTGCAGCCCTGACCGCTACAGATTTCTCAGAGAAAATGCTGCTGCAGACACGAAAGAACTGCAGTGCTTTCTCAAATATTCGTTATGAACAGGCAGATATAAGCCATCTGCCCTATGATACAGATTCTTTCGACAAGGTCATTGCAGGGAATGTCATCCATCTTCTGGATGAACCGCAAAAGGCCATCGACGAATTGAAACGTGTTTGCAAATCGGGCGGTACACTGATTATTCCCACTTATATCTGCAAAAATCAAAAAGCCGCAAAACCCGGTCTTTTCATTCGCATAATTGATAAAATGGGCGTCCATTTCAAACGGGAATTTTCCTTTGCTGAGTATCAGAGATTTATTCAGCAGTCCGGTTTCCCGGATGCCGCATTTGCGTTGATTGCCGGCAGAATACCCTGCGCAATCGCAGTCATTCCAAATCCGTAAACAGGAGGATTCACATGAATAAATATGATCGTATTACCCCGGAGGGCACCCGTGATGCATTGTTTGCTGAATGCACCCTCCGCAGACAGATTGAGAACAATCTTCACGGATTGTTCACCGCCAGAGGCTACAGCGAAATCATCACTCCTACTCTGGAATTCTATGATGTATTCAACCGCAGCTCACAGCCCATTCCCATGGAAAAAATGTACAAGCTGACAGATGCCAAGGGCCGTCTGATGGTGCTGCGCCCTGATAATACCATTCCCATTGCCCGTGTCTGTGCAACTCGTCTGCGCAATGCAGAGCTGCCGCTGCGGCTTTGCTACCATCAGAATATCCACATGAGCTCCCCCTACCTCAAGGGCAGAGATGATGAAATCTCCCAGGCCGGCATCGAGCTGATTGGTTCTGATTCCCGTATGGCAGACCTGGAAGTCATTGCAGCTGCTGTGGATGCACTCCAGGCATGCGGAGAGGAATACACCCTGGAGCTGGGCAATGCGGCTTTTTTCCGAACCATTATGCAGCAGCTTTCAGTATCTGAAGATATCAAGGAGCATATCCGTGACTGCATCGAAACCAAAAACTACCCGGCGCTCAATGATATTCTGGATACCCTTCCGGATTCCGATGCCATTCAGGCATTGCGTGTGTTGCCTCGCCTGTTTGGCGGTGAAGAAGTATTCGAAAAGGCAAAGGCACTGTTCGGCAGTGCGCCCTATACAGATATTCTGGACGATCTTCATACGCTCTGGCAGTCTGTCACACAATTTGCAGGTGCGGACCGTGTGACCGTTGACCTTGGCATGATGCACCGCACAGACTATTATTCCGGCATGATTATCCGTGGTTATCTTTCCGGTTACGGCGACGAAATCCTCTCCGGCGGAAGATACGACACATTGCTTGCAGAATTCGGATATGACGTTCCTGCAACGGGCTTTGCAGTCAATATTGATGCTGTGGTGAAGGTACTGAGCAAGCAGCAGCAGGAACAGGCTGCTCCCCATGCAGAAAGCAGTGTGCTGATCTGGGCAGCAAAGGGATGTGAAACCGATGCAATTGAAGCAGCAGGAAATCTTCGCAGCAAAGGCTTGATTGTGGAGCATTCCCTTTCTGATACACTGGAAGAAGCACAGAAATATGCGGCAGCCCATGGCATTGACAGTGTGCTGCCCATCGAAATTTCCAAATACGCAAAAGGAGAATGATAATGCAGAGACCAATTCGTATTGCTCTGACCAAGGGCAGACTGGAAAAAGATACCGTTGGCATGTTTGAAAAACTCGGCCTGGACTGCACAAATGTGCATGAGAAAGGCAGAAAGCTGATTCTTCCCGTCGGCGACGGCAGCATTGAAGTTGTTCTGGCAAAGGCAAATGATGTTATCACTTATGTGGAACACGGCGTTTGCGATCTGGGTGTCGTCGGCAAGGATACCATTCTGGAAATGCAGGGCAAATACTATGAACTGCTGGATCTGGGATTCGGCAGATGCAAATTTGCACTGGCAGTGAAAAAGGGCACTGATTTTTACAGTGGCTATGGCGTGAAAACCATTGCTTCCAAATATCCCAATGTGACACGCCGTTTCTTTGAAGCCAAGGGAATGGATGTGGACATTGTAAAAATTGAAGGCTCTGTTGAGCTTGCACCCCTGCTGGAGCTTTCTGACGGCATCGTTGATATCGTTGAAACAGGCACAACCCTGAAGGAAAACGGCCTGGAGGTCTATGAAGATGTCTGCGGCATCTCTGCAAGACTGATTGCAAATACCGTCAGCATGAAGCTGCGTCAGGCAGAACTGGAATCTTTGATTTCCAGAATTGAATCCTATTTCCAGGAAAAACAATAAGCAGAACACCGTACATTCCGTATGTGCGGTCTGATTCAAGGAGGTTATCGTTATGCAGATTATTCGCTGTAACGGAAAAGATGAACTTGTATTTTTTGAACAGCTCCGCAGCAGAAGCACTGCACCGGATCCGAAGGTTGTAGAGACTGTTACCACTATTCTGGAGGATGTCCGCACACAGGGTGATGCAGCTGTCCGTGCATATACAGAAAAATTTGACGGCAAGTGCCCCGAAAGCTTTGAAGTGGATGCAGATACCATCTCAGATGCACTGGAAGCAGCTGACCCGAAATTTGTGGAAGCTTTGCTGAATGCCATTGAGAACATTGCAGATTTCCACAACCGTCAGAAGGAACAGGGCTTTGTCAATACAAGAGAGGACGGCGTCATTCTTGGCCAGCGTCTCCGTGGACTGGAGCGTGTGGGCCTTTATGTACCCGGCGGCACTGCGGCTTATCCTTCCTCTGTGCTGATGAACGCAATTCCTGCCAAAATCGCAGGTGTAAAGGAATTGATTATGGTGACGCCTCCCGGCAAGGACGGAAAGCCGAATCCGGATATTCTGGTGGCCGCTTCCCTTTGCGGTGTGGATCGTGTCTTCCTGATGGGCGGTGCACAGGCTGTTGCCGCACTGGCATACGGCACAGACTCTATTCCCCGTGTAGATAAGATCGTCGGCCCCGGCAATATCTTTGTGGCAACTGCAAAGCGTCTGCTCTATGGTGTGGTCGATATCGACATGGTGGCAGGTCCCAGCGAAGTTCTGGTTATGGCAGATGATACCGCAAATCCGAAATATGTTGCAGCTGATCTGATGTCCCAGGCTGAGCACGACAAGCTGGCTTCTTCCATTCTGGTGACAACCTCTGAACGTGTGGCTGAGGAAACACAGAAGGAATTTGAGCGTCAGATGGCATATCTTTCCCGCCGTGAAATTATCAAAGCATCTTTGGATGACTACGGCGCAATTCTGATTTGTGAAACACCGGAACAGGCTGTCAGAATGGCAAATGAAGTGGCACCGGAGCACTTGGAAGTGCTGATGGAAAATCCGCTGGAGTATATCGGAAAACTGGATAATGCAGGCTCTGTTTTCCTTGGCACCTATGCTTCCGAGCCGCTGGGTGATTACTATGCAGGCCCGAACCACGTTCTTCCCACATCCGGCACTGCACGGTTCTTCTCGCCCCTTTCTGTCTACAGCTTTGTAAAGCGTTCCAGCTACATTTACTATACAGAAAAAGCACTGCGTGAAGCAAAGGATGACATTATTCTCGTTGCCCGAAAAGAAGGCCTCACTGCACACGCAAATGCAATTGCTGTCCGCTTTGAAGATCAGTAAAGGGATGATATCATGAAATTACCAAACAAACTTACAAAACTGAAGGCATATGACCCCATTACCGGCAGCTATTCTGTTCGCCTGGATGCCAATGAATCCTATTTTGATTTGCCGACCGTGATGAAAGCCAAACTGGCTGACCAGCTTGAGCAAATTGATTTCAACCGTTATCCGGATCCCATCGCCACAGAAACCATTGAAGCATTTGCCTCATATTATCAGGTTTCCCCTGACTGCGTAACCGCAGGCAACGGCTCAGATGAAATCATCACATTGATTCTGAACTGCTTTATGGAAAAGGGTGCAAAATTAGTCACCGTTTCCCCGGATTTTTCCATGTATGGTGTGTACGCTTCTCTTTCGGAAATTGAAGTCATCACAGTTCCGAAAAAGGACAATCTGCAGATTGACACATCTGCGCTGATTGCCGCATGCAAAAACGCAGATGCAGTCGTATTTTCCAATCCCTGCAACCCCACCTCACTGGGCCTTGCACGCACAGATGTTATCCGCCTAATTGAAGCTGTTCCGGATTGTCTGGTGATTGTGGATGAAGCCTATATGGATTTCTGGGATGAAAGTGTCCTGGACCTGGTAAACAAATATGAAAACCTGATTGTACTGCGCACCTGCTCAAAGGCGATTGGTCTGGCCGCTGCAAGAATGGGCTTTGCTGTTGCAGACACCTATAAAACCAATCTGCTCCGTGCAGCAAAATCCCCCTACAACTGCGATGCAATTTCTCAGAAAATCTGCGCAACTGTGCTGAATGAGCACTCACTGCTCCAGCATTGCAGAGATGAAATCATCGTACAGACACAGCGGCTGTACACATCACTCAGTGAGCTGTGTGCCCGTTATCCTGACATTCTTGATACGGTTTACCCTACACGCACCAATTTTGTATTTGTCAAAACATCCTATGCAAAGGAAATTTTTGAACAGCTGCTTCAGGCAGGCATTTCTGTGCGCTGCTTCCCGAATGGTCTGCGTATCTGTGCAGGCACACGCAGGGAGCATACATTGCTGCTGCAGGAACTGGAGCGTATTTTACAGCCGAATTAAAAGTATCACACCAATCAGCCGGATGTGCTTCCGGCTGACTGGTGTGTGTTCTATATCTTGGAGGGAAATATGAAGAAGCCAATGCTGCCGTTCATTACCCAGATTCATTGTTTCAAAACGACTCTGAACAGTGACAATTCTATATTAACCGGAGGTCAGAAATCATGACAGAACTGGAAGCAGCGGAACGCATACAGGAATTGACTGCCGTTCTGCGGAAAATGGCACATGAATACTATGACCTGGATGCCCCTGCAGCAGAGGACTACGAATATGATATGCTGATGCAGGAACTGCGTTCTCTGGAAGCAGAATTCCCTGCGCTGCTGGCGGAAGATTCCCCTTCGCAGCGTGTACAGGGAAAGGCATCCGGAAAATTTCAGAAAGTGGAGCACTCTGTTCAGATGGCCAGTTTGCAGGATGTATTTTCCTTTGAACAGGTGGCTGCATTTGTGGAAAAAGTTAAAACAACAGTGAAAAGTCCTGTATTTACAGTGGAACCGAAAATCGACGGCCTGTCTGTGTCTCTGGAATATCAGAACGGAAAATTTGCCATCGGTTCTACCCGTGGTGACGGCTTCATCGGTGAAAACGTCACTGCCAATCTCAAAACCATTCAGACCATTCCCCTGAAACTGAAAAATGCCCCCTCCCTGTTGGAAGTCCGTGGCGAGGTATATATGTCCCGTGCATCCTTTGAATACCTCTCTGCCCGGCAGGAAGCCGCCGGAGAGGAAGTATTCAAGAATCCAAGAAATGCTGCGGCAGGTTCTCTGAGGCAGAAGGATTCTAAAATCACGGCACAGCGGAGACTGGATATCTTTGTATTCAATCTGCAAAAAGTGGAAGGCAAAACCTTTGAAAGCCACTCAGAAACCATTGATTATCTCCATTCTCTCGGATTCACAGTCATTCCTTATGTGACCTGTGCTGCTGATACAGAGGAAATCAAGCAGGCCATTCTGAACATCGGAGAACAGCGTGGTACCCTGCCCTACGATATTGACGGCGTAGTCATCAAGGTAAACAGTCTCGCACAGCGTGAAACACTTGGCGCAACAGCCAAGTATCCCAAATGGGCCATTGCCTACAAATTTCCGCCGGAGGAAAAGGTTACGCAGCTTCGCTCTATTGAAATACAGGTTGGCAGAACTGGCGTGCTGACTCCTGTGGCAGTATTTGACCCGATTTTACTGGCAGGAACCAGTGTTTCCAGGGCCGTTCTCCACAATCAGCAGTTTATCACAGAGAAAGATATTCGTGTGGGTGATATGATTCGAGTGCGAAAAGCCGGTGATATCATACCGGAGGTGCTTTGCTCGGAATCCCACTCTGCGAATTCCACAGTATACCAGATTCCGAATGTCTGTCCCGTCTGCCATGCTCCCACCGAAAAAGATGGTGACGAAGCCGCTGTACGCTGCTTCAATCCTGCCTGCCCGGCACAGATTTTCCGTACCATTGTGCATTTCGCCTCCAAGGGTGCAATGAATATTGATGGCCTCGGCCCTGCAATCATTCAGCAGCTTCTGAGCGAAAAACTGATTGCATCCCCGGCAGATCTCTACACACTGACAAAGGAACAGCTGCTGACACTGGAAGGCTTCAAAGAAAAATCAGCTGAGAATCTTCTGCGTGCCATTGATGCCTCCAGGCTGCAGTCTCTGGACAATGTCATTGCGGCACTTGGCATCCGCAATATCGGGCAAAATGCGGCTGCGCTGCTTTGTCGTCATTTTCCTTCTATCGATGCCATTCGCAATGCGGCTGCGGAAGAAATTGCCGCCATTGACGGATTTGGAGAAATCATGGCACATTCTGTGGCAGATGCTTTTGCAGAACCTGCCTTTGCAAAGCTTGTTTCTCAACTCCTGGAACGTGGTGTGAAAATGGAATATCAGCCTGAGGAGCAGGCAGATACACGTTTTGCAGGCATCACCTTTGTTCTGACCGGCACGCTGCCCACCCTGAAACGGGATGAGGCAAAGTCGCTGATTGAATCACACGGCGGAAAGGTTTCCGGCTCCGTATCGAAAAAAACAGGCGTTGTTGTTGCAGGTGAAGATGCAGGAAGCAAACTGACAAAAGCCGAATCCCTGGGCATCGAAATCATTGATGAAGCAGAATTGCTCCGCAGATGTGAGATGCAGAATACAGATTAAAAAAAAGGTTGTCTTCCCTTCCGGAAGACAACCTTTTTCATGTTTTGGATAATGGTATCGCTGTCTGGCAACAGAGACAGTCTCAGGAATTTTTATCCACCTGATGGAATGTTTTCAGATTGCCTGAAATGTTATTGCGCTCTGCCAGAACCTTCTCAACATCATCCCAGGAAAGGCCCTGATTTGCAGCCAGCACCATGACATGATACAGCAAATCATTAATCTCGTTCATCAGTTCCTCATTGTCACCGTTCTTTGCCGCAATGACTGTTTCTGTGGCTTCTTCGCCAACCTTTTTGCAGATTTTATCTACGCCCTTCTGGAACAGATAAGCAGTATAGGAATTTTCCTGTGCTGTGCCTGCCTCAAAATCCGCCTTTCGGTCCATGATTACCTGAAAAATTTCCTGATACAAATTCATTACGCATTCTCCTCATTATTATAAATCTCATTGAAAAAGCAGCTATAGGAACCGGTGTGACATGCGACGCCGGTCTGCTCAACATTGACAAGCAGCGTGTCATCATCACAATCCGCAAAAATGGAAACCACCTTCTGCAGATGTCCGGATGTTGCTCCCTTATTCCAGTATTCCTGTCTGGAACGGCTCCAGAACCATGTATAACCTGTTTCCAGTGTGCGGCGCAGACTCTCCTGGTTCATATACGCAAGCATCAATACCGTTTTGGTATTCACCTCATAGCAGATTGCAGGAATCAGCTCACCCTTTTGAAAAAACCGATCAAGATGCTCCAGATCTACTTTTACCATATCGCACTCCTCTTTCCTAACAAATGATACCCTTATTATACCACAGACTGCCCCAGAATGCAAGTGATTTTCAATATTCTGATAAAGAACTTCCCCCTATGCGCCTGCATTCTGAAAATATGCCCTCTTTTTTCAAGAAAAATCTGAAAAACACAGGATTTTCACTTGCTTTTTTTTTTGAATTATGGTAAAATGATAATACTGGACTCTCTATAGCGAGGCTGTATTTCAGATGAAGATGACAAACAGGACGCAGATACATCTCTACGAGACAGAAAGGACACAGCATTCTTTAGAGTTTTCCTTATATGATTTGCAGATGATGATCTGCGTTTACTAGGAGGATTTTCATGAACTACGGTTATTTTGATCTCAAAAACAAAGAATATGTTATTACACGGCCGGATACACCGTCTGCCTGGTCCAATTATCTGGGCGATCCCGAATATGGTGCAATTATCACCAATAATGCTGCCGGCTACAGCTTTGTAAAAAGCGGTGCAAACGGTCGTATCGGCAGATTCCGCTTCAATTCCATGATGGCACTCCCGGGCAGATATATCTATCTGACGGATAAGGAGAACAACGATTACTGGTCTGCTTCCTGGCAGCCTGTAGGCAAGCCACTGGATCAGTACAAATCCGTCTGCCGTCACGGCACAGCATATACTGTTCTGACTTCTGAATATGCTGGCATCCAGACAGAAACTACATATTATGTCCCGGATAC
Organism: Oscillospiraceae bacterium; assembly: GCA_024404915.1. Taxonomy (GTDB): domain Bacteria; phylum Bacillota; class Clostridia; order Oscillospirales; family Ruminococcaceae; genus Firm-04. The sequence goes on from JAKSPJ010000004.1 coordinate 135,351, forward strand.
CTATGAAGTCTGGCAGTGCAAGATCACAAACAATTCTGATAAGAACAGAACTCTTTCCGTCACAGGTTTCATCGAGTTCACCAATGACAGCAACTATCAGCAGGATCAGGTAAATCTGCAGTATACACTGTTTATTTCCCGCACCAGCTTTGAAGGCGGCAACCGCATCATTCAGCACATCAACGAAAATGACGATAAGGATGCTTCCGGCTCCAATCATCGTGAGCGTTTCTTTGGTGTTGCAGGTGCTCCGGTGCAGTCTGCAAACGGCAACCTCAGCTCCTTCATCGGTCCGTATCGTACATACTCTAACCCGATTGCTGTGGAAAAGGGCGAATGCGACGGCACAATGAACTTTAACAGCAATGCCTGCGGCGCACTGCAGTCTGAGATTCAGCTGGCTCCCGGTGAGACCAAAGTGCTCACCTACATCTTCGGCCAGAGAAACTCCGAAGAGGCAGCAGCCATCATTGCAAAGTATGAGACAGAGGGCGTAGCAGACAAGGAAATCGCTGCACTGCGTGATTACTGGCACGAGCAGCTTTCCCACTTCGAGGTTGAAACACCTTCTGATGAATTCAACAACATGATTAACGTCTGGAACGCATATCAGTGCTACATCACATCCATCTGGAGCCGTGCTGCATCCCTGATTTACTGCGGTGAAAGAAATGGCTACGGCTATCGTGATACAGTTCAGGATATTCAGGGCATCATTCACCTCAATCCGGAAATGGCTCTGGAAAAAATCCGCTTTATGCTCTCCGCACAGGTGGACAACGGCGGCGGTCTGCCCCTCGTAAAGTTCAACCACAACGCAGGTCACGAAAACACCCCGGATGATCCGGAATATGTAAAGGAAACAGGCCATCCTTCCTATCGTGCAGATGATGCGCTGTGGCTGTTCCCCACCATCGTGAAGTATATCGGTGAATCCGGTAATCAGGCATTCCTGGATGAGGTGATTGTATACGCAAATGGCGGTGAGGATACCGTTTATAACCACTTGAAGCGTGCAATTCAGTTCTCCATGGAACGTCTTGGCGCACACCATATGCCTGCCGGCCTCCACGCTGACTGGAACGACTGTCTGCGTCTGGGCGCAAAGGGTGAATCCACATTCGTTGCTTTCCAGCTCTGGTATGCATTGATTGAAATGGCAGAAATGGCAAAATCCAAGAATGATACAGAATATCTGGAATACCTGGAACAGACAAAGAATACGCTGGCTGAATCTCTGACCGCATGCTGGGATGAGGACCGCTTCATCCGTGGTATTCGTGAGGATGGTACCATCGTGGGCGCAAAGAAGGATCCGGAAGCAAATATGTGGCTGAATCCGCAGAGCTGGTCTGTTATTTCCAGATTCGCAACGGAAGAGCAGGCTGAAAAAGCTATGAACAGCGTCCATGAAATTCTGAATACACCTTATGGCGCAAAGCTCCTGGAGCCGCCGTATGTTGACCACTATTTTGACGGTGCTCTGATGCACATTTTCAACCCGGACACCAAGGAAAACGGCGGTATCTTCTCCCAGTCTCAGGGCTGGCTGATTCTGGCAGAATCCCTGATGGGTCACGGCGACAGAGCATTCGAATACTTCATGGAAAGCTCCCCGGCTGCAATGAATGACAAGGCAGAAATCCGTGTCATGGAACCGTATGTACATGGTCAGTTCACTGAGAGCACACGTTCTCCCTTCGCAGGCCGTTCCCACGTTCACTGGCTGACAGGAACTGCATCCACTGTTATGGTAGGCTGTGTTGAGGGTATCTGCGGTATGCGTACAGAGCTGAATGGTCTTCGCATCAATCCGTCTATCCCCGCTTCCTGGGACGGCTTCAAGATTCACAAGCTGTTCCGTGGAAAGAAGCTGAACATTACCATTGACAACCCGAACCATGTTCAGTGCGGTGTTAAAGCCATGACAGTGAATGGCAATCCGGTAGAAGGCAACTTCCTGCCTGCAAATATGCTGACTGATATCACTGAGATTCAGATCACACTGGAATAATTCACTTAAAAAACGTGAGCCGAAAGAATAAATCGGCTCACGTTTTCCTATTAGAATGGCACAAGTGATACAGTAAAACGATTCATGCCCACTCGTTGGTAAATGCACGGACTGCCTGAAGAAATACATCAGGCTGGTCATTGAAACAACAGTGTGATGCCTGGGGAATGATTCTGATTTGTTTTTCAGGCGCAGATATCTGATTAAAACAGGTGTTCATCAATTCCGCAGGACAGATATTTTCTTCTTCTCCATAGACAAACAGCACAGGCATTTCAAAATGCATATCCACCCTGAAATCATATTGCAGCATGGTCTCATAGGATTTTTCAAACAATGCAGTCTTTGGTATCAAAGCAGAAATCCGCTCCTTCAGATTCATAAACGGAGATGTCAGTACCTTTCCAATCGGAATCGCCTTGGCATGCTTTGCAATATACTTAACCGTAAGCGGCGAATAAAACCGCAATTTCTGTATCAGCTCCTTATTCCAAACAGGATGCTCCGGGAAATCTGACATAATATTGCTTACTTTTCCGGCATCCGCATGATTCGGCGGAATCCGATCCAGCATATTCCGGCAAGTGGTCAACACACCTTCCCGATACTGAATCAATTGACCAACTCCAATATAGCATGCAACATTTTCAGGATGACGCTTCGCATATTCTGCACCGATTGCACTGCCCCAGGAGAAGCCCATCAGAATCAGCTTATCAAAATCATATACCGTGTGCAGATAAGCAATGATTTCGTCAATATCCTGCACATAGTCCTTCAATGTGCCTGTTTTCGCAATCTCTGCCGCCTGTTTCTGATTGGCAAAATATGTTTTACAAGTATTTCTCTGGTCCCAGTTGACAACCGTATAATACTGTTCCCACTCACGCTGCAAAATATAGCAAAGCCCTGCAAGGGAACCTCCGGGTCCTCCATGCAGAAACAGTATCAGAGGATTCTTTTTGTCCCTGCCACGAATCTGAACATACTGCCGGATACCGTTGATTAGTGGATACTCATAGGAATAGATGCCATTTTCCGTTTTCGGAAATACAATTTGATTCTGTTTCATGATGTTCATATATCTCCTTTCGGTGCAGAAAGCAAAAACAGATTCCGCAGCTTAGCGTCTTCTGAGGATTCCATTTTCTGGTATTTATCAATGATGCTGAAAACCTCTTTCAGCATCTCTGCAAAATCACTGTCGGATAACGCAATCGCATAATTCTGAAGAAACAATCGGTCTCTGTTCACATCGGCATCTCCGCTTTTGAAATAGCGTTCATACAAACCCAGAATCTGCATTAAGCTGATATTCACAATCTTCATGCATTCCTCATCCGATTTCGGATCCGTAATATACATTTCTTTGATTGCATATACATTCTCAATCTGTCCACGCACCCGATTGAAATCCACAATTTCAATTGCTCCCACTTCCAGCATTTTATCCATCCGCCGATAAACGGTAGCGCGTGGAAATTGCTTTTTTTCTGCAAGAATTTCAGATATGGTCATTTTTCCACGAACTCTAATCATCTGCAATATGCAGTTAGAGACAGGGTCTGTCAATACTTTCAACAGTTTTTCCATATGAGTACCTCCACTAATTTCATTTGTGATACTAGTATATCATATTACGATAAAAAAATCAAGCTTTTTGAAATAAAATCCGCAGCCACTATGAACAACAAAAATCGCCAGAAAAAAAAGTGTGCAGAAATCTTACGATTTCTGCACACTTTTTTATTTCTCATCTTTAAGCCACTTCTGCCATACAGCTTCAGCTGCGCCAACTGTAGCTTTTTGCCCATTGCGCACAATCGGCGTCAAAAGCATCTCCGGTGTCTCCAACAGCATATCAAACTGGGCATCCGGTAACAGATGTGACCACAATGCATAGTCGCAATCCTTAGGATTCACCAACTGCTCCATGCCGCCCACACTGCGGATTACACTTTCCAGCTCTCGTTTGCTCATGCCTTTCTCATGCAGGTCTATCCGCTGAAAAGAAATGCCCCGCTCCTTGAAAAAGCGTTCTGCTTTTTTGGTATCAAAGCATTTTTTTTGACCGAAAATCTGAATATTCATGATATTCCTCCCGTTGTTGAAACAGAATGCAAACTCCTGCCGATACGAGACTGCGGATAACACTCTGCGTAGCTGTTCAGTATATCACGCACCATATATTTTGCATATTTACCGCCCTCAACCATTGCACAGAATGCAATTTCGGGATTCTCAGCAGGGGCATACCCAATCACAAATGAATCCGTACCACGGGGCGACTGGGGTGTACCGGTTTTAATTGCTACAGAAAATCCCAGGTTATTCAGGTCGTATTTCGATGGCATTGCCGTACTTGCTGCACCGATCATGCCTTCCTCAATGTACCTGTATACGACAGATGCGTTATTCTGCGCAACGGTTGCCACCAGTTCCGGCTCCTTCTCAGAAAGCTGCTCCGTCATGGTATGGTTCCAATAGGAATCGATTAAATGGGGACGATAGCGCTGTCCCTCGTTTGCTATGGTTGATGCAACTGTCGCCATCTGCAAAGGTGTTACCTGAATTTCAGACTGCCCAATGCCAGCCTGCACCAGCTCACCTATGTACCACTGTATTCCCAGCTTTTCAAAGGTTTCAGGGCAGGCCAGATAGCCGCCGCTGTCGCCTGACTCCAGTCCAAGCGGTTCCCCAAGGCCATACAGCCGCTCATAATCCATGAGCAAATCCAAGCCAAGACGGTTGCTGAGCTCGTAGAAGAAAATGTTGCAGGAAACCGTCAGCGCACGGGAAACATCAATATTGCTATGGTTGCCCGTACAATGGAACGTATGGTCAATGAACAAATAGTCCCGCTGACAATTAAAATAGGTGCTGCCATTGATTTTACCGGAATCCAGGCCTGCGGTTGCAGTAATGGTTTTAAAAGTAGAACCCGGTCTGTAAAGGCCGTCCGTTGCACGGTTAATCAGGGGATAATTATCCTGCTCTGCCACGCTGTTGTAATCTTCCAGCAATTCCGCCAGATTATAAGTGGGCAGCGTTGCCATGCCAAGCACCGCATTATCACTTGTATCCAGAACAACAATCGCACCGCAATTGACATCTCTGCATTCATAATCTGTTTCACGCAGCATCTGGCAGTGCTGGTCCAGCAATGATTGCAGCCCTGCATTGAATTTGCTGTTTATCGTAAGCTGAATAGTTTTTCCGCCTACCGGCTCCTGTGTAACATTCACAGAGGTAACCTCGCCATCCGTCACAGTGATTTCCTTGATGCCATTGTAGCCGCGCAGGTCAGCTTCACAGCTTTGCTCCAGGCCGCTTTTGCCCACTTTATCAGAGAGCGCATAATCTGTATGGCCGTTTTCCTTGAGCTGTGCGTACTCCTCCTGGGAATAAATCGGACCGATATAGCCGATTTCATGGGGAAGCACATCACCGTTTTCTACTGTGCGGATTGCCTCCTCCACGATATTTACACCTGGCAGTGTCACTCTCAATTCCTTGATATGTGTCACCATTTTTAAATCAATGTCATTGGCAAAATAGAAAACATTTGACATTGAAAAACTGCGAATCATCATTTCATAGCGAATGCCGGCAATCAAACGCCGCTCATTCTCCTGGTAAGATTCGTCAATCTCATAATCTGCATAAAGCTTGTCAATGCAGTTCTGCGCAGTGGCATAGCTGTTCAGACGCAGATTCTTTTTCATCTCCTTGATATCGTCATCCCTGTCATTCGAAAAAATATAAGGAAAATGTGCAGAAACTGGCATTGTATCATTCCATTGGAATCCTGCTTCTTTCAGCAGCATGGCTGTTTCAAGAATCACACGGTTTCCGTCCTGCAGATTTGTGGGAAAGAATGCTTTCTCAATAATCAGGTTATAGCCGATTTTATTTGATACAATGGGCTCACCCGTACAATCCACAATCGAACCTCTGGATGCCGGAATCACCTGCGTATAAACATTCTCCACGACAGGATGACGCTTCTCTTCTTCCGCAGCAGCAATCTGCAGCTTCGTCAGACGATAAATGCCCAGTGCTGCTGAAAACAAGACCAGCAGCACAAGAAAACTGCTTCGCAGGAATTCGGATATCTGCCGGATAATCTCTTTCATTTTGTGTGCTCCGATGCGATTGGTTTACAGTTTCGGCTGAAACATGTCTCCGATGGAGATATCTGAATAGTCTTCACAAAAATGATCAGCGGAATCCAGGCGAATGGACTTCTGCTCACCTGTTTCCATATTTTTCAGCTGTCCTTCACCTTGTTCCAGCTCATTGGAGCCAAGCACCACAAGATATTTTGCGCCCAGCTTATTTGCATACTTCATCTGAGACTTGAATGAACGATCCATTAAATCAAATTCAGCGCAGACACCCATCTCACGCAGTGCATTGACAAAGCGCAGTGCCGTGGGTCGGGCAGCATCATCCATAGGAGCGATGTAGACTTCGCATTTTTTCTGTGAAAGAAATTCACAATTCTGGGATTCCATGGTCAGAATCAGACGCTCCAGACCCATGCCAAAGCCCAGTGCCGGCACCTTCTGTCCGCCAAGCTGCTCAATCAGACCGTCGTATCTTCCGCCGCCGCAAACGGTACCCTGCGCACCGATATCTGTGGTGATAAACTCAAATACTGTCTTTGTGTAGTAATCCAGGCCACGCACAATCTTAGGATTGATAGCATATTCCACCTGCATTTCCTTCAGTGTTTTCTGAAGTGTTTCAAAGTGTGTGCTGCACTCCTCACAGAGGTAATCCAGAATAATGGGAGCATCTTTTGCAATTGCCTGATCCTCCGGGCTCTTGCAGTCCAGCAGACGCATCGGATTTCGTTCCAGACGCTCCTGGCAGGTTTCACACAATTCTTCACGATGGGGCTCAAAATAAGCTTTCAGAGCCGCCTGATATTTCGCACGGCACTGGGGGCAGCCGATGCTGTTAATATTCAGCTGAATCCCCTTCAGGCCCAGACGGTCCAGTACTGTTTTGGCCAGCAGAATGATTTCTGCATCTGCATAGGGGGAAGCAGAGCCTGCCATTTCCACTCCAAACTGGTGGAATTCACGGAGTCTGCCTGCCTGAGGACGCTCATGGCGAAAGCAGGAAAGCTGATAGAAGACCTTCTGCGGAAGTGCTTCTGCCAGCAGTCCATTCTGGAGCATAGAACGAATGGTGCCTGCGGTGCCCTCCGGACGCAGTGTAAACTGTGTTTCACGGGCAATGACGGAGTACATTTCCTTCTGCACTACGTCTGTTGTTTCACCTACAGAACGCTGAAACAGCTCTGTTGTCTCAAAAGTCGGAATCCGGATTTCAGAGAAGCCGAAGCTCTCTGCCACTTCCTTTGTCACCTTTTCCACAGTATGCCACTTGTGAATACGTGACGGAGTAATATCTTCTGTGCCCTGGGGGCGGGTAATATATTTTGCCATAAAAATCTTCCTTTCCTTTGCGGATATTTATGCATAGCAAATGCCCCTTTCCGTTTAGAAGGGGCAATGTGTAAGCTATGCTGTTATTACATAATACTGGGATTTCCAATCTCACGCCAATCCAGATCGCCGCGTTCCAGAGCCAGAATCAAGGCTTCCGCAGTCGCAATATTGGTTGCAACGGGAACATTGTGCACATCACAAAGGCGAAGCAGATTCATGTCATTGGGCTCGGAAACCTTCGGATTGATGGGATCTCTGAAGAACAGAAGCACATCAATCTCATTGCAGGAAATGCGGGCAGAAATTTCCTGACCGCCGCCCTGTGCGCCGCTTAAAAAACGCTTAATCTGTAAGCCGGTGGCTTCCGCCACCTGTTTGCCAGTGGTACCTGTTGCACAAAGAATATGGCGACTCAAAACGGCAGAATATGCTGTACAGAATTGGATCATCAGTTCTTTTTTTGCATCGTGGGCTATCAATGCTATTGTCATGTTAGATACATCCTTTCTGGTATGTCTTTTGTAGTAAGAATTCAGATCATGCATCCCGCTGAACCGGGAAACAGTATCAGTTGATCTTGACAGTCAGCGGTGCGTCTTCTCCGCGCAAACGCTTGGAAACCGCATCAAATGCTGCAAGGCTGGGGGCCGTAGAAGGAATCGGCTCACCCTTGCCGGTGGAAATCACAAGCTGATAATCCTCCGGAATCACGCCAATCAGCTGAACACCGATGGTATCAATAATTTCATCCAGGTCACGAACCAATTCTGCACCAATTGCCTTCTTGCTGACCTTATTGATGATCAGACGCTGACGACGGTTGCCTCTGGAGTAGAACTCATCGGACATCATCTGTGCATCACGCACACAAATCGGGTCCGGAGTGGTAACAACAAGAATCAGGTTAGACTGTTCAACGATGTCAAAGACGTGGTTGTTGATACCTGCACCTGTATCGATAATGATATAGTCATAATACTTACGGACAGACTGGCAAATATCTGCAATCTGCTCCACAGTCACCTGCAAAAACGGATTCTTCGGTGCACACAGCACAAAGAGGTTGCTTGCCATCGGCACACGTGCAACCGCATCCACTGCCTTGACCTTTCCGTCCAGGACATCGCTGAGGTCATACTTAATCTGACCGGTCATGCCGAAAATAATGTCTATGCAGCGAAGGCCGAAGTCCAGTTCGATAATCAATGTACGGCTGCCCTGTTTTGCAAGAGTATAGCCAAGTCCGGCACAAATAGAAGATTTTCCGGTGCCGCCCTTTCCGGATGTAACAGCGATTGTTTTTGACATATTGTAAGATCTCCCTTCGGATTTCGCAGATTTTGCAATGGTAGAATGCCTTATCAAACATGCTGCATGTATTTTGCAATGTTCACAAAAATCATCTGTGGAATTGCCGATTATAATACAACACGCGTACCTTTTATATTATAACCTCAAAACGAAATTTTGTCAAATCAAATTTGGGGTAATATCAAAAGATTGTGAAGTGTGCAATGATTACGCCACCCGAAATTGTGCAAAATGACATGTACTCTTTCAATATTCTGTTTCTGCACTTGTCTCTGTATGGATCGCACTCTCCGTATCAGATGATACGGCGGAGGCACTCGTCTCAGAGGGGCTGAATGCATCTGCAATCTTCATTGTGGAAAGCATCTGCCGGAACACATTGAGATAGCCCGAGAAAGTGTCATGACTGCTTTTGCAGGTCACCAGATAGATAAAATTATCCTTGACTGCCACAGCAGAGAGACACTCCATCTGCTTGGTGGTTTCCGCACCCACAATTGCATAGGTGAAGCGGAACAGCTTGCATTCTGTACCCGAACAGGGGAACGTTTCCTCTGAAACCAGCTGAAACTGCTCTGTTGTGTCCATGTACTGCTGTTTCACCAGGTCAGCATATTCTTCTGTTGTAATGTTATAGATGGAGGATTCCTCTCCGGTAATAATAATAGAGGCATCTTCCTTGACATAATAACAGTCGTAGAAGCTGGATGAAGTCTCGGTAAAGCCTGTGGGGATTTCCAGTTCAATGCCTTCGGGAAGCTTGGAAGGAATGACAATCATCTCATCGGAATAGCTTTCCTCTGATGCCTGAGATTCCTCCGGCTGATGTGCTTTTTTATGCTGAGAAAATGCAGTGGCACCGGCCATAAATACAATGACAGCACCAATTGCAATCAGTAGAATAATGATTCTTTTTGACATTTTGCCAATCCTTTCCTGCCAAAATGAAGAAACCGGTGCGATACGGCACCGGTTGTGACCAAACCTGTAAGCCGGGTTCTGTCATCATTCGAAAATGACTGCAACCATTTATCTAGGCCTTCTGTCGCCGGAAGGCTCAAGCCGCCTTTACGGAGAATCCGCCGAGCAGACGTTATGATTCCTCGTACCAATTCAGCGTTGCATCGGACAGGGTTTACACAGCAGTGTATTCTCATACACTCTGGTGCGCTCTTACCGCACCTTTCCACCTTTGCACTGCAAAGCAATGCAGTCTCATCTCTGTTGCACTAGCCCTAAGGTCACCCTCGGCTGCCGTTAGCAGCTGCCCTGCTCTGTGATGCCCGGACTTTCCTCATATGCTGTATCGCATTCCGCGGTTGCCCAGTCTGCTCACGTTTATATTTTATCATATTTTTTGCGAAATGTCAAGCTTTTTCGACAGCTTCCCATGGAACAAATGCATATTTTCAGGTGAATCATTCAAAGGATGTGCGATTTGAGACTTTTCCCAAAAGGCATATAAAGTTTTGGGTTGTATAGAACAGAATCAATTATTATGCTGGTCCTCCCAAAAGAAATTTGTGAATGCTATTGACTTTCCAAACAAAATGAGTTATAATGGTAATATCCTTATGAAGAGCAGCGGAGGAACGGGTCCTGTGAAGCTGCGGCAACCACATTTTTAATGCAAGGTGCCAAATCCTGCGGCTACCGCCGAAAGATAAGGAGTACAAGAAATTGTAAACGGCGGCATACATTGTATGTCGCTTTTTTGCTGTAGATTTGCTGAAGGAGAGAAATGATATGAAACGCTTTTTTACATCCGAATCCGTAACAGAAGGACATCCCGACAAAATCTGCGATCAGATTTCAGACGCTGTCCTGGATGCCATTCTGGAAAAAGACCCCACAGGAAGAGTTGCATGTGAGACATGCACCACCACAGGCATGGTTCTGATTATGGGAGAGATTTCCACCTCTGCACAGATTGATATCCCTGCAATCGCAAGAGATGTGATTATCGACATCGGATATGACCGTGCAAAATATGGCTTTGACGGACATACCTGTGCCATTATGACATCCATTGACCAGCAGTCCGGCGACATTGCCCAGGGTGTGGATTATGCCTATGATTCCAGCGAAAATACTGAAGAACAGGGTGCAGGCGACCAGGGTATGATGTTTGGCTATGCCTGCGATGAAACCGCTGAACTGATGCCGCTGCCGATTTCTCTGGCGCACAAGCTGGCACAGCGTCTCACTGCTGTCCGCAAGGACAACACACTGAATTATCTGCGTCCGGATGGCAAGACACAGGTTACTGTGGAATATGAAGATGACAAGCCGGTTCGTGTGGATACCATTGTTGTTTCCACACAGCATTCCGCATCTGTCAGCCTGGATCAGATTCGTGAAGATCTGATTGAGCTGGTTATTCTGCCCACAATTCCCGCTGAAATGATGGATGAAAACACAAAGATTTTTGTAAATCCGACAGGACGTTTCGTCATCGGCGGTCCGCAGGGTGATTCCGGCCTGACAGGCAGAAAGATTATTGTTGACACCTACGGCGGCTACTCCCGTCACGGCGGCGGTGCATTCTCCGGAAAGGATCCTTCCAAGGTAGACCGCTCTGCTGCGTATATGACCAGATATATTGCAAAGAACATTGTTGCTGCAGGACTGGCAAAACGCTGTGAAGTACAGCTGGCTTACGCAATCGGCGTAGCAAAGCCTGTTTCCGTATTTGTGGAAACCTTTGGCACCGGTAAATTTGACGAAGAAACTCTGGCAAATGCTGTGCAGAGTGTCTTTGATCTGCGCCCTGCCGGCATCATCGATACTTTGGAATTAAGAAAACCGCAGTATCGTAAACTGGCTGCATACGGTCATATGGGCCGTGAAGATCTGCTTCCGGCATGGGAACGCACTGACAAAGCAGATGCACTGAAGGCTGCTGTAAATGCATAATTATTAACATTAGTAACCCAGACTCAAAGAAATTCTATGAGTCTGGGTTTTCTTCTATAAAACCGAAGGGAAGAAAGCCCTGACAGCTTTCTTCCCTTCCCCCTTTTTTCACTCGGATTTAACCGATTTCTTCAAGACGCACATTTGTGAGATAAACCGTTGCAGAGGAGCCTCTGTTTCCAAGGTTGAATTCCAGTCTGCCCAACGGATCATTCTTGTCATTCATATCGAATTCATATGTATATGTTTCCTGTTTGTCGGAAATCGTCAGTGTTGTATCCTGCAGGTATCGAATCCATCCTGCATTCGGTGCAGATACACAAACGATAATATCACGGGACTCATCTGCCCACGCATCAAAGGAAACACGATACTTTCTGCCCTTAATCATAGGCATTTCCGGCTGGACCAGCTGAACAGAATAATCAACCTTTCCTTCATTCTCTGTCTGAATCACAATCATGTTATCCTTGATTTCAGCAGAGCCTTCTCCGCCTTCAAACAGCATGAACTTCCAATTTGTATCATCTGTCAGGTCTTCCTGTTCAGAAAAATCGCCGTTGAAAATATAGTTACCGTCCTCCAGTGCTTCACGATAATTTGCTTCCGGCTTGCTGACATTGGTATCATACTCCGGCTTCTGGAATACACGCACATAATCGATTTCAAATTCTGCATTGTCAAAGTCGGTGGTTTCATCCGGATTGCCCGGCCATGTGCCGCCGACAGCCAGATTCATCTGAACAAAGAAAGGCTGGTCAAAAGGTGCCGGATACGGCTTGTCATCCTCGCCCTCCACAGCAGAAAACCAATCGTTTACTGTGTGGTACAGGTTGCCGTCGATATACCAGCGCATTTCGCCCGGTTCCCACTCCACAGAATACTCATGGAAATCATCTGCGAAGGTTTCACCCTCCAGTTCATAAACGCCCTGCTGTTCTGCATGGGGCTCACCATAGTGCAGTGTACCATATGCAGTGCTCAGACGGCTGCCCAGCACTTCCATAATATCAATTTCGCCGCACTTCGGCCACTGACCATAATAACTTTCATCCTGGGGCATCATCCAGATTGCAGGCCACAAGCCCTGTCCTGCTGGTACTTTTGCTCTTGCTACAACCTTGCCGTAGGTAAAGTCTTTCTTATTCTGTGCTGTGACCTTACCGGAAGTATAGTAATCGCTGCCGTCCTTTTCAGACTTGACTGCCTTGATTACAAGATTGCCGTCACGAAGGAACACATTATCTGTGGAAGTGGTATATTCCTGCAATTCTTCATTTGTCCAGCCCGGCTCATGGGGTTCATAGTTCCAGATGGACTCATCCAGTGCATCGCCATCAAACTCATCATTCCAAAGCAGGGTGTAACCATCCGGCACATCAATATCATTGACCGGTGTTTCTTCCTGAGCTGTTGTGGTTTCGGTCTCTTCAGCTGTTGTCGTTTCCACAGCCTCAGACTGGCTGCTGTCTGCTTCCGAAGAAGTGCCTGTACTGCCGCAGCCAGTCAGGACAACCAATGCAGCAAAAAGAGCACTGATTTTATAATGTTTCATTCGCATACCTCCTGTTGTCCATCGAAGGGGTGACGGACCTCAAATTGTTATTGTGATTATAACACAATGTGCCGCAAAAAAATATCATACAAAATACATTCATATCAGTTATTTACACTGTTTTGCATGACGGCAAGACAGGCAATCCTCCAAAAAGTTCACCTGACAGCTGCATGCCGCAGAATATCCGGATTTCTGCGGCATGCATTCATTTTCTATTCTTCTTCGTCGTCAATGAACTCAAGAATATCACCCGGCTGGCATTTCAGAGCTTTGCAGATTGCGTTCAATGTAGAAAACCGCACTGCACTGACTTTGCCCGTTTTCAGCTTTGAGAGATTCACATTGCTGACGCCTACCCTTTCACTCAGATCATTGAGACTGATTTTTCTGTCTGCCATAACTCTGTCAAGTCTTAAAATGATTGACACAACTGCTCGCCTCCTTAGAGTGTTTCATCAGACTCTCTCTGCAATTCAGCACCATAGTTAAAAATTGCAGAGAACAACAAAACAATAATCACAATAACGGCAATTCCCACTGCACTTATGCCGCCTAAAGAAATACCGATTACGCCCCAGGGAATCAATGAAACTGCAAATGACTTCAACCGCTTGACAACACTGTTTTCAAAGGGAGACTCGCAGACTTCAAGGGCCTTGCACAGATTTCTTGCAAAGAACATCGCAACTGTAAAGCAGATTGTCATCGCTGTAACCATCACAAAGATTACGAAAAATACCATACCCAATGATGAATCGCTGCCTCCATTGATATCAATATCAGCGTTGTATACCTCTTTGTCAGCGGTTGTCTTCTCGTTATCCTTGTTTAAATGGAGATTCACATTCATGCCGCCGATTTTCTTCTCTGTATTGACTTCTTCAAGAACATCCTCTGTAGTATTGGGATTCCACATCTCGATACCAAAAAGCTGCACACTGCCCACACGAACAATCGGCTTTCCTCCATCTTCATCAATGGCAAAAGCAAGTTCGCCGCTTCCCTGAATATCTGCTTCAATCAGATTGTTGGGGATTCTCAGGCACATTACACTCATGATTGCAATCATTATAATACCCAAGATGCTGATGCCAATCATAATGCTTGTGAGTACGCTTCCGATTTTGCCCAGTGTGTTGATTTTTTTGATGTTTTCGTTTTTCATAACAATAACCTCCGAATGCGTTTCGTATTATTTGGAATTTGTTTGATGGAACGTCCCTGTTGTGGTTACAGTATATCACGAACATTTATGTTTGTCAATAGCTATTTAATGTTTATCGTTAATTATTGTATGTTTGCATAAGATAGCCTTCTGCATGCGGCATCTCGGTTGTGCTATTTACACGATAATTTTTTAATGTTTATCGTTAAACGCAAAAGGCTGCGCAGCTTTAAGCCACGCAGCCTTTTCATATAAATACGCTTTTGAATGTCCCTTTCTTTTCCACTCAGGAGGGTTGTTCTGTTTTGCCGACTACAATCAGCCGCTGTGTACCGTCATCTGTGCAGGTCACAATCGTCACACGGGTATCCCCAAAATCCTCCAGAATCCATGTTTCATCCGGATTCACAATCTGCGTTTCCGAAATATAATATGCGGCGGTTGTCCCATCCTTTCCGGTCAGTATGATTTCCATACCGATTTCCGCTTTTTTCAGACGATTGAGGTATTCCTTGTAGAGTACACTGCTGTGCCCTGCAATGCAGTAATTACCGGAACCAATCTCACCTGTATCCGGGAAATGTCCAACTGCTTTGGAAAGCACCTGCGGTTCGACGCCTTCTATTACGGGTGCCTGAATATGCAGTGCCGGGATGGATAATACTGTATTTTCCTTCATCAGTTCTTTTCGCTGATGATCTCTGTTTAGCTTACGGATGCTCAGAAAAGACAGAATTCCAAGCCCTGCAGCCATCATGAGAATGCCCAGCACCAGCATGATTATCTGACGTTTCGTGTATTTTTTCATCCCGCATCATTAAGCAGCTTTTTCCTGCTTTTTGACAATCACTCCGGATTTCATTACAACTGCTGCGCCCATCAGGGTCATCAGTATTGCAGCAGCTGCCATTACGACGCTTGCAGGAGCGTTGTTGCCTGTCTGAGGCAGATTGACATCTGTTTCATTCCAATCCTTACCCAATCCGGTCATAGGATCGATTAAATAAATATCCAGCATATCATCTGTTTCATCATACAGTGCCACTTCTACTTTGCCATCCAGCATCAGCATGGAGAATGCATCAGCAGGCTCTTCGCCATAGCGAAGTGTGTAATCCTGGATTACCATTGCTTCCAGTGTCGGAATGGAATATGCCCCCTCCGGCAGAACCGGCGGCTGGCTCAGATCCACTTCTGTGTTATATCTCCAGGAATAGCCATATGTAGAGGAAAAGTCCTCAATAAGGATTGTCATGCCATCCGTGATTCCCATGTCCAGTGCACCTTCAAAGTTCACTTCAACTTCATCATTGTACACACCGGTAACACTTTCATTGTAAGCAATCAGCATGTCAATATACTCCGAAACAGTATAGTATGAACCTGTACTGAAAGGATTATCTATATCAGAACAATAATAGTACAAAGCATAAGGTGCGAATGCGCCTTCCTCATAAATATAGATGCCATTGTTGTCATCCACTGTGACCTTTGCATTGTAAGTATTTTCTTCGTCAAAAGTAAAGGTAAATGTGCCGTCTTCTTCTGTCTGATATGTAAACGTCACAGGCTCCTTGCTGTAAATATCAGTATACCAGCCCCTATTTGCAAGAGCATCAATGGTAACATAATACATTTCATTGTGTTCCAGGTCATAGCTTTCATAGAGACCGCTCTTTAAGTATGTTGTAGGCACCTCAAACAGATTAACCTCCAGCATATTGTTAAGCATTGCATAATCCTGGAATACGGAACAGTTGAAAATGCCCAGCAGCATTTCCCGGAACTCCAGATTTCCATAAAGTCTGATGCTGACATTCTCGCCATCATACAGATTCGTTTCAACTCTTGTGATATCAAAATCGCCAACAGACATTGCGTATCTCACGACTGCCTGTTCCAGTTCCCACACACTATGCTCAATATCAAAGCTATAGAGCTCTGACAGCATAGCAAGCTCAACATTGCCATCCTCATCTGTCACACGAATTGTGGTATCAGAAAGCTGTTCAATGGTAAATGTCTTTTCCGCATGTGCTGCATGCAGATTCAGAATACCATTCTCCAGAGAGGACATATATCTTGTGACATTACCCTCTGCAAAGTCAAGATACTTGACAGCGCCGCTGTTTCTGAATTCAAACATACCGGTATTGGCAATCCAGATACCGCTGAGAATATGATCGGGGGCTGTTACAGCGGATTCATAGAATGCAAAGTTATATGCAGCATCGGATGCTGTAACAGTATAACTCTCCAGGTCTGTAACATCATATTCCAATGTGTACTGCCCCTTGCTGTCTGCCTTTGCAGGAATAATATCAAGGAACTGATTGGAGAATGACTCGTTGTAATTCAGGGTACCCTTCAGGATTCTTGCAATTGCCGGGAGCTTTGCATCATTCTGAGGTTTGCCGTTCTCCTGCTCTGCTATGGTTTCGCAATACATCTGTGCATAGGAAAGCAGTGCAAACATATTGTTGTCATAAGCGGAGTTTTCCGAATCGTATTCACCCAAAACACCGCCATTTCCAATGCCTGTAATATACACAGCATCCAGATCCTCTGCATTTTCACAGTGAATCTTCAGAATTTTTCTGCCGTCCTTCTCTGTTTCTTCTGTTTTCAGTGTCGGGGCTGTTTTGTCAACCCTGAATGCCACCTCATAAACCTGGGGATTTGCATAGGATGTTTCATAATCAATCACGCATGTCAGAACAGCACGATATTCCCCTTCCGGAAGCTCATCCAGCACCTGTTCCATTTCAAACAGATTTTCCACTCTCTGCATATCCACTGAACCTGTCTTTCCTTCTGCAACGCACTTACCGGCTGCATCCAGAATCGTATATTGATACTGCGTTCTGCGGTTCACAAAAGCATCCAGAAGCAGCTGATCTGCAAGGCCGTCACTATTGGGAGAAATTGAAATCACCTTGTCTGAGGCTGCCATTGATTCCAGCTGCGCATAATACTCGTCTGTCATATAAGAAAACAGATCGCAGCTTTCCTTTTCATCTTCCGGAATCGAAGCATAGACTTCTTTCATCAGTCCAACGACTTCTGCCAGAGAATACTTGCCATTATAGAGATAATCTGTGCCAAGGTCTGTCAGTCCGGCAACGCTCTCTTCATCTACAATCGGAATTGCAGCCCAGTCGCCGTAATATCCCAGAACCGGAATAGAAATGTTGCAGCAGTTATCTGCTTCATGCAGCAGCAGATAACCTTCCACAAAGAAACCATTGACAAATGTTTCTTTCAGGCTTGCTGTCTGAGAAGCATTCAGCTTCACATTGATTGTAACAGTGCGGCTTTCTCCTGCCCCAATGGAAGTCAGGCCAGACAAATCTGCATTGCACCCTAAAAGCTGCTGACCGTTGAGAACATTCATTTCCAACTCTTCATTCCAGTATGAATCGTCTGTGGTAAGCACAAGATCAGCGCCTGCAAATGTGACATCCTCATCGCTGATATTGGTGATTGTTACCGGAATCTGGAAAGAATCTCCAAGGCCGTCATAAAGATTTACCTTTGCATCGCCCTCAGGACCTGTCAGCAGCACCTTATCTGTCAGCAGCCCGCTGAGAGATACCAAACCTGCGCCCTGTCTTCTGGGAGTAACATAAATGCCATCCTCAGAATAAGGCACTGCGGAATTCATCAGCAAATTACGGATATAGCGTACACGATCACTGCCGTTGATTTCAATTCCGTTTTTGCGCATGTACTCACAAACCTCAGCAACGCATCCGCAAAGATACGGTGTTGCCATAGAGGTACCAGACATCAGTTCCTGTGTACCGTCATAGCCGGCAGAGGTTACATTTCCGCCTACGCCCATAATGTCCGGGCGAAGGTCCAAAGATTCCTTGACACCCCAGGAAGTATAGTCACTTACCATTGTCGGATGATCAATTGCAATGGTTCTGCCATCGTTCACCAGAATCTTGTTTTCAGCAGCAATCATAATCTGTCCTGTTTCATAGGAAACAGAAGTCATCGGAGTATCACCCATTGCCAGTACATATTCAGGAAGACCTGTACCTTCCTGTGCAATCTCGATGAAAACAAGAGCACCTGCTGCTGCTGCGTTCATATAGGCTTCACCGCTCATTGAGATCTCTTCATCGTAATCTACCAGAACAATTTTTCCTTCCAGATCCGCTTCCGCCAATGATTCTTCATCGCCGATTCCCACATAAACATATTCGTAATCGCCGTATTCCAGATAATCCAATGCGTTATATGCGTCCATTGAAAATAAATCAAAAGTCTTGGAATACAAATATTGCTCTCCATCCACAGTGAAAGAAGGATCCTGTGAAGTATAGAGATTATCTGCGGAAGCAACCATCAATACGCTGGAGCCCTTTTCCGCCTTATCACTCATTGTGGAAGCATCCGGGTTATCCGCTGTGATTGTATCTCCGTAGTAAAGTGAGCCATTGTCGTAGTTGCCTGCTGCGACACAAACCATAACACCTGCATTTTCTGCAACTGCCAGTGCCTCTGCAAAGGGATTTGCGCCATAGTATTCTTCTTCGCTTCCCCAGCTCATATTTATGACATCTGCATGCAGCTTTACAGCATCCTCTGTTGCTGCAATGGCTGCACCCGTATCCAGACCAATAGAAGACTGAATTGCCATGAAAATCAACTGTGCATCCTTTGCAACGCCGGAAATCCTGTTGCCTTCCTCGTCTTCAATTTCATTTCCGGCGGCAATACCGCTGACATGTGTACCATGATACGCACTTTCATCTGCGAGACCCTCATAGGGATCTTCCGCATAATCCACCACATAAGGAAGTTTGCTGCTGATATATGCACGTTCCGGATCCACATTCATATTCAGCTTTCCGGAAGCTGCCAGTTCTGCCACATCAGTTTTTGTCAATGATGTTTCCTTGTCCTCTGCCAAGGGCGCAAACATCGGATGTGTAACGTCAAGCTCCGTATCAATAACAGCAATCACCTGACCTTCACCGGTACAGCCTGTTTCGTTGTAATATGCAGGATAACCGCTTAATCCGGGGGCGTTGGCCATCATCGGCACTGCTGTCGGACGTACAATTGTTACACTCTCTACATAGTCCAGCTCTTCAACATACGGAATCAGACTTTCAGGCATATCACAGTAGAAGCCGTTATAAAGCACACTGTAGTTATACTTGATTGTCAGCTCAGGATAAAAGCTGCGAATATTTCTCTCCACACGAGCCTGCACACTTTCCAGATTCTGCTCCATCCGCTCTGCTTCTGCAGAGTCCAGAAAAGCATCTCCGTTTGCCATACCCTCCGCTGTTGCCAGAACCGCATCACCTGAAACCTTGACAATGACCGGTACACGCTCATCGTTGGAGTAATCTCCAACAGCCACCGATGCTGCGGCACCCTCCAGGCTCCAGCCGCCCGAGCCCAGTGCGACGGAACAGCTCATCATTGCTGCTGCCGTGAGGCTCATTGCTCTTTTGATGATTCTACTATGCAAAAAAATCATCCCTTCCCAAAAGATTTCACATAATGAAATATGTGATAGTTTCATACTGCCGTGTGTATGTTTTTTCAATACACATAGCAATATTATACCTATTTTATCACATACCGTATTGCTTGTCAAGGGAGCATAAAATAATATTCATATAATTTTAATAAATAAAATCCAAGGCTATAAAAATACAATAAAAACCGCACAGAATCGACACATTCTATTGTATCATCCGTGCGGTTTATTATTATAGTTTTCGTTTTTTTAACAGAATCAGGGCCGTGACAATGGTTGCAATTGCCGTCAGCAATACAGCATACATCCAGCTGCTTTTCAAGGGCAGTGTATCCGTATTAATACCATAAAATGCAAAGATAATATTGGGAATTTCCATAATAACCGTCACAATGGTCAACCGCCACATGACGCTGTTCTGATTGTTCGCAATGACATAGGAAAAAGCATCCATCATTGCAGAAAGAATACCGCTGTATATACCTGCCATCTCCACCGCCTGACGGAACTCAATTCCCACATCATCCATCAGGTCCTCATCCTCTTCATACAGCTTCAGCCCTCTGCCCCGCTGTATTCTCTCAATGGTCACCAGGTCCGCCTTCAGAGATGTATTAAAGTAAACCAAGGATTTTTCCAATCCCATCAGCTGTACAATCTCCTGATTCCGCATGGCACTGCTCAGTTGCTTCTCCATGGAATATGAGATTTTATCAATTTGT
Source organism: Oscillospiraceae bacterium (assembly GCA_024404915.1). GTDB lineage: Bacteria > Bacillota > Clostridia > Oscillospirales > Ruminococcaceae > Firm-04. The sequence continues at coordinate 156,005 of JAKSPJ010000004.1, forward strand.
TTCAGATAAAACACAAATCCCGCAGAAATCCGCATCAGAATCTGCAAAATAAAACGTGTCCGCAGATGCGTCTGCAAAACAGCATTTTTTTCCTCCGCCAGGGCAATCAGCACCGGATTTCTCCGAAGAGAAATGGTAAAGACCTTATCCGTTGTATTGATAATGCCAAGCGGAACCGTATAGAACTGAGAGGTATCGTTTTGCTCCTTTGATTCGACTGCGGTATCCACGATAATCAAGGTCTGATTTCCTTCCATTTCAATTCGGGAGGATTCTTCTTCGTCCAGACAGGACCGCACGAAGCCAGGATCCAGCCCATATTCGCCAGTCAGCGACTGAATCTCATCCGGCGTCGGTTCATATACAGACACCCAGCATCCTGCCTCTGGTGCACCCAGCTGCTGAAGTCTGCCGTCTACGGTTTTAAATAGGTGTATCATAGGAACATCCCCTGTCATCATTTTTTTGTTACAACTGGCAGATAAAAGTTGCAAAGCGGTGACGAATTGTTCTCAATCTGTCGGCAAACTGTTGACAGAATGTTGAAACCGCTTGATTTTTTCTGAATAATCTGGTATAGTGTGAGTCAAGGAAGGATACGCAATCTGCATACAGTGAGTCAGGCACCGACTGCATACTGCGCATCCGACTGCGGCAAAAGACGGCAACAACACATCCTTGGGTATACCTTCAAGAAATTGGGCTCTGCTTCGGCAGAGCCGCTTTTTTCTTTGTATCTGTTTGTATCTATGAGAAACCATGGATACATGCCGCTGAAAGAACCTGCCCTATTATTTCAAATATGCCTGAATTTCAGCTTCTCCGGCTTTTACGGTTCCCTGAATCATTTCATCAGAACCGCCGCCTCTGCCATTCAATGCTGCATTAAAATCCTTTGACCATGCACGAAGCTTCACAGAACGGCTGCCGATAATATAACGGTAACCATCTTCATCATTGCCCTGGAATACAGCGCAGATACCCCCTGCTTTCTGTACACCGGCATTCACCCAGTCCCGCAGGTTGTTATTGTCCAGAATGTCATCAAACATAACAATATTGCCATCAGTGGCTTCCAGCGCAGATACCTTCATATCCAGAATCACACGGCGCAGCTTGGCAGACTTCTCCCGCTCCGCCTGTGATGCCTTCATAACACGCTCCACAGCCTCAGCAACTTCCAGCTGCTTGCAGGAAAGCTGCTGAGAAATACGTGCAGTCTGCTCTATGCGGCAGGTATAATCGTCCATTGCATCCAAGCCGCAAAGCACATGCAGGCGAATGCCGCCCTTCCAGTTTTCACAGCTCAAAATTTTGATGCCGCCCACAGCACCTGTCTGCGTAACATGAGGCGCACAGCAGGCGCACACATCCCATCCCTCAATGGTCACAATACGCACGTCCTTCACCAAATCCAGTTTGGAACGATAATCCATTCGGGCACATTCCTCAGGTGTTGGATAGGACACGGTCACAGGTACATTCAGGCCCACCACTCTGTTGGCAACATACTCAACAAAGTTCAGCTCAGCAGGTGTCAGCGTACCGCTGAAATCGACGGTCATGCCATCTGTGCCAAGGTGAAAGCCCACATTATCATAGCCGAACTGCTTGTGCACAATACCGGAAAGCAAGTGTTCACCGGTATGATTCTGCATCTTGCGGAAACGCTCCTCCCAGTTCAGTTCTGCCACCAGTTCTTCGCCCACAGGCAATTCTACATCAGTCATGTGTACAATCTCACCATTGATTTCCTGCACATCCATCACATAGGCATTGCCCAGATTTCCCGTATCAGAGGACTGTCCGCCTCCTTCCGGGAAAAATGCGGTTTTGTCCAGAATGACACCAAAGGCAGCACCGTCGCTGCGAACTTCCGCCAAGGCTTCACAAGAAAGAACCCTTGCTTTGAAAGTACGGCAATAACCGTCCTGATTATATATCTTTTCTGTTTGCATGATAACACCCCTTTTATCATTATCATTTGTATTATATAGTATAGCACAAAAAAATAGTTTCGTCAATCATAATGTGAAAGTTGTGTGAATTATTATATAACTCTATTGACAAGTTCTATAATATGAGTATAATATTATTCAAGGAGGGATACAAATGAAAAAAGCAGTCTACAGTCTTGTACTGTCAGAAGATGTTATTGAAGCAGTGGACCGCATGGCGTATGCCAAGGGTACCAGCCGTTCCAATCTGATCAATCAGCTCCTTGCCGAAGCTGTCGGATACGTTACACCTGAAAGGCGAATGGCAGATATTCTGCAAACCCTGACGCAGCAAATGAGCGGTTTGTTTCAATTGCAGGAGCAGGCAACCAATGGTATGCTGGTCATCCGCAGCCCCCTGCGCTACCGCTACAAACCAACGATTCGCTATCGTGTGGAACTGTATCGGCAGCCGGAACAGGCACTTGGCGTGTTGCAGGCATCCTTCCGCACACAGAACAAATCATTGATTGCAGATGCAGAAGCCTTTTTCCGAAGCTGGGCAAAGCTGGAGCTTGCATATCATCTGTGTGCCCAGTCAGATTTTTCCATCACGGATGGCGTCTGGAACCGTGCTTTCCATATTCCGGCCAATCGGAATGTGACATCACAGGAATTGGGCAGTGCCATCGGCCAGTACATCAAACAGGTGGATGCCGCCCTGAAAATTTACTTTGCGCAATTGCCGGACACGGCTCTGGCAGAACGTGCCCTGGCAGAATATTTTCAAAGCAATATGATTCGCTGAATGCAGATTTGGAGGTATCATTATGAATGCAAACAATATGACACAAAAAACACTGGAGGCCATGCAGACTGCACAAAAGCTGTGCGTCAGCCACCAGAACAACGCCGTGGAGCCCATCCACCTTCTGGATGCGCTGCTCCAGCAGCCGGATGGACTGATTCCCCAGATTCTCCAGCGGATGAATATCCCTGCTGAATCCGTGGCCGCCGCAGCTGACAAGCTGGTAGGAGAACTGCCGCATGTCACAGGAAGCGGCAGACAGGCCGGCATGATTTACGTTTCCAATGAAACGGAACAGCTCTATGTCCAGGCAGAGCAGATTGCCGCAAAAATGCAGGACGAGTTCATCTCAGTGGAGCATCTGCTGCTGGCAATGCTGCAATCTGAAGACCGCACCATTACACGGCTGTTCCAATCCTATCAGATTACTGAAGCAAACGTATTGTCCATTCTGAAGGAAATCAGAGGCAATACCCGCATCACCAATGAAACCCCGGAGGCCACCTATGATGTGCTGAAAAAATACGGTCAGGATCTGACAGAACGTGCCAGAAAGCATCAGCTGGATCCCGTCATCGGACGTGACGTGGAAATCCGCAATGTGATACGGATTCTCTCCAGAAAGACCAAGAATAACCCTGTTCTGATTGGCGAACCCGGCGTGGGTAAAACTGCCATTGCAGAAGGTCTTGCACAGCGGATTGCCCGTGGCGATGTGCCGGAAAGCCTGCGTGACCGCACTGTATTCTCTCTGGATCTGGGTGCTTTGATTGCAGGTGCAAAATACAGAGGTGAATTCGAGGAACGTCTCAAAGCAGTTTTGCAGGAGATCAAAAAATCCGAAGGCAAAATTCTGCTGTTTATTGATGAGCTCCATACCATCGTCGGAGCTGGAAAAACAGACGGTGCCATGGATGCCGGCAACCTTTTAAAGCCTATGCTTGCCCGTGGTGAACTGCACTGCATCGGCGCAACCACACTGGATGAGTACCGCAAGTACATCGAAAAAGATGCCGCATTGGAACGCCGTTTTCAGCCTGTTCTTGTAGGTGAGCCGACTGTTGAGGATACAATTTCTATTCTCCGTGGTCTGAAGGAACGCTATGAGGTTTATCATGGTGTCAAAATTCATGATGCTGCCTTCATTGCTGCGGCAACCCTTTCCAACCGCTATATTTCTGACCGCTTTCTGCCGGATAAGGCCATTGACCTGATTGATGAAGCCTGCGCCATGATTCGCACAGAGATTGATTCAATGCCGATGGAAATGGATGAGATTGCAAGAAAAATCATGCAGATGGAAATTGAAGAAGCGGCACTCAAAAAAGAGGACGATGCTGTTTCCGCAGCACATTTGCATGATTTGCAGAAGGATCTTGCTGAACACCGTGAAAAATTTGCACAGATGAAAGTACAGTGGGACAACGAAAAAAACGGCATCAATCAGGTACAGGAACTGCGTGCCCAACTGGAAAAAGTCAAAACGGAAATCGATTCCGCAGAACGGGAATATGATCTGAATAAGGCGGCAGAACTGAAATACGGCAAGCTGCCTGCACTGCAGAAGCAATTGGAAGAAGCAGAACTGGCCGCCCAGAACGGCAATTCCGCCAGACTGCTGCGGGATGCAGTCACAAAGGAAGAAATCACCCGGATTGTGGCAAGGTGGACAGGTATTCCCGTCACAAAGCTGATGGAGGGCGACCGTGAAAAGCTTCTGCATCTGGAGGACACCCTCCACAAGCGTGTCATTGGTCAAAATGAAGCGGTGGAAAAAGTCAGCGAAGCCATTCTCCGCTCCCGTGCAGGTATTCAGGATCCCAATCGCCCCATTGGTTCTTTCCTGTTCCTTGGCCCAACTGGTGTCGGAAAAACAGAACTGGCAAAAACACTGGCAGAGTCTCTTTTCGACGATGAACGCAATATGATTCGCATTGACATGAGCGAATATATGGAGAAATTCAATGTCAGCCGTCTGATTGGAGCGCCCCCCGGATATGTGGGATATGAAGAAGGCGGCCAGCTGACAGAGGCAGTACGCCGGAAGCCCTACAGCGTTGTACTGTTGGATGAGGTTGAAAAAGCCCATCCGGATGTATTCAATCTGCTGCTGCAGGTACTGGACGACGGCAGAATCACCGATTCCCAGGGCAGAACCGTGGACTTTAAAAATACAATTCTCATTATGACATCCAACCTGGGAGCAGATGCTCTGCTGGAAGGCATACAGCCGGATGGTTCCATTTCGCAGGAAGCACAGCAGCAGACCAACGCATTGCTGCGGCAGCGGTTCCGTCCTGAATTCCTGAACAGACTGGATGAGATTATTCTTTATAAGCCACTGAGCAAATCGGAAATTGGCAGCATCGTTGATCTGCTGATCGGGAATCTGCAAAAGCGACTGGAAGAACAACAGATTCGGGTGACTCTTACAGCAGAAGCCAAGGCAGAAATCATTGAGCAGGGATATGATCCCAATTACGGAGCACGTCCTCTCAAGCGTCTGATTCAGCGGAAGATTGAGACAATCATTGCAAAGAAGATTCTTTCTGAACCCATTGCAGCCAACAGTACATTAGAAATTGATTTCCATGATGGCAGCTTCGTTTGTTCAGTAGCATAAGGCAAATGCCATTCATAGTTGCTGCACTCAGGCAGAGCACCCAAAAAACGCAAAGATAAAAAGCCTGGGGGAGAAAAAACATCCGATTTTTCTCCCCCAGGCTTCATCATGCAATCACACATCATCAAGATGACAGAATCATCACACCGCAGCGATACAGCACTGCTGAAGACAGCATTGTAAAAAAAGCCGCCAGAAGCCCATACCATAGGCGAACAAGCATCAATACCTGTGCATGCTGCAATTCCTCTGTCTTTCCATGATTCACAATACTGTATCCCATTTCCGTCAGCGTCTGCTCCACAGTACCGGAAATCTCCTGTGACTGCCGCATAACACGCAGCATATCACTATCTGCAAGCACCAGTGAATCCCCCACGCAGAAGGCGGCTGCTTCCTCCTTTGGCAAGGTATCCGCCAGCCATATATCACGCATTTCCGTTCTTTCCTCCATCTGGCACATGATACGGATATGAGATGGTGCCGTATTCCCTGCCAGCAGCCGCATGGCACTTTCATTTACAAATACAGCTTCTGGAACACTTTCACTGTGGATGCCATAGCCATCTAAAAAATACTGTGCAGAAAGCAGATAGCAGGGCAATGAACATTCTTCTGTAATAAGCTGTACTTCAGACTGTTTGCTTACCGCTGCCAAAGATATCGTGCGCATGAGATTCTGCTGCCCCGCATTGCTCATGACGTACGGACTCCCGGACACCAGCAAATATTCCACCGGCTCCGCAGTCTGCCTGATATACTGCACCACGGCATCCACGCTATGTATGAGCAGCAGAATGCCGCATAGGAAACATACTACCGCAGCTTTTACATATCCGCTCTGCCGCCGCAGACGCAGAAAGGACTGCACCCTGTTCACACTCCACCGCCTGTTCTGCGGCGTATAATTAAATATACAGCCAATGCTGCCAATACTGCCAACGCTGCGCCCATCGCATACCACCATTGTTTCGGTTCATCCTGCGGCGAATCCTTTATCTGCATTTCCGTAAAGGGAGAACAGATTTCTGTTGAAAACGCCTGCACCTGCGTATATTCCTTTCCATTTCTGTCTTCATAGAAAAAAGTAATCGTACCATCTGTCATACCGTATATTTCTGCCTTGTCATACAAAGCGGAAATACTTGCAGTAATGCTGCCCTCCGCAGATTCTCCGCCCGGAACCGTGCCGAGAAAAGCCGTATTTTCCGGAAAAAAGCCATCTGCTTCCAGCACCGCACGCACATGATATGCATCTGCATGGCTCAGATTCATTGCCTGCACATTCAGCATAATGCGGTCCGACACCACCAATTCCGATGGCACCTGCACCATTGCAAAGTCCATTTTCAATGGCTGTACAACGGAAATACGGGCTGTTCCCTGTCCTGCGGCGGTTTGCCCCTCTCCGAATGTATAGTCATATGTCAGTGGAATTCCATATTGTCCCTCCGGCACATCTCCCCTGATTTCATAAGAAAACATAAATGTCCCGGTGTCCCCCGGCAAAATCTGTTCGCAGTATTGGGTATCCGATACCCCAATCAGCGAACAGATTTCTTCTGGAGCAGCAGCAGTTATAGTCAGGTTTTTTGCTGTGGTTTTCTGTGACATATTCTGAAGGGTGATGGAAAGCGTAACTGTATCCCCGGCAGTTTCAGCGGTATGGCAGGTATGATAGTCCGTCAGCAGCAGTTTCGGAAGCACCGGCTGCTCCGTTGTCACAACAGGCTGTACAGGTTCCGGTTCTGTCTGCTCCGATATGCCATCGGTAATGGTTACATAAGTCGTATAATCCAATGATATTGCATGATCCTGTGTATAAAAATATGCCGTCACAGGATAACTGCCATTTCTGCGGTCCGAACGCAATTCCAGATGAAACGCAGCATAATATGCAGGTATTGTTTCTGTACCGCCGTCCACAGGATGCTGTTCGCAGGAAACGGTACGGGCATAATTTCTGCAAACGAACGGAGCAGTATCCGGATCTCCAAGGGCAAGAGAAACCATCAGGGTGGGGGGAGGTGTGCCCTCACACAAAAGCGGGAACACCACAACCGCATCATTGCCCTGGATGACAGGCACATAACCCTGGCTGTATGCTCCGGTCATCTGGTCATAGACATGTTCTGTATCAAGATACACCACACCGAAAGGCTCCGCAATCGGCTCCGTTTCCAGGGGAATCTCCATTTCCGCAGCAGTCAGACATAGTATCGCTGCCGTCATTCCAAATAATCTCATGTACTCTCAACCCTCATTTCCAAAACCTTATCGCAAAGCATCTGAATATCCTTTGCATTATGACTTGCCAGCAGAATTGCTTTTCCCTGGGCTTTGAACGCCAGAAGCAAACGGCGTATTTCTTCCACAGTGCCTGCATCCAGCCCGTTAAAAGGTTCATCCAGTACCAGAACATCCGGATTTTCCACAATCGCCTGTGCAATACCCAGACGCTGCCGCATTCCAAGGGAATACTTGCGAACCGGTTTATGCATATGCGCCGACAGCCCCACCTGTGCCAGAACAGCCAGTATTTCCTGTCTGCCGATTCTGCCACGCAGTGCCGCCAGCATCTTTAAATTACGGTAGCCGCTCATATGCCCGATAAAACCGGGGGTTTCTATCATAATGCCTATATTCTCCGGGAAATCACAGTCTTTCCCAATCTGCTTTCCATCCACAAATATCTGTCCGCTGTCAGGCTTCATAAAACCGCAGATACATTTCATCAGCACAGTTTTTCCGCTGCCGTTGCATCCAACCACGCCGGCAATTTCTCCCCGTGCAATTTCCAGATTCACCTGATTCAGCACAATCTGCTTGCCGAATGCCTTATGCAGCTGACGGACAACAATTCCATTTTTTTCCATCTTATCGCTCCGTTCCTGTAAACTGAAATACAAATTGTTTCGACTGCCAGAAAGCCGCAGCCAGCAATACACATGCCACGATTCCAAACAGCAGATATGATGCCTGCAAAGTTGGCAAATGATCATAGCCAAAGCTGTGGGAGGCATATGCTGCATGATTCAGCGGTGAAAGCCACCCGGACCAGACTGATGCGTACCATGCTCTTTCCTCCCGCAGCCGAAGCCATTCTACAAGGAATTCCGGCTGCACCAGCAGCCCGATACCGCTGAACAGAATCCCAAGAATCGTTCCAAGCCGGGGACGAATGAGATTTCCAAGAAAAATCAATGCGGCAAGCACCATCGTATAGCACAGCATCAGTCCGAAAATATGCAGTGTCACCTGGTAGGGATAGGAGAATTCCAGCACTTTGACATAAGCAGGCACCGCAATAGATGTACCAATCTCCGAATAGCTGAGAATGGCCGCAGTATCGCTCCATTGATTTCCCGGAAAAGCCTTCCCTCCTGCGAGCATACAGGCTGACAGCAGAATGAATGCCATAAACAGCAAAGTCGTCAGAATCAGATACAGCACCTGCCCCCACATCCACCGCAGACGTGTTGTGCGCACCAGATAAAATGCCGTTTCGTTATGAAGATAAGGCATATCAGAGAAAATCAGCAGCAGGCAAAGTGAAATCAGCAGGATGGATTTTCCGTCTCCGAATGTCCAGATAAAGGGCTCGAAAACCTGAAGAACAGTATCATGTGTATCGGCAAACTGTATCGTTTTATCCGTAAGCAGGAAGCAGGCAATCCATCCCAATGAGAATCCCAGAAAAATCTGCGGACTGCGCCGCCACTGCCTCAGATTCAGCATACAGAGCATACAAATTTGTCTAAAAAGCATCATCAGTCAGTTTCCTTTCCAGTATAGCATAATAGCACAGTCCGCAAATCAGTATCAGTGTACAGAGCCAGACAATCACACCGCTGTATCCGAACATCCAGACATGACAGGGTGACATCCACTCATATGGGCTGAGGCAATAGAGCCATGACCAATACCGCTCGTAGAGTATTTCCAGAAAGTAGTACACCACAAACGCACCGCCGTACGCAAGATATCTGCTTTCGGACAGCACCGCTAGCACTGCTGCAGCAGAACTCCAGAACATTGCAGAAAGAAAAACCGTGCCCCGGTATCCGACCGCCTCCTCATTTCCGCTGAACAGCAAGGCAGTGATTTCGGCAATGCCGCCTGCCAATCCGCAGGAACAGAATTTTCCCAGAATATACGCAGTTCTCCCTGCCCTTGGCAGCGCATATCTGATATATCCCCCTTTGTATTCATCCAGCAGTCCACAGGCACAGGGCAGCACACAAACCAGAGGCACACTCATACGGTACAGCACACTGTCAAATCCGTTATGCCTCAGAATCCATATCTGCAATACCACCCCCACCGCAAAGCGCCAGGACAGTATCCCCTGTTTCAGATCCAGCTCCAGACTATTCAATCTCATCCCCCCATAAAACAGAAAAACCGTTGTGTTATGACACTATTATCATAACACAACGGTTTGCATCAAGTATTCAGCGGAGTATCAACAAAATGTAAAATCATGCGTGTGCCCGCACCAAGGGTGCTTTCAATTCGCAGTGACATGCCATGATGCTGTAAAATCAGCTTTACTAGTGCAAGACCAAGGCCTGCGCCGCCTGATTTTCTGCTCCTGGATTTATCAACCATATAAAATGCATCTGTGATTCTGTCAATTTCCTCTCTGGGAATGCCGCACCCGAAATCCTCCACTATGATTTCTCCATGATCGGTATATAACAGCACACGGCTTTCAGGCGATGAGTAGCGCAAAGCATTATCCAGAAGATTCACCAGTGCATCACAGAATAAATCATATTCGCAATACAGATTGCCTTCGCATGGCCCGATTTCTATCTGTATCTGCTTCTCTTTGGCAGAACCTGCACAAATATCTCTTGCGTCTGCAAACAGCCTTGCAATAGGTTCTTCCTGCATCTGAAGAGGAACCTCACGGTCCAATTCCAGCAGACGCATCATTTTTTTGGAAAGACGGTCCAGACGCTCACTCTCTGAACAGATGTAGTGCAAAGCAGACAATCGGTCCTCCTCCGGCAGCTTTGCGGCAAGAAGAGTCTGGGCATAGCCGTAGATGGCGGTCAGAGGCGTTTTCAGCTCATGTGTCAAACTGCCCATCAGCATGGTTTTGCGCTCCTCTGAAAGCAAAAGCGCATCATTCCGCTGTTTGACTGCCTCTGCCATTCCATTGAAATCCTTCCCAAGACTGCTGATTTCATCACTGCCACTGATTTGCACACGCTGCTCATATGCACCTGCGGCAATTGCCTTTGTGGTTTGAGAAAGCGTTTCCAGCGGCAGAAAGGCTCGTTCCAGAATCCACAGCATTGCAATGCATACAACACCTGTCACGGCCGCCGCAATGCAAAGCATAATGGCTGCCAGTCTGCTCAGCTGGCCATTCACTTGCTCCAGATCACAAATCTGAAATACAGTCAGCTGTCTGCCGGCTATATACCTGCTGATGCATCCCACTGCAAGCTGGTGACCGGACTTGCGGCAAAAGAAATACCCTGTGTCTCTCTGCAGTTTTCCCTCCGCTGGCAGAATTCTGCAATTGGAGTGACTTAGTTCCTCTGCCGTCAGAATGGTCTGATTATAGATTTCCACATCGTCCCACAGGCAAATCGTACAATCACTGTGCTGAGATTTAAAAAAATAGGCCAGGTCCGCATTGGTATAGGCAGTTTCCGTATCTGCAAAAAACAGCATGCAGGCATCCGCTGCCTCCACAGCATCACGGCTGACAGTATGCACCGCATCCATGCGCTGATTCTTCCGAATCATCATCCAGATGACAGCCTCACTGATAAAAATGGCGGTAAAAATCATGACAGAGGTCAGCAGTACAATTTTTGTACGGAGCTTCATTACGGTGTATCCTCCAGACGATACCCCACCTTGGGAATCGTAACAATACGGTCATGGAGCCCAAGTTTTTTCCGAAGCTGTCCGATATGTACATCCACTGTATGAGTTTCTCCCAGATAGCCTGTACCCCATACCAGACGCAGAAGATCCTCACGGGAAATGGCAATATTCCGGTTTTTTGCAAGTACGGTAAGCAGATTATACTCCATTGGTTTCAAAGGAATTTCGGCACCATCCTTCAGCACTTTATGTTCCTGTAAGTGAATCTCCAGGCCACTGATATACAGCACATCCGCAGTTTTCTGATTCCGCATCAGCACCTTATCCATCCGCACCAGCAATTCCAGCATGGCAAAGGGCTTTACAATATAATCCTCTGCGCCGCTTTGCAGGCCTGAGATTTTCGAGTTCAGGTCATCCTTGGCAGTGAGGAAAATAACAGGTATGCCATAGGGCTTCACATCCTCCAGAAGGGCAAAACCATCTTTTTTCGGAAGCATCACATCCAGAATGGCCAGATCAAATGCATGATCCGTGCGCAGGGCAAGTTCAGCCTGTTCTCCGTCCGGAAACCACACAGCCTCCATCCCGGATGCACGCAGATTCATAGAAATCAGCCCTGCAATGGCTTCGTCATCTTCCACCAGTAAAATCCGTCTGGACATTCATTCACCTCTTTCTTTTATTTGCGGCAACAGAGCGCAGAGAAATCTCTGCGCTCTGAAAACTGTCAGCACCCCAAACCTCGATCAATAATCGTGCCGTCAATGGCATTTATGGACATCAGGGTAGTGTTCTCTGTCAGAATTGTGTATCCTTCATTGTTTATCTGATTTCTTGTTCCGATAAAGCTCCACACAGGAACCAGAAGACCGGTGTCAAAACGATCCTGCTCACTGATGCGGCTGTAATCCAGGATGATATCTGTGATTTCTGCCGCAACGGTTATTTCCTCTCCGTCAGCGGCAATGGTCACGGGAAGCATTCGCTCAAAGGTTTCCTTGATTTCAGAAAATGGCTTCATGGAAGCATTCTCCACAATGGTTTCATTTATCTCTAACGGAGATACATAATGGAATCCGACAATGCCGGTGTCATCCACACGGATTTCAATATATTCCCCTTCCCACTTCCGCTGTGCAACGCCAAACTGATACTCATATTCCGATTCATACTTTTCCCCGGATGACTGTGTACAGAAAATACCATTGTAACAGCGGTAATAGCGCAAAATATAATCTGTGCGGTAATAGATGCAATCTGATTCCGGCTGCATCATTTCAGGGTATAAGCCGCCCTCATAGAATGCAAAATCCGTCAGTCCCAATGCGCCCAGAAGATTCTCTGCTTCTGCCTTTGCCTCTTCTTCCGAAATGGTAACGCCGTCTCCGGGAATCGGCTTCCATTCCGCACTGACATCATACCGGTGAGTAAGAAGATTCTCAGGCAAATTCCGATGTTTTTTCACATCCATGTCCGGCTCAAGAATTGTTTTCTCCAGATAGTCGTATCTCATCCATGTTATAGGGGAACGATTATAGGAAATGCTGCTTCCTCTGTCCGGGTTGTTTTCCGCAGTAAAAAGAAGATGATTGTCATCCTCCCCCAGGTTCATTTCATACAGTCTTTCTCCATTGGGGTTAAATTCCATCGCCCATTGATAATACTCATTGGCTGTTTCACTTTCATACAACGATCTGACACTCTGCAGTTTTCCGTCACTGGGATAATCCTCAGGACGAATCGTATCCGGTGCATTGTTGTAAGACTCCTCCAGGTTTGCCAAATCACTATTTAACGCCTTCAGATTCTGCGGGTCCGTTTCCTCAGCAATCTGCTGCCGATAATACGCAATCATTTCTTCATAATCTGCTTTGATGCGCTGACGCAGCGACCTTGCCTCAAACATTGGGGTATCACCAATCAGGATATTCCGAACCTTGTCCGTGAATTCCTGTGTCAAAGGCATCTTTCTGACACGCATGACAGAAAACTGTTCCGCATCCGGCAATACCACATCCGCATCCACATGCACCTTGACGCCAACAGCATCATTTGCAAAGTCTTTCCGGTAATGCTCCGGCTTCGCCTCCAGCATCGCAGATAAATCCTGCTTCCCCTCATCAGGCGTTTCCGCCTCCTGTATCATATGATCCATGTCTTTATGCACCACCAGGGGCTGTTCCGGGTTTTTTTCACATCCTGCGAGAAAACATGCTGCCAGGCACAGGGTCAAAAATCGTTTTTTCATAAGCAATCTCCTTTCGGCATTTCGTTTACCGTAAGGATAGTATACCATATGTACGGGCAAAAAGTATTCATCGGAACATCAACAAAAGATAAACTTTCGGATTCATGCGGAGGCTGTATCATGCTTTCCCAGATAAAACACTGCTACCGCACCGGGTCCTGCATGGGCACCAATCACCGGGCCAATCATACCAATGACAATCTGCTGAATCCCATACTCTTTTTTCAGTATATCACGCAGCTGTTCTGCCAGCTCCGGAGCATCTGTATGCCCAATATAAATAATGCTGTTCTCATCCAGCACTTCCTCTTCATAGTGCTTTATCATGGCAGTCACCGCATTTTTCTTGCCGCGAACCTTTTGCATTGCATTGAGAATTCCCCTGTGATTTAAAAGCAATATGGGCTTAATACCAAGCAGAACACCAGCAAAAGCTGAAAGGGTTCCGACTCTGCCGCCACGACGAAGATACATGAGATCCTCCACAGTAAACCAGTGGCGTACCTTCTCATGGTTATTCTCCGCAAAGGCAGCAGCCTCATCCAGGGATGCCCCATGACCTTTTCGCTCGGCACACAGATAAACCAGAAGGCCCTGTCCAAGACTGCCGCATCTGGTATCAACAATACGTATTTTTCGTTCCGGATACTCCTCTGCCAATTCTTCCGCAACAATCTGCGCCGTTGCATACATACTGCTCAGGGTTGAAGAAAATGCAAGGTACAGAATATCCCGGCCGGTTTTCAGCACTGCTTCAAACTTTTCACGAATATGAGATAGATTTGCCGCAGAAGTACAAGCCACTTTTCCGTTACGCAATGCGTCGTAGAAATCTGAGCCACGGAGTGTGCATGCCTGGGCTGGGCTGTCCTTCATAAAAACATTGAGATACAAGAGCGAAACACCCATGCCGGATGCCACCTGTTCCGTCAGGTCAGATGCACTATCGGTAAACAGTACATATGTTTCATTTGCTTTCATCGTTCAACACTCACTTTCTGAATCAGATATGAAAATATTTTTCTATTATATTATACACCAAAAAACAAAATATTAAAACTATATTTCACAATATTTTCATAAAAAATTTGTAGAACAAGGAGTAGAATCCCCATAAACACTCTACAATCAGGAGAATCCATCAGGATAGTCCGCTTGCATTCCCCTGCAAAATGTGGTATAATAATATAAAGACTATAAAAGGCGGAATCGCCGGATAAAAAGGAAGGGATTATGAGAATGAATGATCTCAAGCAGATTGTTGCAGCAAATCTTTCACAACTACGAAAAAAGCAGCAATTGACGCAGCAGCAGCTTGCAGAAGTGCTTCACTACTCAGACAAGGCCGTTTCCAAATGGGAACGCGGGGAATCCCTGCCGGACCTGGCTGTATTAAAAAAACTTGCAGATTTATATGAAATAAAAATCGATGACCTGCTTCAGGAGAATATCAGCTTTGAGGAACAGCCCACCGAAGAAATCCTCACTGAAGAACCCCATGAAGTTATCGCAGAGACAGAATCTCCCCAGGAACCGGAATCAGAATCCCATGCAAAAACGAACACAGAATCCCCGGATGCCAAACCCTTTTCCAGAAATCATTTTATCATTGCAGGCATGGCCGTGGGGCTTGTCTGGCTGATTATCTCGCTTATGTTCGTTCTCATTGATTTATTTGTCCCGGATGCAACTCATTCGCCGATATTGTTTCTGTATGCGGCACCTATTTCTGCCATAGTAAGCCTGATTTTCAATTCCATCTGGTTCAATCCCCGCTGGAATTTCGGCATTATCTCTTTCCTGGTATGGACAACACTCCTGTCGATATATCTGACATTCTATGAATACCGGATTGGAAAGATTTTTCTCATTGGCATTCCTGCCCAGATTATCATCCTGCTTTGGTCAAGACTCAAAAAAACAAATGCCGCTCAATAAAAAAATACCTTCTGCAAACCGATACCCATACAGCAATTCCCAATCAATTTCAATCCATGACCGATTGAAGAACCATAAAACCAGGAACAGGCAATCACTTCATTATACGAGGTGATTGCCTGTTTACTTCCATAAGTATCAGAATGTATTTCTGGAAAGCATTCTGTTCACTGCATGAGCTACAGTCATGGGCTCCGTCCTTGGCGTGACTGCATATTTCTATGCAATGAAAAGATTATCATTCATGCAGCTGAAATGTCCGGCGGACACTGCACCCGTGAGATTAAGATTCGCCATAGTCTCATGGTTGCTGACAATATGAAGAATGCTGCAATACTTTCGGTTAAACAATATTTTCTTCAGAGAATTAACACAACCATTTTAATAT
The DNA here is from genome assembly GCA_024404915.1 of Oscillospiraceae bacterium. Lineage (GTDB taxonomy): Bacteria > Bacillota > Clostridia > Oscillospirales > Ruminococcaceae > Firm-04. The sequence goes on from JAKSPJ010000004.1 coordinate 171,800, forward strand.
CCGGTTCAAAGAATGGGCTGTTCTTACGCAGAAAAAAAGCACTCTGTTTTCACAGAGTGCTTTCTTCTATTTGCAATCAGACCAGAGAAATGATAGCCATCTCAGCTGCATCGCCGCGACGCGGACCAATCTTAATGATCTTTGTGTAACCGCCGTTACGCTCTGCGTACTTCGGTGCAATATCATTGAACAGCTTGTTAGCAACATCCTCTTTGGTAACATAGGCAAACACCTGACGCTTCAGATGCAAATCTGCAGCAGCATCGTTACCGGAAATACCCTTCGCAATTGTGATCATCTTCTCTGCCATGGAACGAACTTCCTTCGCTCTGGTAACGGTCGTTTCGATCTGACCATTCTCCAGCAGATAGGTAACCATTCCGCGAAGCATTGCCTTTCTATGGTCGGTGGTTCTGCCGAGCTTTCTGGAACCTGCCATTGTGTTTCACTCCTTTGTATATCCATCCGGGTGAGTTTCACCCTTGAAACGGGAATTAATCATTGTCATCCGAGCTGAGATCAAAGCCCAAAGACTGCAGCTTCTCCTTCACCTCATCAAACGATTTTCTGCCGAGGTTTCTGACCTTCATCATTTCGTCCTCAGAACGACTGATCAAATCAGCAACGGTATTAATACCGGCTCTCTTCAAACAGTTGAAAGAACGTACAGACAAATCAAGTTCCTCGATGGTTGTTTCAAGCTTTTTCTCCTTGCCGTCCACCTGTGCGGGCTGCAGAACCGGCTCTGTGATTTTCTCATCAGAGAGGTTAATGAACAGCTGCAGGTATTCGGTCAGAAGACTTGCTGCCTGAGAAAGTGCATCATTTGCACGAACAGTACCATCTGTCCAGATTTCCATGGTCAGCTTATCATAGTCTGTAACCTGGCCAAGTCTGGTATCCTCGACTTTAAAATTCACCTTCAAAACCGGGGTAAAGATACTATCCACAGCAATCACATCCACAGGCAGATTCTGTCTGCTCTGCTTATTGCGGTCTGCGGAAACATATCCTCTGCCTTTGTCTACCATGATTTCCATTCTCAGCTTGCCATTTTTGCCAATGGTAGCGATATGCGGGAATGGCGGAAGAATCTCAACTTCAGCGTTAAGCTGAATATCCTGAGCAGTGACCTCACATTCACCCTGGGCGTCAATATAAAGTGTTTTCGGACCTTCGCCGTGAAGCTTAACGGTCAGACTTTTAATTGCAAGGATAATCTCTGTGACATCCTCCTTAACACCGGGGATGGTTGTAAGCTCATGATGTACACCATCGATTTTGACGGCATAGACTGCCACACCGGGCAGTGAGGAGAGCAGAATTCTTCTAAGACTGTTACCGATTGTAATGCCGTAGCCACGCAGGAGCGGACGAATTTCGAACTTGCCGTACTTGCCGTCCGAGTGGATTTCTATGGTTTCAATTTCCGGCTTTTCCATTTTCAGCATAAATACCCTCCTGTTGAACATTCAGTTGTGGAATGACTGCGAAATAGACAACGCAGCCACTCGAAAGTCGATCTGAGATTACTTGGAGTACAACTCAACGATGAGGTGCGTTTGTGCTTCGTACTCAATATCGTCTGCGGAAGGCATACGAACAACAGTTGCAGAGAAGTCATCCTTCTTAGCTTCGAGCCAAAGCGGAACAACTCTGTCAGCTGTAGCTTCAACAGTAGCCTTAAACTTATCAGAAGTTCTGTCCTTTTCACGCAAAGCGATGACATCGCCAACCTTTACACGGTAGGAAGGAATATTAACCTTCTGACCGTTTACGGTATAGTGAGCATGTGCGACAAGCTGTCTTGCTTCACGTCTTGTCAGTGCAAGGCCCATACGGAAAACTACGTTATCCAGTCTGGACTCCAGGCAGGTAATGAGGTTATCACCGGTCTTACCTTCCATCTTGTTTGCAATGTCAAAATAGTGACGGAACTGCTTTTCAAGCATACCGTAGATAAACTTCAGCTTCTGCTTTTCCTTCAGCTGAAGACCGTATTCGGAAACCTTCTTACGATTGTTTGCGTTCTTGAAACGGTTAGATTCCTTTTTGGAAACGCCCATAACGCCAGGGCTGATTCCAAGTGCTCTGCACTTCTTCAGAATCGGTTCTTTCTGTACTGCCATCTTCGTTCACCTCCACTTATTATACACGTCTTCTCTTCGGAGGACGACAGCCATTGTGCGGAATCGGAGTAACATCCTTGATCATGCGAACTTCCAGACCAACAGTCTGAAGTGCACGGATTGCAGCTTCTCTTCCGGAACCAGGACCATTGACATAAACCTCAACAGTCTTCAGGCCGTGTTCCATAGCAGCACGTGCAGCTGTCTCAGCAGCACTCTGTGCAGCAAACGGAGTAGACTTCTTAGAGCCACGGAAACCAAGTTCACCAGCGGATGCCCAAGAAATAGCATTACCCTGTGTATCGGTGATAGTTACAATGGTATTGTTGAACGTGGACTGAATGTGCACTGCACCGTTCTCAATGTTCTTACGCTCTCTGCGGCGTCGGATTGTATTTACCTTTTTCTTCTGCTGTGCCAAGATACAGTCCCTCCTTACTTCTTCTTGTTCGCAATGGTCTTTACCGGACCCTTACGTGTTCTTGCGTTTGTCTTGGTGCGCTGTCCTCTGACAGGCAGGCCCTTACGGTGACGAACACCACGATAACAGCCAATATCAACAAGACGCTTGATGTTCATCGCAACTTGACGACGCTTGTCGCCCTCTACGATGCAGTTGGCATCAATGTACGCACGAAGCGATGCGACATCATTCTCGGTCAGATCCTTGACTCTGGTATCCGGATTAATACCGGTTTCCTTCAGAATCTTGGTAGCCGTCGTACGACCGATACCGAAAATATATGTGAGACCAATCTCAACACGCTTGTTTTTCGGAAGGTCAACACCAGCGATTCTAGCCATATTCCTTATTACACCTCCAAATGATCAGGGTATCAGCCCTGACGCTGCTTATGCTTCGGGTTTTCACAAATAATCATGACTTTGCCCTTGCGCTTAATGACTTTGCACTTCTCGCAGATGGGCTTGACTGAAGGTCTGACTTTCATTGGAAATACCTCCTTGTCTCCGACATTCCTTATTCTTTGGAACGCCAGGTGATTCTGCCCTTCGTCAGATCGTAGGGCGACATCTCGACTGTAACATGGTCACCATTTACGATGCGGATAAAGTTTGTTCTCAGTTTGCCTGAGAGATGTGCAAGAATCTCATGATTATTTTCGAGTTTCACCTTGAACTTTGCACCAGGCAATGTCTCAGAAACTACACCTTCAACTTCAATTACATCCAACTTCGACATCGTCGATGACCTCCTTGCGGATTTGATTTTGTTTTGAATACGTACCGCTGACCTTTTCATTCAAGGGCTGAAGTATTCTTCTTAGGGAAGCATCCGTCAATCCCTCAAGTTCAACAGTACCTGCGGTTTTCTGAACGTGTACCGGATTTTTCCGCTTCGGGTTTTCAAGCTTTCGTGTTTTACCGTCTGCAATCAATAAATCCATACCGTCCATTGCGGTGACTACAAAGAATCTTCCGGCGTCTCGTCCTGCTTTTGCCAGAACAATGGTTCCCGCCTGACATATCAATCTCTGCATATCTATCACCGTTTTGTCATAATCACCGGACCATTTGCGGTAATGAGAATCATGTGCTCAAAATGTGCAGACCATGTTCCATTATTTGTTACAACAGTCCATTTGTTCGGCAGCACATGCACTTCATCTCCACGCATATTGATCATTGGCTCAATGCAGAATGTCATTCCTTCGATAAGACGCGTGCCGTGTCCGGCACGGCCATGATTTGGAACTTCAGGTTCTTCGTGAACTTCTTTGCCGATTCCGTGACCACAGTAATCTTGTACGATACCGTAGCCTCTTTCACGGCAGTACTCCTCAATGGTATGAGAAATATCGCCCAGCCGCGCGCCAACCTGTGCTTTCTCGATTCCTGCATAAAGACTTGCGTTTGTATCCTCCAGCAGTTTTTTTACATCGGGAGCAACCTGCCCAACCGGAAATGTGTAACAAGTATCACTATTCCAGCCCTTATAGCGGGCACCCAGGTCAACACTAACAATATCGCCCTCATTAATGACACGATTTCCTGGAATTCCATGAATGACTTCTTCATTCACCGACACACAGGCGGAGCCGGGAAACCCGTACAGTCCGAGAAAGTTCGGAATTCCGCCGTGTGAAGTGATTTCATGGAAAACAATTTTGTCAATATCCTTTGTTGTCATGCCCGGACGAAGTTTCTGCTCAACAACATTCAATGCATGTCCAGCAATCTTGCCCGCCTCGAGCATCTTCTCGATATCCGATTTACTTTTGATTGAAATCATCCTATGCCTCTCAGCCTTAGATACCAAGTGTTTCGAATACGAGTTTTGTTGTATCAGCAACCTCTTCCTGTCCTTCAACAGTAAGAAGCTTACCTGTTTTTTCGTAGTATGCCTTCAACGGTGCTGTTTTCTCCTGATATACCTGGAGTCTGGAAAGAACTGTTTCCGGTGCATCATCTGCACGCTGTGCTGCCTCTCCGCCGCAAGCATCGCAAACGCCTTCTACCTTAGTTGGCTTATACTGAACATGGTAGGATGCACCGCATGCAACGCAAACACGTCTGCCGGACATTCTGTCGATGATACGCTGATCTTCAACGTGAATTTCCAGAACATGATCAATGGTAACACCCATGCTGTCCAAAGCCTCTGCCTGAGTTACCGTACGGGGGAAGCCATCAAGAATATAACCGTTCTTTGCATCCGGCTCAGCGATACGATCTTTCAGAATTCCGATGACGATATCATCAGAAACCAATGCACCGCTATCCATTGCAGCCTTTGCTTTCATGCCAAGTTCGGTACCATTTTTAACAGCCTCACGAAGCATATTACCAGTAGAAATCTGCGGAATGCCGAGTTTTGCGGAAATTGCCTCAGCCTGTGTGCCTTTTCCAGCACCAGGAGCACCCAAAAGAATGAGATTCATAAATAGCCGCCTCCTTAGATGTAATGTTAAGACTCAATTAACCCAGGAAGCCCTTGTGATGACGCATCATCAGCTGAGATTCCAGAGTTCTTACGGTTTCAATTGCAACACTGACCACAATCAGGATAGAAGTACCACCCATAGAAGAAACGTCCAGCTGAGTGATATTCAGGAAGATGATCGGGAATACTGCAACGACACCAAGGAAAATTGCACCAACAAGAGAAATCTTGGAAAGAACTTTCTGAATATAATCAGAAGTGGGCTTACCAGGACGCTTGCCGGGGATTGCGCCATTGGACTGACGAAGGTTATTCGCCATCTCAATCGGATTATACTGAATAGAAACATAGAAGTAGTTGAACAGGATAATCAGAATGAAGTAAATGACTGCGTAGGAGTAGCTTCTTGTAGAGAAGAAGTTAACAAAACCGGCATAGAACTTTTCGCCTGCGGATGCATCTGTCAGATCCTTCAACGGTTCTTTAAAAATTGTGAACATTGTAGGAAGGGACATAAAGCTCATTGCAAAGATAATCGGCATAACGCCAGACATGCAGACCTTAATCGGAATGTGTGTATTCTGACCGCCATACTGCTTTCTTCCAACAACACGCTTTGCGTACTGAATCGGAATTCTGCGCTCGGACTCGTTCATGAAAACGATGCCAACTACCATTGCAACAAAGATAACGAGATAAATAAATACTGTAATAAAGTACTTATTCGGATCATTCAGGACATAGCCGCCAAGAGTACCGATATCAACCGGAATTCTTGCAACGATACCAGCAAAAAGAATCATAGAAACGCCATTGCCGATACCTTTTTCATTAATGCGGTTGCCCATCCAAATCACAAGTGATGAACCTGCCATAAAGCAAAGGATAATCACGAACATGGCAAACACACCCTGTCCGCCGCTAGTATACTTGACTGCAGAAGCTCCGCTGTCATTTCTCATGCTCTTCAAAGTCAGGTAATAAGCCACCGCCATAAAGACGGAAAGTCCAAGTGCTACAAATGAAGTGATGATATTCAGTTTCTTTCTGCCATCTTCGCCCTCCTGCTGGAGACGTTCCAGCGGAGGAAGGGCATAAGTCAGCAGTTGAATAATAATACTAGCGTTGATAAACGGGGTGACGCCCAGTGAAAACATGGTTGCTTTTGCCAGTGCGCCGCCGGAGAGAATATTAAGATATTCGAGGAAGTTGCCATTGCTGGCTTTCTCCTCCATCCAGCTGGAAACGATGCTTGTGTCCAGGAATGGTACCGTGATAACGGAACCCAAACGGAAAATCAAGATGATGAACAATGTGAACAAAATCTTCTTGCGAATCTCGGGGATCCCCCAAGCAGTCTTCAGCGTTTTGAACACCTTAAATCACCTCTGCCTTCCCGCCTGCCTTTTCAATTTTTTCTGCTGCAGAAGCAGAGAACTTTGCTGCCTGAACAGTCAGCTTAACGTTCAGGTCGCCATTGCCGAGAATCTTCACGCCGCCGTTTTCCATCTTTGTTACAAGACCGGAAGCAATCAGCAACTCGTCGTTTACAACAGTACCCTCAACAAAGCGATTCAGATCGCTGACGTTGACTGTTGCGTAGCGTGTAGCAAAATTGTTGTGGAAGCCGCGCTTCGGAATACGTCTTGCAAGGGGCATCTGTCCGCCTTCAAAACCGATTCGCACGCCGCCGCCGGAACGCGCATTCTGACCCTTGTGGCCCTTACCTGCAGTCTTACCATTGCCAGAACCGTGGCCTCTGCCAATGCGCTTAACCGGGCGGTTAGAGTCCGCAGCCGGTGTTAATTCATGAAGCTTCAATGGTTCGCACCTCCCTGCTTTTTAAGCTTCCGTCACCTTTACGAGGTGGATAATCTTATTGATCTTACCCTGAGTCGCCGCATTATCAGGCTGTGTTGTCACATCGCCGATCTTGCGGAGACCAAGAGAATGAGCGGTTGCAATCTGATCTTCTTTGCGACCGATCAGAGATTTTACGAGCTCTACTTTCTTAGCCATTTGTGCTCTCTCCTCATTCGATTATTTGCCGAAGATCTCAGCAGTTGTCTTACCGCGCTTCGCAGCAACGCTCTTTGCATCGGTCAGTTCACACAGACCAGCAATTGTTGCACGAACGACATTACACGGGTTGTTAGAACGCTGGCTCTTGGTACGGATGTCCTGAATACCAGCCATTTCGATGACCGCACGAACCGGGCCGCCGGCGATAACACCGGTACCGGGAGCTGCAGGCATCATGAGCACGCGGCCTGCACCGAACTTACCGATAACCTCGTGAGGAATTGTGGTACCACGAAGGTTAATGCGGAACAAATTCTTCTTTGCATCCTCAATGCCCTTACGGATTGCATCCGGAACTTCGCCGGACTTACCAAGACCGAAGCCGATAACGCCATTACCGTTTCCGACAACTACAAGTGCCGAGAACTTCATGATACGGCCACCCTTAACAGTCTTGCTTACACGGTTAATGGAAACGACACGCTCCATCAGCTCCATGTTCTTTGCATCAATCAGTGCCAATCAAAGTCCCTCCTTATCAGAACTGCAGCCCATTTTCACGGGCACCATCTGCAAGTTCCTGAATTCTTCCGTGATAGAGATAACCGCCGCGGTCGAATACAACCTCGGTAATGCCCTTGTCAGCAGCCTTCTTTGCGATAGCTGCACCAACAAGACGAGCACCTTCCTTATTACCGCCGTTAGCAGTAAAATCCTTATCCTGGCTGGAAGCTGCTGCAAGTGTTACACCTGCGACATCATCAATAAGCTGTGCATAGATGTGCTTTGTTGAACGATATACGCTCAATCTCGGACGCTGAGCAGTGCCAGAGATCTTTGCACGAACTCTACGGTGTCTCTTGAGACGGGCTTTGTTGCTGTCAATTTTCTTTACCATAGCAATGCACCTTTCTCCTTACTTCTTACCCTTACCGGCCTTACCTTCCTTACGGATGATGTGCTCGCCTTCGTAGCGAATACCCTTGCCCTTATAAGGCTCAGGCGGACGCTTTTCACGAACTTCAGCTGCAAACTGACCAACGGCCTGCTTGTCATAACCGTTGATTACGATTGTGTTTGCATTCGGCACATCAATGGTAATGCCATCGATCTCAGGCATAACAACATCGTGAGAATAACCCAGGTTCAGCACCAGCTTCTTGCCGTCTTTCTTTGCACGGTAACCAACACCCTCGATAACGAGAGTCTTGCTGAAGCCAGCGTTAACACCGGTAATCATGTTAGCGATCAGTGTTCTAGTGAGACCGTGCAGTGCACGATTCTCTTTGTTGTCGTTGGGACGTGCAACAGTAACATTGCCATCCTCAACCTTTACCTGCATAGCAGCATTTGCGCGATACGAATTCTCGCCCTTAGGTCCCTTAACAGTAACCAGATTGGTATCGTCAACTGTAACAGTGACACCGGCAGGAATCGCAATCGGCAATCTTCCGATTCTAGACATTGTGCGTTCCTCCTTTTAAATTACCAAACATATGCGAGAACTTCGCCGCCGACATTCAGCTCTCTTGCCTTCTTGTCGGTCATAATTCCCTTAGAAGTGGAAACAATAACGATACCCAGGCCCTTACGAACCTTAGGCATATCAGCACAGGAACTGTAAATTCTCAGACCCGGCTTGGAAATACGGCGCAAACCGCTGATAACAGAAGTTCTGTTATCATCATACTTCAATGTAATACGAATGATGCCCTGCTTGCCATCATCGATGACCTGAAAACTCTTTACATAGCCTTCATCGGTCAGAATCTGTGTGATGGCTTTCTTAACGTTGGAAGCAGGAACGTCAACGGTCGCGTGCTTTGCGGTAGCAGCGTTACGGATTCTGGTGAGCAGATCCGCAATGGTATCGGAAATTTGCATACCAAATGACCTCCTTTTCTATCGTTCGGTTTACCAGCTTGCCTTCTTGACACCTGGAATCTGACCATCGTGTGCAAGTTCTCTGAAGCAAATTCGGCAGATACCGAACTTTCTGAGATAGGCATGGGGTCTGCCGCAGATCTTGCATCTGCTGTAAGCACGCGTAGAGAACTTCGGTTCTTTCTGCTGCTTCAGAATCATTGATTTCTTAGCCATGTTGCCCTCCTATCTCACTTTGCAAACGGAGCACCAAGCAGCGTCAGCAGCTCTTTGGCTTCCTCGTCGGTGTTCGCAGTAGTGATGAAATTGATATCCATGCCACGAACCTTATCAATCTTGTCATACTCGATTTCCGGGAAAATCAGCTGTTCCTTGATACCGGTAGAGTAGTTACCCTTACCATCGAAGGAGTTACCGTTAATACCACGGAAGTCACGAACACGGGGGAATGCAATGTTGAAAAGCTTATCAACAAAATCCCACATCTTCTCGCCACGGAGTGTGACCTTAACGCCGATCGGCATACCCTCACGGAGTTTGAAGTTTGCAACAGACTTCTTTGCACGGCAAACAACCGGACGCTGACCTGTAATCAGGCCAAGGTCGCCCATGATTGCATCGATTGCCTTTGCGTTGTCTTTTGCCTCACCGGCACCAACGTTTACGACAACCTTGTCGAGACGAGGAATCTGCATTGTGTTTTTGTAGCCAAACTTGCTCATCAGCGCCGGAGCAACGGTGCTGACATAGTAATCTTTCAGTCTTGCCATCGTTGTTCTCCTTTACTCAAATGTAGCGCCGCACTTCTTGCAAGCGCGAAGCTTCAGCTTCTTGTCACCCTTCTGCTCAAAGACGTGGCCAACTCTTGTAGCCTTGCCGCACTTCGGGCAGATGAGCTGTACTTTGCATGCATAAATCGGAGATTCAGCCTTGACGATACCGCCGGACTGGCCAACTCTTGTCGGCTTTACATGCTTTGTGATCATGTTGATACCCTCAACGATGACCTTGCCCTCCTTCGGGCTGACCTCCAGAACCTTACCGGTCTTGATAGTCTTCTTTTCGATGTCGGTGTACTTATCAGCAGGATCACCGACAAGCAGGCGAACGGTATCGCCCTTCTTTACATGAACTTTACTCATTGGGCACCTCCGAATCAAAGAACTTCCGGTGCGAGAGAAAGAATCTTCACATAATCGTGTTCTCTCAGCTCTCTAGCAACCGGTCCAAAAATACGGGTACCACGAGGGGTCTTATCTTCCTTAATGATGACTGCAGCGTTCTCATCGAAGCGAATATAGGTTCCATCATCTCTGCGGAGACCCTTCGCGGAACGAACGATGACTGCCTTCACTACATCACCTTTTTTAACAACGCCGCCGGGTGTTGCTTTCTTAACGGATGCTACAACAACATCGCCAATGTTCGCATAACGTCTGCGTGTACCACCGAGTACACGAATGCACATCAGCTCTTTTGCGCCTGTGTTGTCTGCAACCTTTAAGTAAGTCTGCATTTGAATCACAGCAGGTTCCTCCTATCTGTTGGTTACTGCTCCCTACAGATTTTGCCGTAAGGATTTGCAGCAACGTCAATATTATTTGAATGGAATTATTTCGCCTTTTCGATGATCTCAACAACACGCCATCTCTTATCTTTGGAAAGCGGACGTGTTTCCATAACGAGGACGCGGTCACCAACTCTGCACTCGTTGTTCTCATCGTGTGCCTTGAGCTTTACGGTACGCTTGACGATCTTCTTGTACAGCGGATGCTGAACGTTATCTGCAATTGCAACAACTACAGTCTTGTCCATCTTATCGCTGACAACTTTACCTGTACGAGTTTTTCTCAGGTTTCTCTCGACGGTCTCACTCATGACAATGTCCTCCTTCCTCATGCGTTAGCCGCAGTCTTAGCGGCCTGCATGCAAGTCTTGACACGGGCGATATCTTTCTTAACTGCCTTCAGTCTTGCAGTATTCTCAAGCTGATTTGCAGCGAGCTGAAAGCGAAGGTTAAACAGCTCCTCTTTCAGTGTCTGGAGCTGCGCAGCCATTTCTTCTACGCTCATTTCTCTGATCTCAGAAGCTTTCATGCCTGTGCACCTCCATCCTGATCTGCTTTCGCAACGATCTTGCACTTAACCGGCAGCTTGTGAATTGCGAGACGAAGTGCATCTCTCAGGTCAGCCTCAGAAATCGGCTTCTCCTTGTCAGCACCAATCTCGAACAGAACTCTGCCCGGCTTAACAACTGCAACCCAGTATTCCGGAGAACCCTTACCAGAACCCATTCGAGTCTCTGCCGGCTTCTCTGTAATCGGCTTATCCGGGAAAATCTTAATCCAAACCTTACCGCCTCTCTTAATACGACGTGTCATCGCAATACGGGCAGCCTCGATCTGATTGGAAGTGATCCAGGAAGGCTCCAATGCGACGATACCGAAATCGCCGTATACAACACGGTTGCCTCTGTATGCCTTACCGGTCATACGTCCTCTGTGGACGCGACGATACTTAACTCTCTTTGGAAGCAGCATTTGCGGAACCTCCTTCTCTTCTTGCCTGCGGACGATCACCGCGCGGTCTGCGATCGCCGTTGTTATTGAAATCACGACGCGGCTTGCGGTCTCCGCCACCGTTACGATCATCTCTGCGACGTCTGTTGTCACGACGATCGTTCTTGCGCTCATAACGCTCCTTGTTTGCAGCAGCTCTTGCTGCGTCACCCTTCAGGATTTCACCCTTGTAGATCCATACTTTAATACCGATACGGCCGTAAGTGGTGTTTGCCTCAGCAAAACCATAGTCAATATCAGCACGGATGGTCTGCAGCGGGATAGTACCTTCATGATAACACTCAGAACGTGCGATTTCAGCACCGCCAAGACGGCCGCCGCACTTAATTTTGATACCCTTTGCACCGGACTTCATTGTTCTGCCAATGGAGCCCTTCATTGCACGACGGAAGGATACACGATTCTCAAGATCAAGAGCAATCTTCTCAGCAACCAGCTGTGCAGAGAGATCCATGTTCTTAATCTCAATGATGTTGATAGCAACAGACTTACCGATGCGCTTCTCGATTGTTGCACGAAGCTTATCGATCTCTGTGCCGCCTCTTCCGATGATCATGCCCGGCTTTGCGCAGTGGATGTGAACACGAACCTTATCGGTCAGACGCTCAATCTCAACACGTGCGATGCCTGCACTGTAAAGAGTCTTTTTAATGAACTCGCGGAGGTTATAATCCTCGACGAGAGTATCGCCGAACTGCTTCTTAGTTGCAAACCAGCGAGAATCCCAGTCTTTAATAACACCGACACGCAGGCCGTGTGGATTCACTTTCTGTCCCATAGGATTTATGCCTCCCTTTCCTTAAGAATGATTGTGATATTGGATGTACGCTTGTTGATGCGGAATGCTCTACCCTGTGCACGAGGCTGAATTCTCTTCAGAATCGGACCCGGTCCAACATAGCAGGCTGCAACATAAAGCTTATCCTTATCCATAGAGTGATTGTTATCTGCGTTTGCAATTGCAGACTTCAGAAGCTTCTTCACGATCGGGCATGCAGCCTTCGGTGTCAGATCCAAAGCAGCGATTGCTTTATCAACGGACTGGTTACGAATCAGGTCGAGAACGATCTGAACCTTGCGGGGAGAAATGCGCTCGCCACGCAGAATAGCCGTTGCCTGTGGCTCATAATTCATTGCATTGTTAGCCATGCGATTTTTCCTCCTTCCGATTACTTCTTACCGTTGTTCGACGTCTTGGAACCAGCATGGCCTTTAAAGGTTCTGGTCGGTGCAAACTCGCCGAGCTTGTGACCAATCATTTCCTCTGAAACAAAGACCGGAATATGCTTGCGTCCATCATGAACTGCAAAGGTGTGGCCGACAAATTCCGGGAAAATTGTGGAAGAACGGCTCCATGTCTTCAAAACCTTCTTCTCACCGGTTTCGTTCATAGCGGTTACACGCTTCATAAGAGCTTCCTGTACATAAGGACCCTTTTTAATACTTCTACTCATGTGTCAGCCTCCTTTCTTATTTACCGTTACGGCGCTTCACGATCAGCTTATCGGAAGGCTTGTGGTGCTTACGGGTCTTATAACCCAGAGCCGGCTTACCCCAAGGAGTAACAGGACCTGGACGTCCGATCGGGGACTTACCCTCACCACCACCATGCGGGTGGTCATTCGGGTTCATAACAGAACCACGAACTGTAGGACGGATACCCATATGACGGGTACGACCTGCTTTACCAATGTGAACATTTTCGTGGTCAATGTTGGAAACCTGACCAATTGTTGCTTTGCCGATTACCGGAACTTTTCTCATCTCACCGCTGGGGAGACGAACCAAAGCATATGCACCTTCCTTAGACATCAGCTGAGCCTGGTTGCCAGCGGAACGAACGAGCTGACCGCCCTTGCCAGGATAAAGCTCAATGTTGTGGATGAAGGTACCAACCGGAATTGCTGTGAGCGGCAGAGCATTGCCCGGCTTGATGTCACAGTCAGCACCGCTGCGAACGATGTCGCCAACCTTCAGGCCATTCGGTGCGAGAATGTATCTCTTTTCTCCGTCCTCATACTGAACCAGTGCGATAAATGCGCTGCGGTTCGGATCGTACTCAAGAGTCAGGACTGTTGCATTGATGCCGTCCTTGTTACGCTTGAAGTCGATAATTCTGTACTTCGGACGTGTACCGCCGCCGTGATGACGAACGGTGATTCTGCCGTAATTGTTACGACCGGACTTCTTCTTCAGTGTGATGCAGAGGGATTTCTCAGGACCGTTCTTGGAAAGGCCGGAGTAATCAGTAACTGTCATGCCACGTCTGCCCGGAGTCGTCGGCTTATAGGCTTTAATTGCCATAGTGTTTCACTCCTTAATCGATGCTTACTTATCGGGAGCATGACTCCCATACCTTGCTGTCCAGCAGCAAACCGTTTTCAACGGTTATCAGAACATATCGTCAAAGAACTCGATGGAACCATTGCGCTTCTTGCCAGCTGCATCAGCCTCAGGCTCCTGGTTAACAGTAACGATTGCCTTCTTCCAGCTTGCAGTCTTACCTACATAGCGGCCAACACGCTTCTCATGTCCACGGACATTCATGGTGTTAACCTTGGTAACCTCAACATTAAAGAGTTTCTCAACTGCATCGGCAATTTCAAGTTTGTTAGCGTCTTTTGCTACTTTAAAGGTGTACTTGCCTTCGCTCAGCAAATCGGTGCTGTGCTCGGTGATGACCGGCTTTAAGATGATATCCTGCGGTGCCTTCATTTCGCATACACCTCCTCGATTTTAGCAACTGCGCCCTTGCTGACGATGAATGCATCGTAGTTCAGAATGTCGTAAACGTTCAGGGTGTTTACAGCAGATGCCTTTACACCGGGAATGTTCTGTGCACTCTTATAGACGTGCTTGTCAGCGTCCTGTGTTACGATGAGAGCCTTGCCGGAGATTTCAAGAGACTTCAGCATATTTGCGATAGTCTTTGTCTTGAAGCCTTCCACTGCAAGATTGTCGATCACAATGATGTTCTGGTCCAGAACCTTCTGGGATAATGCGGAGAGCATTGCCAGACGGCGAACCTTCTTGTTCAGGGTGTAGCGATAGCTTCTCGGCTTCGGGCCAAGAGCAACACCGCCGTGATACCACTGAGGAGCACGGATGGAACCCTGACGAGCGTGACCGGTACCCTTCTGACGATAAGGCTTTCTGCCGCCGCCCTTGACTTCTGTACGAGTCAGAGTGGACTGTGTGCCTTGTCTCTGGTTTGCAAGATAGTTTACGACACATGCGTGCATAACTGCTTCATTCGGTGTAATGCCGAACACAGCGTCATTGAGCTCGGTTTCGGAAACCTTATTGCCATTCATATCAAATACATCAACTTTAGCCATTTCTGATTTCCTCCTTCCTTAACCCTTTTTCACACTGTTGGTAATGGTTACGAGGCTGCCCTTCGGACCAGGAATTGCGCCGCGGACTGCGATGAGATGATTCTCAGCATCAACAGAAACGATGCGCAGGTTCTGAACTGTAACAGTTTCGGAACCCATGTGACCTGCAAGGCCCTTGCCCTTATAAATACGACTCGGGGAAGAACAAGCACCCATGGAACCTGCCTGACGGTGAACCGGACCGGTACCGTGAGTTTCCTTCAGTCTGTGCTGATTGAAACGCTTAATCGGACCAGCGTAGCCCTTACCTTTGCTTGTGCCCTGTACATCAACGATGTCGCCGACTGCGAAGATATCCGGCTGAATTGCATCGCCTACTGCATAAGCATCAGCATCTTCCAGACGGAACTCGCGCAGTGTGCGGAGTGCACCTGTGTTTGCCTTGTTGAAATGACCCTGCTGCGGCTTGTTAACCTTATCAGCCTTTGCTGCACCGAATCCGACCTGGATTGCGCTGTAGCCGTCATTTTCAACGGTCTTCTTCTGGACGACGAAGCAGGGACCTGCCTCAACGACCGTTACCGGAACAACCTTTCCGGTTTCATCAAAGATCTGTGTCATACCGATCTTTTTGCCAAGAATGGCTTTCTTCATATTGGTTTCCTCCTTTGGTTATTGGTTGACAAATCTGTCAACATGACCGGCGACTTGAAGAAAGGTCGCCTTGTGAAGCATTCCGTTTTCGATGAATTATTTCATCTCCATGTTGATGTCAACACCAGCCGGAATCTCCAGTTTTGTGAGAGCATCCATTGTAGCCTTTGTAGGACGGATGACGTCGATCAAACGCTTGTGTGTACGCATTTCGAACTGCTCGCGGCTGTCCTTGTACTTGTGTACTGCACGAAGAATTGTGATGATTTCCTTGTCTGTCGGAAGCGGAATCGGTCCAGAAACCTTCTGTGCACCGCCACGCTTTGCAGTCTCAACAATTCTTGCTGCTGCAGCATCAACTGTTGCATGCTCATAGCCTTTGATACGAATTCTCAATCTTTCGCTGCCTGCCACTTGATTAGCCTCCTTTAAGTATATTTGTTTTTGCTGTCGGGGGGCATGATGTGAGTTGCTTCTAATCTATGTGTCATTCCGAAAAGTTCGCTTCACAGCTCTTACAACTGTTCCGCGTGTTTCTTATATTTTTCTCTATAAAAAAACCCCGCTGCAAGTTTAATTCCTGCATCGGGCTTTCAGAGTGAGATGTTTGGATGTGTACCATCCAGAATTCATACGTAAACAGCATACGACCTATAGACCAAAGCTTTCCTGAATGTAAGTCCGTAAGATAACATTACAAACGCCTTCAGCAATAAGCCTACGGTTTCGCAGCAATTCACACACACAGTGCCATCTCAAATCGCCCGTCTAAGCGGACATGCTCCACACGAATTACCGGCCCACAGCCGCAACCTCGTGTTTCCTCGCATATCTTGTGCAATCAGCTTTTATATTATAGCATAGTTCTTTCCAAATTGCAAGTGTTTTTCTGCTTTTTTGAATATTTATCCCGTAGAATATATACGATTATTCATTTTGCTTTTTGTCTATTTTGCCACACTCACATATCCTGCAATTGCCGCAGCTGTTGCTTTCATCTATTATACTATATATTATACCCTATCAAGAGGAGGCATGATATAGAAATAATTATCTCCTGCAGCGAAAAGCGGAGCAGACATTTCCGCCTGCTCCGCCAAATTTTCATATCAGCCCAGCTGCTTTCTGGATTCCAGTTCTGCCAGAGCGTCCTTTCGGGAGAGAGAAATCTTACCCTTGACCTCATCAATCTCGATAACCTTGACAACAATTTCATCGCCCAGAGAAACAACATCTTCCGTCTTCTCGACACGCTGTTTGTCCAGCTTGGAAATATGTACAAGACCTTCCTTGCCCGGAACGATCTCAACGAAAGCACCGAATGCCTGAATGCCTGTTACCTTGCCCTTATAGATTGCGCCGATTTCCGGACCATTTGCAATGGTATCCACAATCTGAATTGCCTTCTTTGTATTTGCAAGATCAACACCGGAAACAAACACGCTGCCGTCTTCGTTGATATCAATCTTAACATCACATTCAGCAGAAATCTTCTGGATAACCTTGCCGCCGGAGCCAATTACCTCACGGATCTTGTCAACCGGTACTCTGGTCTGGAGCATCTTCGGAGCATATGTGCTGACGTTCTCACGAGGAGCTTCAATTGCCTTGAGCATAATCTCATCCAGAATATACAGACGAGCTTTATGTGTCTTTTCGAATGCCTCTTTGATAATTGCAGGTGTCAGTCCATCCACCTTGATATCAACCTGGATTGCTGTGATACCCTTATGAGTACCGCCAACCTTGAAGTCCATATCGCCGAAGAAATCTTCGAGACCCTGGATATCAACCATTGTCATGAATTCATCGGAATCCGGCTTTGTAATCAGGCCACAGGAAATGCCCGCAACCGGTGCCTTAATCGGAACGCCGGCATCCATCAGTGCCAGAGTTGAGCCGCAGATGGAGCCCTGAGAAGTGGAGCCATTGGAGCTGAGTACTTCGGAAACCAGACGCATTGCGTAGGGGAATTCTTCCACCGGCGGAAGCACCGGAACAAGAGCCTTTTCTGCAAGCGCACCGTGACCGATTTCACGGCGTCCCGGACCTCTGCTGGGTTTCGTCTCGCCAACAGAATAGGACGGGAAATTGTACTGATGCATATATCTCTTTGTCTCTTCGTTCTCATCCAGGCCATCGATACGCTGTGCATCAGAGATCGGGCCAAGTGTTGCAATAGTGAGAACCTGTGTCTGACCTCTGGTGAACAGGCCGGAACCGTGTACACGGGGCAGAAGGCCGACTTCAGAAGCCAGCGGACGAATCTCATCAATCTTACGGCCATCCACACGCTTGCCCTGATACAGCCACTCACGGACGATTGTCTTCTGCAGCTTGTAGATGCATTCATCAATCATGCCGATGCGGTTTTCATTTTCTGCATCAAATTTCTCGTGAATTGCATTCTTAATCGGAGACAGTCTTGCCTCACGCACATTCTTATCATTGGTATCCAGAGCGAACTCCACATCCTTGCGTGCAAAGTCTGCAATTGCATCAAAGAGCTCGTGGTCAACTTCCTGAGACTCAAAAGCAAACTTCGGCTTGCCGATTTCCTTCTGAATTTCGGAGATGAAGGAAACAAGCTTCTTGATTTCCTCATGTGCCTTCAGAATGCACTCCAGCATCAGATCATCCGGAACTTCGTTTGCGCCTGCTTCAATCATAACAATTTTCTCAGCAGTTGCAGCAACAGTCAGCTTCAGATCAGAAACTGCTCTCTGCTCCTTTGTGGGCATCAGAATGATTTCGCCGTTTACGAGACCGACTTCCACGCCGCCGATCGGGCCGTTCCACGGAATATCAGAAATTGCAATTGCAACAGATGTACCGATCATGCCGAGGATTTCCGGCATAACATCCTGGTCCACTGCAAGAACGGTCATAACAACTGCAACATCATTCCGCATATCCTTCGGGAACAGAGGACGAATCGGGCGGTCAACGCAGCGGGATGTGAGAATTGCGTGCTCACTGGGCTTTCCCTCACGCTTCATGAAGCTTCCGGGAATTCTGCCTACAGAATAAAGACGCTCTTCATAATCCACGGAAAGAGGGAAGAAATCAACGCCCTCACGAGGTTTCTCGCTGGCAGTAACATTTGCCATAACAACGGTTTCGCCGCAGCGAACCCAACATGAACCATTGGAAAGTTCACATGTTTTTCCGGTTTCCACGCTCAATTCACGGCCGCAGAAAGTAGTTTTAAAAATCTTGTGGTTTTCAAACATGAGCTTACCTCCTAATTGTTTTACATCAGCCGATGTATTTATTTTCATCTGCTTCTGCATTCCCGTCGGTGTTAGCACAAAGTCAGACGGTCCGTAATCCGAACAGCCTGATTTCATGCTAAATCCGGCAACAGCATCGCAGATTGCATACGGATAAAAAGAAAAGGAGAGAGTTGCCCCCCTCCCCTCCTTTTGTGCGTGCATTACTTACGCAGACCAAGACGATCGATTGTTGCTCTGTAACGCTCGATATCCTTCTTCTTCAGGTATGCGAGCAGGTTACGGCGGCGACCAACCATCTTCAGCAGGCCACGGTAAGAGTGGTGATCCTGCTTGTGCTCCTTCAGGTGAGCATTCAGGTCGTTGATACGACGGGTCAGAATTGCAATCTGAACTTCAGGAGAACCGGTATCGCCCTCGTGAGTTGCATTTGCAAGAATAACCTCTGTCTTCTCTTCCTTACGCATCATTTTACATTCACCTCTTTCTTGAAAGTTAATCCGATAAACGCAGGTTAAGGAAGGTGAAACCTCCTGCAATGGCAGGCTAAATCCCCAATCCGCGTAAACGGTCTCTTAATTATAGCACATTCTGCCCATTTTGTCTATGAATATTTTATGAACATTTTATGAACAATTTGTGATATGTGAATTATTCAGCATTTCCTACAATTCATTTTTGCTGCGATGTCTAAATTCTTTCGTATAAAATGTTTTTTTGATAGTATTCCGGCAGTTGTTCTGCACAATTTGTCAAAAATGCTTTTTTTCGCTTGACAGAACAGCCCCTTTAGGTGTACAATATAGAAGTAATCTATATGAAAGGCAGGGATCAGGTTATGGGTCTTACCATGACAGAAAAAATCCTCTCGGCACATCTCGTAGAAGGCGAACTCGTCCGCGGTACTGAAATCGGTATCCGCATCGACCAGACACTGACACAGGATGCGACCGGCACAATGGCATATCTTGAATTTGAGGCAATGGGCGTGCCCCGCGTCAGAACAGAGCGTTCTGTTGCTTACATCGACCACAATACGCTTCAGAACGGTTTTGAAAATGCAGACGACCATCGCTTTATCGGAAGCTGTGCAAAGAAGCACGGTCTGTTCTTCTCCCGTCCCGGCAACGGCATCTGCCACCAGGTACATCTGGAGCGTTTCGGCATTCCCGGAAAAACACTGATTGGCTCCGATTCCCACACACCTACAGGCGGCGGCCTGGGCATGCTTGCCATCGGTGCAGGCGGCCTGGATGTGGCTGTTGCAATGGGCGGCGGTGCATATTACATCACTTGCCCGAAGGTTGTGAACGTGAAGCTGTCCGGCAAGCTCAGCCCCTGGGTTGCTGCAAAGGACGTTATCCTGGAAGTACTCCGCCGCATGACCGTTAAGGGCGGCGTTGGCAAGGTAATCGAATATACAGGCGAAGGTGTGAAGACACTGACTGTCCCGGAGCGTGCAACCATCACAAACATGGGTGCTGAACTGGGTGCAACTTCTTCCATCTTCCCCTCTGATGAGATGACAGAGTCCTTCCTGAAGGCACAGCAGCGTGAGGAGGTCTGGACACCTCTGGCAGCAGACGAAGACGCTGTATACGATGAGGTCATTGAAATTGACCTTTCCAAGCTGGAGCCGCTGGCTGCCTGCCCTCACTCCCCTGATAATGTCAAGTCCACATCCGAAATCGGCAAGCTGAAGATTGATCAGGTCTGTATCGGTTCCTGCACCAACTCTTCTCTGCTGGATATGATGAAGGTTGCCCATATTCTGAAGGGCAAGACTGTTCACCCGGACGTTTCCCTTTCCATCGCTCCCGGCTCCAAGCAGGTTCTGAATATGATTGCTGCTAACGGCGCACTGGGCGATATGATTGATGCAGGCGCAAGAATTCTGGAGTCTGCATGCGGCCCCTGCATCGGCATGGGTCAGTCCCCGAATTCAGCAGGTATCTCCCTGCGTACCTTCAACCGTAACTTTGAAGGCAGATCCGGAACAAAGGACGGTCAGATTTATCTGGTATCCCCGGAGACCGCTGCTGCATCCGCTATTACAGGCTATCTGACAGATCCCCGTACTCTTGGAGATATGCCTGAGTTCAAGCTGCCGGATGTGTTCACCGTCAATGACAACATGGTGACACTGCCTGCAGCGGAAGCAGATATGGACAGCGTTGCGATTCAGCTTGGTCCCAACATCAAGCCGTATCCGGATACACAGCCGCTGCTGGAAACCATTGATGCTGCTGTTTCCCTGAAGGTAGGCGACAATATCACTACCGACCACATTATGCCGGCAGGCGCAAAGATTCTGCCGCTGCGTTCCAATATTCCGAAGATTTCTGAGCACTGCTTTGCCGTGTGTGATGAAAGCTTCCCTGCAAGAGCAAAATCTCTGGGCAAGAGCATCATCGTTGGCGGTGCAAACTATGGTCAGGGTTCTTCCCGTGAGCATGCTGCACTGGCTCCGCTGTACCTGGGCGTAAAGGCTGTTCTTGTAAAGTCCTTCGCACGTATTCACCGTGCAAACCTGATCAATGCCGGCATTCTGCCCCTGACATTCGTAAACGAAGCAGACTACGACAAGATTGCACAGGGCGATCAGCTGGAACTGGCAGGCATCAGAAAAGCAGTCGAGGAAGGAAAGACAGAGCTGACCGTAGTCAACAAGACAAACGGCGCAGAAATTCCGGTTCTCTGCGAACTGACAGGCAGAACCAAGGATATTATGCTTGCAGGCGGTCTTCTGGATTACACCCGTGAGGCTTTGAAATAAGAAGCATCCGCGCTGTGATTCCACCCGTGCTGTTTCCGCATCCGGGCAATTTTCAATCAATCATTTTTGCACACCCTGAATCAGTATTTCACTGCAATGCAGTCTGATACTGATTCAACAATAAAAAGGAGTAACTCTTATGAATCTGATTCAGATGAAAACACCCCTCGTTGAGATGGACGGCGATGAAATGACCAGAATCCTTTGGCAGTGGATCAAGGATATTCTGATTACGCCTTACGTTGATTTGAAAACAGAGTACTACGATCTGGGACTCAGACACCGTGAGGAAACCAAGGATCAGGTGACCTTTGACAGTGCTGAAGCAACCAAAAAATACGGTGTTGCCGTCAAGTGTGCAACCATCACACCGAATGCTTCCCGTATGACCGAATACAACCTGACAGAAATGTGGAAGTCTCCTAACGGCACCATTCGTGCAATTCTGGATGGCACCGTGTTCCGTACTCCCATTCTGGTGAAGGGCGTCACACCCTATATTCCCACATGGACAAAGCCCATTACCATTGCACGTCATGCATACGGCGATATTTATAAGAATACGGAGATGAAGGTTCAGAGCGGCTGCAAGGCAGAGCTGGTTGTCACAGACAAGGACGGCAATGAAACCCGCCAGCTGATTCACGATTTCAAGGACGACGGCATTATCCAGGGTGTTCATAACCGTGACAACTCCATTGCAGGTTTTGCAAGATCCTGCTTTAACTATGCACTGGATATGAAACAGGACCTCTGGTTTGCTGCAAAGGATACCATTTCCAAGCAGTATGACCACCGCTTCAAGGATATCTTTGCTGAGATCTTTGAAGCAGAGTACAAGGAAAAGTTTGAAGCCGCAGGCATCAGCTTCTTCTATACTCTGATTGACGATGCAGTTGCCCGTGTCATCCGTTCCAACGGCGGTTATATCTGGGCATGCAAAAACTATGACGGCGACGTCATGTCCGATATGGTATCCACCGCATACGGCTCACTGGCAATGATGACCTCTGTTCTGGTTTCCCCCAGCGGCGTGTATGAATATGAAGCTGCACACGGCACAGTTCAGCGTCATTATTATAAGCACCTCCAGGGAGAAGAAACATCCACCAACTCTGTGGCAACCATTTTCGCATGGAGCGGTGCACTGCGCAAGCGCGGCGAGCTGGATGGGACACCGGAGCTGATGGCATTTGCCGACAAGCTGGAAAAAGCCACCATCCAGACCATCGAAGAAGGCGTTATGACCGGCGATTTGTATGCACTTTCCTCCCTGGAAAATAAGCAGAAGGTCAGCTCCAAGGCATTTTTGGAGGCAATTAATACCCGCCTGGCTGCACTGCTCTGATTATAAGGAGAAGCAAATGTCCAAACAGGAGATTTCCCCTTCTGTCATACGACGGCTTCCTCGTTATCATCGTTTTCTTGGCGAGCTAGCAGCACAAGGCACCATTCGAATCTCATCGAAGGAGCTGTCACGCCAGATGGGACTGACAGCTTCTCAGATTCGGCAGGATTTGAATTGCTTTGGCGGATTCGGACAGCAGGGCTATGGTTATAACGTCTGCGCATTGCGTGATGAAATCGGGCAGATTCTCGGCATTCACGCACACCGCAAAACCATACTGATTGGCCTTGGCAACCTCGGAAGAGCCATTGCCAGCCATGTCAATTTTTCCCAGTGCGGCTGTGATTTAATCGGTCTGTTCGACTCCAACCCCTTTGTTGCGGGTCGTGACATTGAAGGAATGCAGGTGCATCATACTGATACGCTGTCCGGTTTTTGCCGTCAGGAAAGCCCGGAGCTTGCCATTCTGTGCGTACCCGAAAATGCTGCCGCTGAACTGGCGAATAAACTGGTTTCTTTCGGTGTGCGGGCATTCTGGAATTTCAGTCACAGTAACCTGCATTTTGAGGATGATGCTGTTCTGGTTGAAAATGTACATCTGGCCGACAGCCTGATGACACTGACCTATGGGTTATCCCATGACTCCATGGATGAAACCGCAGATTCTCTGCGGTGACACATAATTATTAATAAAGGCAAAACCGCATAAACTGGTATGACAGCTTGCATACCTTATAATGTACGGGCTGCCGCAAGGAAAGAAGGATGTTATATGCACATGAAAAAAGCAATGTCAGCAATTCTCTCACTCACTCTCACAGCAACATCTTTGCTGGGCACAGCAGCATTTCAGGCTTCTGCTGCAGATGCCGAACTGACATTCGATATTCGCTCCGGCGAATCCAACGAAATTGTCATTACCGCAGAACAGATTGCCAATGGCGACTTCACAGTTCCTGTGAATGTGTTCATTCCGGAAAATCCGGGTGTCAATGGTATTCACCTGAAACTGCAGATTAATGACGGCGAAGTATCTGAAGACGGCACATTCAACAACTACGGTTTCTACTTCTCTGAAGGCGATTTTGCAGATCCTTTCTGTTTTACAGAGCTTGAAAATGTACTGCCCAATATTTTCAATGCTGACAAGATGAATATGATCTGGTCCACCGGTCTGGAAATGATCAATGGCATTTCTGCTTTTGAAGATGGTACCAGTGCATGGGATTCTGCCGTATCATGGGCATACGATGCAGCATTTGCAACTGCGCAGCTGGTTGTACCCCAGGGTACACCTGCCGGTGAATACAAGCTGGATGTCCGCACAGACTCCTTCCAGTTAGGCGGCTCCGCTAAAGAATCCAAGTCCTCCTGCACACAGGCAGAAGACCAGCAGACCCGTGATTTGCAGTTCAACTCCATTCCGCTGACCATTAAGGTAGAGGAAACCAAAGCTGATCCGGCATGGGAAAAGGATTACGCAATGGATACCACCGATTTGTACTATATCGTCGGTGATGTCAGCGGTGCTCCAGGCTCCACTGTTGAAGTGCCGGTTTACATCTATAATGACCCGGGCACAGCAGGCCTGCAGGCATTCTTCTCCTATGATAAGGCACTGACTCTGAAGCAGATGATTGACCCGGACAACAATTATGCATACATGAATGCACCGGAGTTCAACGAAGAAAACTATCCGGCTACTTATGCTTTTGCAGGTGCTGAAAATCTGGTTGCAGATAATGGAAGCATTCTCACAATTCTGGAGTTCACTATCCCGACAGATGCTGCTGAAGGCACCACATACAATGTCGGTTTCTACCCGGATGGAGAGGGCTATCATCAGAAGACCGTTGACAGAGACAAGGAAATTTTCCCGAAGCGTTATGACGGCTCCATTACTGTTGTATCTGACAGCAAGACAGCACTGAACCACACAACACTGTATATTTCTGAGATTGGCGAAACTGCCAGCCTGAACCTCTTTAATGCTCCCGGTGCTGTTGCCTGGTCTTCCTCTGATCCTTCTGTTGCAACAGTCGATGCAAATGGCTTTGTTACAGCAACAGGTTCCGGTACAGCAACAATCACAGCAACCAACAACGGCACAGAGTACACAGCGGCTGTCAGTGTCAACAGCCTTTTCGGTGACGTTGACAGCAGTGGTGTGGTTGACTCACTGGATGCACAGGCAACTCTGAGCTTCTATGTTGATGCACTTGCACATGATGGCGTATCCACTCTGCTGACACCTGCACAGCAGAAAATTGCTGATGTTGACCTGGACGGTACCATTGGTGCATTGGATGCACAGTACATTCTGGTTCACTATCTGGAAGTTACTATGAACCATAATACTGATCAGAACTGGCAGACAATCACAAAGAATCCGAATACTCCTGCTGAATAATCAAAAAAACAGAGGCCCGGAATGACCCGCCCCCTGTCAAGTAGACAGTAGAAAAAACAAAAATAATCTATGTAA